>CAYYWA010000005.1:38481-45795 GCA_964475255.1 uncultured Sorangium sp.
CGCTTTCATGCCGTGACGGTCGTCGTCGAGGCCCGCATCGCTCCCCCGGTGCGCCCCCCCATCAACCCCGTCGAAATCCTCGAAGCCCGGTTGTTCGCGCGCAGCGAGCTGCCGCGCTCCCTCTCGCACGGGATGGGCATCATGCTCGAGGATGCGCTCGCCGGCGCGACCCGATTCGAGTGAGCCATGACCACGAGTCCCCCCTCCGAGGCGCCCCTCGAGCGGGTCGAGCTCGTCGAGGGCGAGCACATCGTCGCTCGTGGCTCCGTGGAGGTCGCCTGGCTCGTCGCCGTGCGCGACGGTTGGCTGCCCGCCGCACGCGCGCCGGGAGCCCGCGTGCAGACGTTGCCGAGCGGACCGGGCACCGTCTGGCAGCGGGTCGTCGAGCTCGAGCTCCCGCGGGGCACGCGCCTCGTGCGGGTCGAGTCCCGGCCGCGCTCGGTGCAGCGAACACCACTCGAGCACCTCCAGCGAGGAGCGGGTCCGGCGCGGCGTGTGCTCCGGCGGTCGTACCAGGTGGGCAAAGGGGGCGCGGTGCGCCCACAAGAACCGACCTGAGCCGATTTCTGGGTTCCGAGTCGGGAAAGGCAGACTCCTCGACGCCCCCCTCCGGCATCGGCCCGAAATCTAGGGAAAAACGGGCTCCCGATTCCGAGCTCCCCCCATTCCCCTGCGGTGCGTGTGCCACAGCAGCGGTGAACTCCTGTTTACCTTTAGCCGGTGACGTTGCGTCCGTTCGTTTCTGCAAATGTCCGCTTCTGCCGATGCCGCCGACAGGGCCGTCTTGGGGGGGAGACCGAGCGAGGCGCCTCCGAAGCGGCGCACCGAGATGCCCATCTCAGACCGCGATCCAGGAGCGCGGCCCCAGACTCGAGCCGTGCTCCTGGTTGACGACGACCCTGCGGTCCTGCGAGCCGTGAGCCGCGCGCTTCGCATGCGAGGGTTCGAGGTGGTTACGGCTCACGATGGGGAGCAAGCGGTTCATTCAATCCGACACCGGTCGTTCGATGTCGTCCTGAGCGACATCGGCATGCCCGGGATGGACGGTATCCAACTTTTGCGCGAGGTCCGCGAGCACGATCTCAACGTCCCCGTGGTGCTGATCACGGGAGATCCCGCGGTGAGCACCGCGATCCAGGCGCTCGAGTACGGCGCGTTCCACTATCTCACCAAGCCGGTGAACTCCGAAGCGCTCGAGCGGGTGCTCGAGAAGGCGGTGCAGGTCCACCGCCTCGCCCGCGTCAAGCAGAAGGCGGCCGAGCTCTTCGGGAACGACAACGCGCTCGGCGCGGACCGCGCCGGCATCGAAGCCAGCTTCGATCGCGCGCTGAGTCAGCTCTGGGTCGCGTATCACCCGATCGTGGACGTGCGGGCCCAGAAGGTCTTCGGCTACGAGGCGCTGCTCCGCACGACGGAGCCGTCGCTGCCGCACCCCGGTGCGGTCCTCGACGCAGCCGCCCGACTCGGCCGCATCGAGGAGCTCGGGCGCTTGATCCGCGCTCGAGCCGCCGAACCCGTCCGCAATGGCACCAGTCGGGGTAAGCTCTTCGTCAACCTGCACGTGACGGACCTGTTGGACCCCGTGCTGCTCTCCGACGAATCACCGCTCACGCCCATCGCCGACCGGGTCGTGCTCGAGGTCACCGAGCGGTCGTCCCTGGATGAGGTCAAGGACGTCCGCGCGCGCGTCGCGGCGCTGCGCGAGCTCGGCTTCAGCATCGCCGTGGACGACCTCGGCGCCGGGTACGCCGGCCTGACGAGCTTCACCCTCCTCGAGCCCGAGATCGTGAAACTCGACATGAGCCTCGTTCGTGACGTACATCAGAACTCGACGAAGCAGAAAGTCGTGCGGTCGATGACGGCGCTGGCAAAAGACATGGGCGTGATCGTGGTCGGCGAGGGCGTGGAGAGCCCGGCCGAGCGCGATACGCTCACCGCCTTGGGCTGCGATCTCCTCCAGGGCTTTTTGTTCGCTCGCCCGGGACGCGCGTTTCCCGAGGTGACCTGGTGAAGGAGTTCGTGACCTCCAGGCCCCCCGAGGTGGAGCGCAAGGCGTGGCTCCCCGGGGAGCCCGGTGCCCAGCTGGCCTCGGCGCCCGATCGGCCGCGCCCGCCGCTGCCCAGCTTGCCGGAGCCCGAGTTCGACGACGAGCCCCGCACGACGGAAATCAACCTGCGGCTTTCGGAGTTCGGCGGGCCCTCCACGCCTTCGCTCGCGGAGCGCGCATTGCTCATTCGCATGGATGGCGTGCACGCGGGGCTGGTCGTCGCGATCGAGTCGTTGCCGTTCACGATCGGCCGGCACGCGACGAACGCGCTGCGCATCGACGAGGAGAGCATCAGCCGATTCCACGCCAAGCTCTTCCGCGAGGACGGCGCGTACTACATCGAAGATCTCGGGTCCCGCAACGGCACCTTCGTCGCGGGGGAGCGCGTCACCCGACGGCGCATCGAGCACGGGAGCGCCCTCGCGTTCGGCGCGCAGGCTTCGTTCCGATTCAAGCTGACCGACGCCCGGGAGGAGCGGCTCTTCCGCAAGCTTTACGAGTCGAGCACGCGGGACGCGCTCACTGGCGCCTACAACCGCCTCCATTTCGACGAGCGGCTGCGGGCGGAGATCGCCTTCGCCGCGCGACACTCGTCGGAGGCGTCGCTCGTCCTGCTCGACATCGATCATTTCAAGCGCATCAACGACACCTACGGCCACCCCGCGGGGGATCTGGTCCTGAGCGAGGTCGCACAGCTCTCGATGCGCTCGCTCCGTACGGAGGACGTGTTCGCCCGCTTCGGCGGGGAGGAGTTCGCGGTGATCCTCCGGGGCATCACGCTCGCGGGTGCTCGGAAGCTCGGCGAGCGCCTCCGCATCGCCATCGAGAGCACGCCGTTCGCGGCGAAGGACGAGCGAATTCACGTGACGCTGAGCGCCGGGTGCGCTTCGGTCGCGTGCTGCGGCGTCCCGAGCCCCGAGGAGATCGTCCGTATCGCCGACCGGCGCCTCTATCTCGCGAAGGAGCAGGGGCGCAACCGGGTCGTGGCAGACGGCTAGGGTTGCTCCCGGATCCCGGGGGCGAAGCGGTGCCGCCGCCCCGCCCCTGCACGAAAGCGTTCCCGACACGGCCGGAGTTTGCTACGAGGGTCCGAACCCGGAGGAAAGCGTGCCCATCGAGCTCGAGGTGCTGAAGACCGAACGCGACAGGCTGAAGGAATCCCTGCGCGAGATCGAAGCCGACCTGCGCAAGCTGGAAGCGGACGTGAAGGCCCTGCGGCAGCGCGAGATCCAGACGAAGCGCGAGATCGAGGCGCTCACCACGCTGGTCGAGCTCAAGGAAGGGCGCGAGCGGGGCTAGAGCTTCGTCTCGCCGAGCTCCAGAATTCTGTCGAATTCGGCGGGGGTCACGGGCACGACGCTGAGCCGCGAGCGCCGGACCAGCGCCATCTTCGAGAGGCGTGCGTCCGCCTTGATGGTTGCGAGCCCTACCGGGGTGCGCAAACGCTTCACGGGCGCGACGTCGACAACGGACCAGTCCTCGCCGGGGGCGGTCGGGTCGGGGTAGGCCTCGCGCACGACTCGGGCGATCCCGACGATCTCCTTGCCCTCGTTCGAATGGTAGAAGAGCACGAGGTCGCCCTTCTTCATCGCGCGCAGGTTGTTGCGCGCCTCGAAGTTGCGAACCCCGTCCCAGACCGTGCGCTTGTCACGCACGAGCGCGTCGAAAGAGTACTTGTACGGCTCGCTCTTCGCGAGCCAGTGAGCCGTCGCCATGGCGCGACGGTACCACGGCGGCCGCGGACTCAATCCAAGTCGCGATCGGTCACGTCCAAGACGATCGGGCAGTGGTCGCTCAGGTGGTGGTACGCGTCGGGGAGCGCCTCACCGACCGCCGAACAGCCGAGCTCCCGGCACAGTCCCTCGACGGACAGCCGCGCGTTCTCGGCTTCCCGCATCGTGCTCGTGGTGATCGCGAAGTCGAGCAGCGACCCTCGCCCTTCGTAGTAGTGCGAGCAGGCCGGCTCGGCCGGCGGCAGCACGAAACCCGACGCGGTTCGGGCGAGCTCTCTGCGCTCGGCCGCGGCATCGAGCGCGGGGGAGCAGCTCCGACACCCCATCGCGTTGAAGTCGCCGAGCACGACGACGTCGTCGTCCTTGCGGGCAGCGCCGGCTCGGGCGCGAACACTCGTGAGCGCCTCCCACGACTTTTTTCGGAGCGCGAACGCGCGCGGATCCGCGCCGCTCTTCAGGTGCACGCCGACGACCTCGAGGTCGAGCCCACCCGGGAACCGGAAGTATCCCCCGAGGCCCGGGCGAAGCTGGTCCCGGCAGGGCGCCCCGCGCGGGTTCAGCTCTCCGTACACTTCGAAGCCGTGCGCGCGTGCCCGCGCCGCGTTCCACACGACGGCGACGTGCTGCGCCGGCGCCGGGTTGCATTCGTCGAGTCGAACGTTGAAGTTCCCACCCGTGAGCTCGCTCAAGCGGGTGAGCACCTCGTTCAGGGCCGCCCGCCCTCGCGGGTGCGCCTTGATCTCCGAGAGCACGATCACGTCGGCGTCGAGCAGCGCGAGCGCGCACGAAAGCCACACGAGATCGGTCCCTCTCCGCTTTTTTCCGCGCACGCCGGGGGCGCCTTCCGGGAACCAGCGCACGTTCCAAGCCGCGAGACGCGCGATGCCCTCGGGGCGCCGTTGTCGTTCCGAATCGTCGAGCGCGGTGAGGCACGCGGCGCGCGACGCCCAGGGGGAGCCCGCGTCGAGCGTCCGCGAGGCGAGCGACCGGCGTTCGGCGCGCTCTTTCTCGCGCGGCCCCCCTTCCCCGACCACGTACCGCCGCGTGATCCAGCCTCCGACGCCGCTCGGCGCGCGCACCCGGAGCCACCGACCGTCGTCGGCCTCTTCGAGCACCACGGCGCGCGTCCCGTCCGGAAGCCGCCCGGAGACGGCGCTCGTTCGCGGCTCGGGATGCAGCGGGACGCCGTCCGGGTGGCGCGCCCGGAGCTGCACGGTCGCTTCGCGGGCCTCCGGACTGGTGTCGCCACCTCGTGGCGCCCCCTGTGCGGGCGTACCCGGTCGCGCAGCGGACGCGGTCCGCGCCTCCGGGGCCTGGGCCGAGGGCGCCGACGCCGACGCGACGGGCTCGCGGCACGCCGCACCCAACAACGCGAGCACGACGAACGTACGGACCCGACCGAGCCAGGGCTGCCGCGAGCGACCTCGACCGACTGCGTTCACGCGTTGGCTGCGCTCGCGAGGGCCCGCTCGGCACCCGCCTGACCCGGCCCGAGCATGCGCACGAGCTCCTCTTTCTCGACGGTTTCGCGCTCGAGCAGCGCACCCACGAGCCGCTCGAGCTCCGCGCGGTGCTCACGGAGGATCTGCTCCGCGCCCGAGAGCGCGTTGTTCAGGATGCGCCGGGTCTCGTCTTCGATGATGTGGACCGTCGCATCGCTCGTCCCGCCCTCGGTCGCGAGCTGCTGGCCGAGGAACGGATGCTCGGTGCGGTGCTCGTGGTACACGGGGCCGACGCGATCGCTCATGCCCCAGTGCGCGACCATCTTGAAGGCGAGCTCGGTGGCTCGCTTGAGGTCGTTCTCTGCGCCCGACGAGATGGTGCCGAGGATGAGCCGCTCGGCGGCGTAGCCCCCCAACATCATGCGCAGGTTGTCGCGGAGCTGGGGCTCGGTGAAAAGATGCCGGTCCTGGCCGGGCACGTACTGGGTCACGCCGAGCGCCATGCCGCGCGGGATGATCGTGACGCGCTCGAGCGGCTCGGCGTTGGGTGAGAAGTGCGCCACGACCGCGTGCCCGGACTCGTGCACCGCGACGCGTCGCTTTTCTTGCGGGTCGAGCTTCGTCTCGCGCAAGTCACCGAGCACGATCTTGTCGTAGGCAGCCGTGAAGTCGCGGCGCTCGATGGCTTCGGCGCCCCGGCGGGTCGCGTTCAGCGCGGCCTCGTTCACGAGGTTCGCGAGGTCGGCCCCGGAGAAGCCCGGCGTGTTCGCCGCGATCTGCTGCAGATCGACGTCTGCCCCGAGCGGCTTGCCCCGCGTGTGCACCTCGAGGATGGCCCGGCGCGCGCCGAGCTCGGGCCGATCGATGATGACGCGCCGATCGAACCGGCCCGGACGGAGCAGCGCGGGATCGAGCACGTCGGGACGGTTCGTCGCGGCGAGGACGATGGTGAGGTCGTTGCGATCGAAGCCGTCCATCTCCGAAAGGAGCTGGTTCAACGTCTGCTCGCGCTCGTCGTGCCCGCCACCGAGTCCCGCGCCGCGCGAACGCCCGACGGCGTCGATCTCGTCGATGAAGATGATCGCGGGGGCGACCTTCTTGGCTTCCTCGAAGAGCTCGCGGACGCGCGAAGCGCCCACGCCGACGAAGAGCTCGATGAACTCCGATCCGTTGATCGAAAAGAACGGAACCCCGGCCTCGCCGGCGACGGCCCGCGCGAGCAGGGTCTTGCCGGTGCCAGGCGGCCCGACGAGGAGCACGCCCCGCGGGACCTTCCCGCCGAGCTTGCGAAAGCGCTCCGGCTCCTTGAGAAACTGGACGATCTCCTGCAGGTCCTGCTTCGCCGACTTGAGCCCGGCGACGTCGTCGAACTTGACGCTGACCTTGCCCTCCTTCTCGAAGCGACGCGTGCGCGCCTTCAACATCCCGAACGGACCCCCCGTGCCCATCATGCTCTGAGCGCGGCGCGACAACCAAACCCAGGCGCCGATGATCAGGGCGAACGGCAGGAGCGAAAGGATGATTTGGACGCCGAGCGGCTGCTCCTCGCTGCGCACGTTGATGGTGACGCCTTTTTCGCGAAGCAGGGGGAGCAGCTCGGTATCCTCTTGCACCGGCACCATCGTGCGGAAGGTCTCGAGCGACCGGCCCTCTATCTGCACGGGCTTCTCGAAGCGCCCCGTCACGTTCTGGCCCTTCAAGGTGACGCTCGCTACCTGGTCCGACTGAACCGCCTGGTAGAACGCCGTGTACGAGATGGCCGGGTGGGCCTCGTCCTCTGCGGCGTACCGGTTCCAGCTGTAAAAGGTGAGCAGCAGGAGCGCGAGGACGATCCAGCCGCGCCAGCTCGGGCGCGGCGGCCCGCCGGTTTCCGGCGGCTGCTTCGGCGGCGGTCGCGATTCTGGCCCCGAAGGCGGCCGGGATCCGAGAGCGGAAGGCATGATGAATGCAAGGTAATAACGAGAATCGCATTCGTCGAGCCGAGCACGGACCCATGCACCGAGGCGTCGGGCCACGCGGGTGCACGCGCGCACCCCGCAGTGCGGGGCACCTGTCTCTGATCCACATCTCCGAGCCCACGAGACTAGCGCTC
>CAYYWA010000005.1:45805-51287 GCA_964475255.1 uncultured Sorangium sp.
CACCCCGCAGTGCGGGGCACTCCGCGGCCATGGGTCCGGCAATTGACGAACCAGAGAAGCTGCACTAGGGAAGCAGGCATGCAGCGTGCTCTGCGCCACCCGCTTCGTAAGTGGGTCATCCGCCCGGACGGCGGATAGGCGCTCGAGCGATCTGCACACCGCACGAAACCCTCTCCGCCAGCACCGGCCGAGAGGGTTCGTCGCTTGTGGAGCTCCCGATCGGCCGCCGAGCTCCGCACGATGACGCCTCCAAGTCGACCCTCAGCCTCAGCAGCCCCCTTCCCGGCGATCTTAACGGGAGACCCGCGCCGGTCCCGGCTTCTCACCGGCCCGCTCCTGCGCCTTCTCCTGGTTCAGTTCTGCTTCGGGCTCACGTTCTCGGTCTACTTCCTGCTTCCGAAATACCTGGCGACCGAGTTGGCGGCCGGCCCGGCGGCCATCGGGCTCGTGGGAGCCTGCGCTTTGTGGGCGGCCGTCCTCGCGACCCCGCTGCTCGGCCGCCTCATCGACCGCTTCGGGCCCCGGCGCGTCCTGCTCACGGGTGTGGTGTTGAGCGTGGCGACGTCGCTCGCGATGCTCACGGTCACGGAGCTCGGCGCCTGGCTCTTCATCGTCCGTTCCGTGCAAGGAGTCGGCTTCGCGCTCGTCTTCAATGCCACGACCGCGGCGGGCGCGGAGCTCGCGCCGAAGGAGCGCTTGGGCCAGGCGATCGGCCTCATCGGCACGGCGTCGCTGACAGCCAACGCGCTGGCCCCCGCGGTCGGCGAGGTCGCGGCGGAGCGCTTCGGCTGGTCGTCGGTGTTCGCTGGCAGCGCCGCGCTCGCGCTGATCACCGCCCTGTTCGCGACACGCGTCCGTGATGTTTCGCGCTCCGAAACGGAGCCCACGAGCAGCGGCGGGAGCTCACGCGCGCTGCTCTATGCCGGGCTCGTCACGGGCGCCGGTTTCGGGACCCTCACCACGTTCGTGCAGCCGCACGCGCTCGCGCTCGGCGCCGAGCGCGTCTCGGGATTCTTCGTCGGCTACACGATCGCCGCGGTCGCGATTCGCGTCGCGTTCGGGGGCGCCCTGGATCGCTTCGGGCGACGCCAGGTCGCGCAGCTCTCACTCGCCTTCTACGCCGTGGTCGTCGCGTCGGTGGCCGTGCTCGAGCCAAACGCGTTGTTCGCGTTCGGGTTTGCGTTCGGGATCGCGCACGGTCTCTTGTTCCCGTCCCTCGCCGCCCTCGTCGCCGAAACGTCCGATCCTGCCCGTCGCGGCTCGAGCCTGAGCTTTTACAACGGCTCGTTCAATCTCGGTGCCGGCCTCACGCTGACCCTGGGCGGGCTGGTTGCGCGCGCCACGAGTTACCCGGTACTCTTCGGCGTCGTGGGAGTCTGGATGCTCGCTTCCGTGCTCGCTCTCGGTCCCTTCCGAAGCGTGGCCCGCCGCGGGTGAGTGAACCCAGTGGGACTCTGGTCCGAAATCCTGATCATCCTCCTCCTCGTCGTCGCGAACGGCCTGTTTTCCGGCGCGGAGATCGCGATCATCTCGGTTCGTAAAACGCGGCTCGCCGAGCTCGCCGAGGGGAGCACCCGCGGGCGTGCGCTGCTCAAGCTGCGCGCGGCTCCCGAGCGGTTCCTCGCTACGATCCAGGTCGGCATCACCGTGATCGGAGCGACAGCGGCCGCGTTCGGCGGCGCCACGTTGGCCGAGCCGCTCGCGCGTTGGCTCGCCGTGCGCGGATTGGGCGAGCACGCGGACGACGTCGCGCTCACGTTGGTCGTCGTGGGCGTGTCGTATTTCACGCTGGTGTTGGGCGAGCTCGTCCCGAAGAGCCTCGCCTTGCGCGTGGGCGAGCGCTACGCGCTGCTCGCGGGGCTACCGCTCGTCGCGCTCTCGTACCTCGCGCGCCCGCTGATCTGGTTTCTCGCGGGCAGCTCGAACCTCGTGCTGCGGCTGTTCCACGATCAAACGTCGTTCACCGAAGCGCGCGTCTCTCCCGAGGAGATCCAGCGCGTCGTCGAGGAAGCGACGCAGGCGGGAACGTTGCACCCGGAGGCGGGAGAAATCGCGAGCCGCGCCGTCGATTTCGCCGAGCTCAAGGTGGGCGCGGTGATGGTTCCGCGGGTCGACATGGTGTGCATCGACGTCGAGGCGTCCTTCGACGAGGTCCGCATCCTGTTGCTCGAGAACCCGTACCGGCGTTTTCCCGTGTACGACGGCGAGCTCGACAACATCCTCGGCTACGTCACGCACATCGACCTCCTGAACGCGATCTCGCTCCGGCAACGCCCCATCCGCGAGCTCGTGCGAGAGGTCTACTTCGTGCCGGAGACGGTGCGCGCCATCGATCTGTTGAAACAGCTGCAGACGAGCCGCGCCGGGCTCGCCGTCGTGGTCCGCGAACAGGGCTCGGTCGCGGGCCTGGTGACCATCGAGGATCTCGTCGAGGAGCTCGTGGGAGAGATTTTCAGCGAGCACGAGCCACGCGTGGAACGCATCCGCGAGCTTCCGGACGGCGCCATCCTCGTCGACGCGAGCCTCGGAGTGCACGAGCTCAATCGCGAGCTCGGCCTCGAGCTCCCCATCGGCTCCCGCTGGTCGACGCTGGCGGGCCTCGCCATCGCCCTGCACGGCTCCCTGCCGCGCCCGGGCACCCGCGTTCGTCTCGAGGACGGCATCGAGCTCGAAATCGTCGATGCAACGCCGCGCCGCGTGCGCGCGATCAAGCTCTGGCAGGTGCCGGCGGCGGTCGCGAAGGGAGACGCGTAGTCGCGCCGCTCACCAGACGAGCCCGGACCCACTCGGGGGCGTTTCGAATTTCTCCCCACTCCGGGTTCCGAGCGAAACGGCCTTTTTTCCCATACGTGCTCTCGCCGAGAGCGCGCTCGTTCACAGAATCCAAGGTAAGCTCTGCGCTCGCTCTCGATGCCCTTCGCAGAGCTGCTCCACGATCCGTTGCCGCGCTTCCTCGCCCAGGTGGCGGCGATCGTGCTCACGGCGCGCGCTCTCGGGCTGGTCGCGAAGCGCTTCGCACAACCGATGGTGATCGCGGAAATCGGGGCTGGGATCCTGCTCGGGCCCTCGTTTTTCGGACTCCTATTTCCAGAGGCGTACACGACGCTGTTCGCGCCGGACTCCCTCGAAGTGCTCACCTTGGTGAGCCAGCTCGGCCTCGTGCTCTTCATGTTCCTCGTCGGGCTCGAGCTCGACTTGAAGATGCTCCGGGGGCAGGCGCAGGCGTCCCTCGCCATCGCCCACGTGAGCATCGGGGTCCCTTTCGGGCTCGGGTGCCTGCTCGCCTACTTCTTGCGCGACGACCTCTCCGATCCCGGCGTGCCGCTCCTCTCGTTCGCGCTGTTCCTGGGCGCGGCGATGAGCATCACGGCGTTCCCGGTGCTCGCGCGCATCCTGAGCGAGCACCGCCTGCTCCGGACCAAAGTGGGCTCGATCGCGATCACGTCGGCCGCGGTCGGCGACGCCTTGGCGTGGTGCATCCTGGCCTTCGTCGTGGCCGCGAGCCGCGCCACCGGTCTCCGCTCCGCGATCGTCACGACCGTGCTGACGCTCGTGTACATCGCGCTGATGTTCGGGGCGGTGCGACCGCTCCTCGTGCGCGCCGGAGCGCGCGTCTCGCGCCCGGACGCCCTCACGCAGAACGCCGTGGCGGGGGTGCTCCTGCTCCTCTTCGCCTCGAGCTTCGTCACCGAGCTCATCGGCATCCACGCTCTGTTCGGCGCGTTCCTGTTCGGCGCGATTCTGCCGAAGCAAGGGGGGTTCGCGCGGGCCCTCGCCGAGAAGCTCGAGGAGCTCATCCTCGTCGTCTTGCTCCCGCTGTTTTTCGCCTACAGCGGTCTGCGAACTCAGGTGGGTCTGCTCGATACGCCGAGAGAGTGGGTGCTCTGCGCGCTCATCATCGGCGTGGCGTGCCTCGGCAAGTTCGGTGGGAGCACCGTGGCCGCGCGGGTCGCGGGGCTTTCGTGGCGGGAGTCGAGCGCCCTCGGCGTCCTCATGAACACGCGCGGGCTGATGGAGCTCATCGTGCTCAACATCGGCCTCGATCTCGGGGTGATCGGCCCTTCCCTGTTCGCGATGCTCGTCGTCATGGCGCTCGTGACGACGCTCTTCACCGCGCCCGTCCTCCGCCTCGTCTACCCCGCGGGGGACCTCGGGCAGCAGCTGCCGGAACCCACGCCCGCTCCGCTCCCGCCCGTCCCGCGCCCGTTCACCGTGCTGGTCTGTGTGGCCGACGCTCGCACGGGACCTGGGCTCGTCACCCTGGCGGCGGCGCTCACGCGCACGGAGCCGTCGCAGCTGTTCGCGCTGCGCCTGGTCGGGCCCGCCGAGCGCGGCTCCTTTTCCGACGCCCATACCGACGAGATCGCGAGCACCTCGTTCGCGCCGCTGCTCGAGCGGGCAGAGGCGCTCGACGTCGACGTGCGTCCCTTGAGCTTCGTCTCGGCCGACCCGGCTCAGGACATCGCCGACGTCGCGCGCGCGCGGAGCGCCGATCTGGTGCTGCTCGGCAGTCACAAACCGCTGTTCGGCCAGAGCTTGCTGGGCGGCACGGTGTATCGCGTCATGCGCGAGTCCAAGAGCACCGTCGGCGTGTTCGTGGATCGCGGCCTCGACCGCGTGCGCCGCGTGCTCGTTCCCTTCACCGGCACGCCGCACGACCGTGCCGCGCTCGACCTCGCGCGGCGCTCGCTCACCGGTCGCGACACCGAGGTGGTCGTGCTCCACGTCGTTCCCCCCAAGGGCCGTGACTCGGGTCCGCCGCTCGGCGCCCGTGAGGCGTTCACGAACGCCTTCGAGGAGATCACGGGAGGTCGCGTCATCCTGCGGGTCGTCGAGTCCGAGTCGCCGACCGCC
Source organism: uncultured Sorangium sp. (assembly GCA_964475255.1). Classification (GTDB taxonomy): domain Bacteria; phylum Myxococcota_A; class Polyangia; order Polyangiales; family Polyangiaceae; genus PMG-095. Next base: position 50,660 of record CAYYWA010000005.1, read on the forward strand.
GTCGTGCTGGAAGAATGCAAGGAGGCGTACGATCTCGTCATCATCGGGCTCGGCCGCGACTGGGGGCTCGAGCAGCGTCCGTTCGGCATTCAGCGCGAGCGCGTGCTGATGGACTGCCCGACCTCTCTGCTCGTCGTCCGCCACGCCGAGGAGTCCGTGCCCGACCGAGCCGCCGCGCCGTTCCCCGCCGAGCCGGCGTCCCCCGCGACCGCGGAGTGAGCCCCTTCGGCCCTCTCCCCTTGATCTCCACGGCGGCCCGTGTCAGCTCTCGACGCGCCAGCCCCCGTAGCTCAGAGGATAGAGCAGCGGTTTCCTAAACCGTTGGTCGGACGTTCGAATCGTCTCGGGGGCGCCAGTAAAACGGCTCGATTCGCGATCGGCCAACGGGGCGGAACGACGACCGGGTACCTCGGCGGGTACCTCGGCGCCTCGAGAACCGCCGCAGCCAGCGGGCGGTTACTCACAGGGCGCGGGAATCAGCAGCGCCAAGCAGGCGCGCTCGCACCACAGATCGCGCGTGCCTCCCCCCTCCCTGCAACCCACCGACGGGTCAAACATGCGGGCTGAATCAAGGTAACCACCTGCCCAACTACACCCCCCGATCCATGCTGACCCCCGACGCGCCACG
>CAYYWA010000006.1:0-43933 GCA_964475255.1 uncultured Sorangium sp.
GGGCGCTTGGCCGTGCGCGCGGGGGCGACGGGCGCGGCGCTCCTCGCCGCTGCTCGGGCCGGGGGGGCGACGCGGCCTGCGCTCGATGCGGCCGCCAATTTGGGCGCAGCCCTCGCCGCGACGGGCGCGCTCGTCGCGCTGGCGCGGATCCCGGGCCCGCCCGGCATCCTCGCGCCGCCGCGCGCGGCACGGGCGCTCGACGCGGCTCTGTTCGCGGGGTTCGTTTGGGGCATCGCGACGGCGGTGCCCGGCGCGTACGTCGTCGTGCCCGCGCCGTCGCTGCGCTTCGATCCGTCGATCATCGAGTATGCGACGGCGAGCGCAGGCGCGGGGACGCTGCTCGTGCTCGTCGCCGCGACGTTGCGGCTGCGCACGTTGCGGCGGCTCGAGCTCGGCGTGGGCGATCGGGCGCGCGCGGCGTTCGCGCTCTCGCTCGCCGCGTTCACCCTCGCGGTGCCTGCGGCGTTGCTCGGCATCGGGCGACCCGATCGCGTGCTGCCCGCGGCCTGCGTCGCGGCGTCCGCCGGCGCGGCGTGGACGGCCGTGGTAGCGGACGCGACGCTCGTGACGCGCGTGCTGCGCGGCCTCGTCGCGGTCGCCATTCCCGGAGCTCCTCTGTTCCTCGTGTGCGGCGCGGTCGCGGAGCACGCGCCGCAATACGCCTCTTTCGCCGTCGGAGGCGGCGTGGCGGGGGCCATCCTCATCGGCCTGCTCGGGCACGTGCTCGCGCGCCCGCTCGGACCCGAGCAGTCCCGTTGGCTCTCGGCCATCGAGGACGCGACGCACGAGGCCTTGAAACCGGAGCCGCGCGCCGCCCTCTGCGCGGCGCTCGCGGCGCTCGCGCGCATCGATCCCTCACCCGGCGCCCGCCCCGAAATTTGGCAGCGCGAGCCGGGAGAAGTGCTCTCCGTCGACGTCGCGGGCTACCTCGCCGTCGATCGGGACGTCGCCCCCGAGCGCCTTTACGAAGCCGCGCTTCACGAGCCCGAGCGAACGCTCCGCACCGACGTCTTGCGCGCGCTCGAGGTCCGCCGTGCCGACTTGCGCGAGGTGCTGGCGTGGCTCGATGCCCGCGACGCGTTCTCTGCGACGCTGGTGCTCGACGAGGACGAGCCGATCGGGTTCGTGCTGCTCCGGCAAGTGGACCGGCGAACGCCGCTCACGCTCGAAGAAGCGCGGGCGCTCTCCGCCTTGGCCGACAGATTGAGCTCCGTGCTGTCCGTCACGGCCGCGCTCGGCAGGGCGCGCGCTCGGGAGCTCGAAGCCGCACGGCGCGCCGAAGCCGCGGAGGCGGAGTGTCGACGGCTCGCCGCCGTGGTCGGCAACGACACCGGCAAGCTGCGGGCTCTCGTCGAAAAGCTCGCCGCCCCGGCGCGACGCGCGGCCTACAGCGCTGCCGCCCGGGGAGCCCTCGAGCGCGTCGAGAGCCTGGCCGCGCGCGGCGAAGGGGCGGCGCTCGTGGTGCCACCGGGCAGCGATGCGCTCGCTTGGGCCGCGCACCTGCACGTGCAGAGCCCGCGCGCCTCCGGCGCGCTCGTGATCGCCGACGTGCTGGCGGGTCCCGACGTGCACGCGGGCCTCGCCGACGAAGAGGCGCCGCTGCTCCGGCTCGCGGACGACGGAACGTTGGTGGTCCTCGCCGTCACGGCGCTTCCGCGCGAGACGCAAGAGCGTTTTGCGATCAGCCTCGCTCGCCGCGAAGCAAGGGAGCCGGGGCGAAAGGTCTTCTCACCGGCGGTCGTCCTCGTCGTGCCCGAGCCCCTCGCCACGTGCGTCGCGCGCGGGCGGCTCGCGGCGAACGTCGCTCGCTGGTTCGTCGACACCGAGGTGGTGCTCCCGGCTCTTCGCGATCGCCCCGAAGATCTGCGAGCGCTCGCGCTCGACACGTTGGCGCGCAAGTCGGTCGAGCTCGGTCGCGAGCTCCTCGGTATCGAGCCCTCGGCGTTGCGCATGGTGATCGAGCACCCCTGGCCGCACAACGAGCTCGAGCTCGAGAGCGTGCTAGGCCGCGCGGCGGCGCTTGCTCAAGGCTCCGCCGTGACGGCGGGCGATCTCGAGCGCGCGGGCTTCGTGCTGATCGAAGAGCCGCTCGCCGAGCCGCTCCCCGCGCGTCGGAGGCGCGCCGCTGCGCGCCGCTGACCCTCTGCGGCGTTCTTGCTCGCGGCTCCGCTCCCGAACGAGAACGCGAGCGAAAGAGAGCTGCGCCATCGCGATTTCCTGCCACGCCGTGGCAAGGCGACTCGGTTGCCCGGAAGGGCCACGGATCCATGCTCTCGAGAGGGCGCCGCCGTCCGGCGTTTCTGCGACATGGGCCCGCAACTCTCGCGTGAAGAGCAGGGGCGTTCGTGCCTCTCGCGTCTCATTCGCGATCGGCGAGGGGAGATCTTGCGAGCATGGGAGGCGCGCACGCGCAAGCTGCCAGTCGCGAGCCGCCTCGATCGCCCGACGCTCGTGAACCACATTCCCGCCCTGCTCGAGGCCATCGCGAGCATGGCCGACCAGAGCGCGTCCGGAGGCCCGGCGTCCCTGCCGCCCGCAGTGGTCGAGAAACACGCCTCCGAGCGGCTCGATGCGGGCGTGGACCTCGCCGAGGTCGTTCGTGAGTTCTCGGTACTCAGAGGCTGCATCACGGAGCTCCTCGAGGAGTCCTCCTGCGCGACCGAGCGGGCCTTCGAGCTCGATCTCCTGAACGACGTCCTCGACAGGGCGATCACCGAATCGATCCAACGCTACACGGCGGCACGGGATCGTGCGCTCTCCGGATTCGATCGCATCGCCGGCGTGGCATTTCGGAGCAAAGGGCTCGACGACCTGCTCCAGCGCATGCTGGAGGTCCTGGCCGAGACGGTCCCTTCCATCGACACGGCGTCCATTTTCCTGAGGGACGACGATCGGTTGCGCATTCGCGCCGCGATCGGCGTCGAAGAGGACCTCGAGATCGCCCTTTCCATCCCCATGGGAGAGGGGTTCACCGGCATGATCGCCGCCGAGGGGAAACCCCGAGCGCTCGAGAGAGCCGCCGAGCGGCCCTTCCTGATGAGCCCGGCGATCCGCAAGAAGGGGGTGCGCGCCCTGTTCGGGGTGCCGCTCGTGGACGACGGCGAGGTCGTCGGCGTCGCTCACGTGGGCTCGCTCAGCGCCGAACGGTTCTCGCAGCAAGACGAGAACCTCGTCGCGGTCATGGGTCACCGCGTCGCGGCCGCGATCCGGCAACACCTGCTTCGGGAAACCGCGGAGCGGCGTGGACGGCAGCAGGAGGCGGTCGCCCGCCTCGGGATCCTCGCCCTGGAGAGCACGAGTCTCGAGAGCCTCTTCCAGCGCGCCGTCGAGATCGTGCGTGAGACGTTCGGCGTCGCGATCGTGATGCTCTTCGAGCTCTTGCCGGACCGAGCGGGCCTGCTCTTGCGCACCGGGGTGGGATTGAAGCCCGGCGCGGTCGGGACGACCGTGGTCGAGTCCGGTCACCGCTCGCTCGCCGGATATACGGTGCTCACGGGGGAGCCGGTCATCGTCGAGGACCTGCGCCAGGAGCGGCGCTTCGACGTGCCACCCTTGCTCTCGGAGCACGGCCTCGTTTCGGCCCTGACGGTCGTGATCTGGCCCCACGGGCACGAGAAGCCGCCCTATGGCGTGCTCGAAGCGGAAGCGCGCGAGCGCCGCACGTTCACTCGCGACGACATCAGCTTCTTGCAAGCGATGGCGAACGTGCTCGCGACCGCCATCGAGCGCAGCGAGCTCGAGCGCGAACGCGGCTACCTCGTCGCGCGCCTCCAGGAGACGTCCGAGAACCTCGAGACCATCGTTCGCGGATCCCCGCTCGCCATCGTTGCTCTCGACGAGGCGGGACGGGTGAGCTCGTGGAATCCCGCTGCCGAGCGCTTGTTCGGCTGGGTGGAGGCCGAGGTGCTCGAGCGCCCGCCGCCTCTGATCTCGGACGACGATCGCGAAGGCTCCGAGGCGCGGCTCTCCGAGCTCTCACGGAGCGCCGCCTCCGTGAGCCTCGAGATGAAGGGGCTGCGCAAGGACGGAAGCGTCGTCGCGGTCAGCGTCTGGGCCGCACCGCGCCGCGACTCGCACGGCGCCCGCATCGGCACGTTGGTCGTCGTCGCCGACGTCACGGAGGCCAAGCACGCGCGCGAGCGGCTCGAGCGGGCCTATCGAGAGACGCAGGTCGCCGTCCGCACTCGGGACGAGGTGCTGGCCATCGTCTCCCACGATCTGAGAAACCCGCTCGGGGCCATCACCATGAGCACGGCGCTGCTCACGAGACGGCTCTCCGAGGACGCGTTCTCCCGGAACAAGCTCGATATCATCCACAAGTCCGCGACGCGCATGGAGCGGCTCATCAGCGACCTCGTGGACATGGCGAGCATCCAAGGGGCACGGCTCGCCCTCCAACGCGAGGTTCACGAGGTGGGCTCCCTCGTCAGCGAGGCCGTGTTGCTCCAGGGACCCCTCGCGGGGGAGCGGTCGATAGAGCTCACGGCGCAGCTCGAGCTCCCCGAGAGCACGCCGGTCTTTTGCGATCGCGAGCGCCTCCTCCAAGTGTTCTCGAACCTGATCGGCAACGCCGTGAAGTTCTGCAACCCGGGCGACCGCGTCGCGGTGCGCGCAACCCTGAAGGACGGGGAGGTCTGGTTCTCGGTTGCGGACACCGGGCCCGGGATCCCGCCCGAGCAAGCACCGCATATCTTCGATCGCTTCTGGAGCGGAGCGCACAAACGAGGAGGCACGGGGCTCGGGCTGTTCATCGCCAAAGGCATCGTCGAAGCGCACGAGGGCCGCATTTGGCTCGAATCGCGTGTGGGCGCCGGTGCCACGTTCACCTTCACGCTCCCGAGCGTCCAGGGCTGAGCCGGTGCCAGCCCGCATCGAGCGCCGTCGACAGGTCCGTGGGCCGAGTAGCGGGCGCTTGGATTTGGACGTTGCGAGGGGAAGGGGGTGGCGGTATCCGGCCGAGAGCCGGCTCGCGGGGGCCCGTGTCCAGCATTGGCCGGCGACCCTCCAGGCACATGAAGAAAAACTACGTCCTCGACACCAATGTCCTGCTCCACGACCCCTTCGCCATCTACAAGTTCGAGGACAACGACCTGATTCTCCCGATCTACGTGATCGAGGAGATCGATCAGTTCAAACGCGAATCGACGGAGCGGGGAAGGAACGCGCGCACCATCACGCGCCTTTTGGACGAGGAGCGCGCCAAGAACGGCTCGCTCGCGCAAGGCGTGCCGATCGGTGACGGCGGGTCGCTCCGCGTCCACGTTCCGGATCGCCGTCCGCGGCTCGAGATCGCGCTGAACCCGCACTCCGGCGATCACGCCGTGTTGCAGACGGCGATCGACCTCCGGGACGCGTCCCCGGACACGCCGACGATCTTCGTCACCATGGACGTGAATCTGCGCATCCGCGCGGACGCGCTCGGGCTCACGACCGAGGCGTACGAGAATCAGTCGGTAGACGCCGATCGCCTCGAGACGGGCATCGTCGAGCTCTCGACCACGGCGGCAGAGCTCGACGCCTTCTTCGAGAGCGGCGCGTTTCGCCCGCCCCCCGAGGAGAAGCTCTACGCCAACGTGAGCGTCATCCTCCGCGACGACTCGCCGAAGCCGCGGAGCGGGCTCGGCCGCTACCACGCGGAGTCCGGTGAGATCCGGGCGCTGCGCGTGCCGCGCGAGGGAGTCGTCGCGATTCGCCCGCGGAACAAGGAGCAAAGCTTCGCGCTCGACCTCTTGCTCGACGACAATGTTCGGCTGGTCTCGATCATGGGCAAAGCCGGCACGGGCAAGACCCTGCTCGCCCTCGCGGCAGGCCTGAAGCGCACCATCGAAGACGGGGCATACGGGCGCCTCCTCGTGAGCCGCCCCGTGATGCCGCTCGGAAGAGATCTCGGCTTCTTGCCCGGAGACGTGAACGAGAAGCTCAACCCGTGGATGCAGCCCATCCACGACAACCTCGAGTTCTTGCTGGCGGCAGGGGGAGGCAAGCGGAGGGGCGTGCGCGGCTACGACGACCTGTTCACGAGCGGACAGCTCCAGGTCGAGCCGCTCACTTACATTCGAGGACGGAGCCTGCCGCAACAGTTCGTGATCGTCGACGAGGCGCAGAACCTCACGCCGCACGAGGTCAAGACGGTGATCACGCGCTGCGGAGAGGGCACGAAGATCGTGCTCACGGGCGATCCGTTCCAGATCGACAACCCCTACGTGGACAGCTCCACGAACGGCCTCAGCGTCTCCGCCGAGCGGCTTCGGGGCGAGAGCCTCGCTGGGCACATCGTGCTGTCCCGGGGCGAGCGCAGCGAGCTCGCCAACATCGCCGCCAACAAGCTGTGACCGCGGCGCTCTTCGACCGGGCGGCACACGCGCTCGTCCGGGCGGAGACGGCGATCCGGCTGCTCGATCGCGTGGTCCCCACGAACGCGCGTGGAGAAACGGAGCGCCTCCGGGGCGCGCTCGCGCGCTCCGAGCGCGTCGAGCCCCGGTGGGTGTATGCGCCGCGGCCCGTGCTCACCGGGCTCCGGCGGGCGCTCGCCGAGCTCCGCGCGCGGCTCCTTTCCGAGGGCGCGCTCGGACGGCAGTATGCGGCGCGCGCCGAGGAGCTCGAGCTCGAGGCGGCGCTCGCCGAGTGCGTCGGCGCGCCCGAGTTCGGTGCCCGGTCGCGGCTCCGATTTCCCGAGCCGGCGGCCCCGTGTGCCGCCGACGCGGATGCGCTCGCCGAGCGCTTTCTCGCGTCGCTCCCGCCTCGAGATGCCGAGCCCGGGATCCCGAGTGACGCGGCGCACCCGGAGAGCCTCGCCAGCGTGCTCTCCGCCTGGATTTCCGCGCGGAAGCTGCCGGTCCGGGTCGAGCTCCGGCCGGCGCTCGGCAGCGTGGCCGCCGCGGGAGACGGCGTCGTGCTCGTGCGTCCCGGCGTGATGCTCCGCGCCGCCCAGGCACGGCGCATCGCTCTCCACGAGCTCGAGGCGCACGTCGTGCCGCGGCTCGCGGCGCGGGGCGAATCGTGCGGACTCTTCCTGTGCGGTGCGGCCGGGTCGGCGGAAGAGGAGGAGGGACGCGCGCTGCTCATCGAGGAGCGCGCGGGTTTGCTCGACGCCACTCGCCGGCGCGAGCTCGGGCTGCGCCACATCGCCGCCCGCGCCGTGCGCGCCGGAGCCGACCTCGAGGAGCTCCTTCGCGAGCTCCGAGCGCGAGGCGCCGAGCGCGACGAAGCGCTCGAGGTGGCCCTCCGCGCGTCGCGGGGAGGCGGCCTCGCTCGGGAGATCGTGTACTTGCCCGCCTACCTCCGCCTCCGGGAAGCGTTTGCTCGACAACCCGCGCTCGAGACGTTCTTCGAACGCGGGCGAATCTCGCTCGCCGCCCTCTCGGCGCTGCCCCGAGAGGTGCTCCGGGATTTTCAGGCGAGGTCCACGACGACGGGTGCGTGATCGGACGGCTTCTCGAGCCGCCGCGGCGCGACGTCGATGAACGCTCCGGTGGCGCGGGCGAGGAGCGGGCGCGTCACGAACGCGTAGTCGATGCGCAGGCCCTGATTCTTCGCGAAGGCGAGGGCCCGGTAGTCCCACCAGGAGTAGGCGCCGGACTCGGAATGAAAGTGACGGAACACGTCGACCAGGCCGAAGTCGAGCACCGTCTTCAGCGCCCGGTGCTCGTCGGGGTGGAAATGGAGCTGCCCCCGATACGCTTCGGGGTCGTACACGTCTCGCTCGTCTGCCGCGACGTTGAAGTCCCCGCACACGATGAGCTCGCGGTCGGGGCTCTCCCGCTCGTCGAGCGTGCGGCGCAGCCGCTCCAAGAAGGCGAGCTTCTCGGCGAACGACGGGCTGCCGACGACCTTGCCGTTCGGTACGTACACGCTGTAGACCCGCACCCCGTCGACGGTGGCCGCGATGCAGCGCCGGTCCGCCCCCGGGGGGTCTCCCTCGAGGCCGATGCAGACGTCCTGGATCTTCCCGCGGGCCGCGATGGCGACGCCGTTGTAGGCGGGTTGGCCGGCCATGGCGACCGCGTAGCCGAGCCGCAGGAACTCATCCGTCGGGAAATCGTCATCCTCGACCTTCGTCTCCTGCAAACACAGGACGTCCGGCAATGCCCCGCGGACCCAGTCGAGCACGGCCTGCTCGCGCGCCCGGATGGAGTTCACGTTGAAGCTCGCGATGCGCACGGCGAGGGGGTAACCCTCGGGAGGGCTCGGGGCAAGGCCTTGTGGCGCGGCGCGCATTCCGATACGAAAGCGACTCATGCGCTTCCGGCGCAGTGCTTTCTTGCCCAGGGCGCTCGCGGTGCTCGCCGTTTCGAGCGCAAGCACCATCGGCCACGGACAGGAAGCGGCCGGGACACCCGACGCGGCGTCCGGATCGCCACCGCCCGCGGCGGCACCGGATCACCCCCGCGTCGTGCCGCCAGAGCTCGTGCACTTCGAGCAGGCGCCCTATCCCGAGCAGGCGGCGCGGAACGGGATTCAGGGCGACGTCGTCTTGAAGCTCACGATCGACGTCGAGGGGAACGTCACCGCGTCCGACGTGGTCGAGCCAGCCGGCCATGGCTTCGACGAAGCCGCGCGCGAGGCGTCGCTGAAGTTCAAGTGGAAGCCGGCCCTGCGCGGGGAAGAGCCCGTCCCGGTACAGATCCTCTATCGGTACTCGTTCACGCTGACCCCGGCCGAGCCGGACACTCCGGCACCGGCGGCGCCCGAGACGGGAACGCTCGCCGGTGTGCTCCGCATCGAGGCGACGGACGCGCCGCTTGCCGGGGCCGACGTGGTGGTGGTCGCACCCGACGGGAGCGAGCTCCGCGTCACGACGGACGCCGAAGGGCGGTTTCGCCTCGACGAGACGCCGCCCGGCCGCTACCGCGTTCGCGTCGCGCCGCCCGGGTTCCGGGAAATCACGAGCGACGAGGAGGTCGTCGTCGGCGAGGCCACCGAGGTCGTCTATCGCGTGAGCGCGGAGACGACGGGCATCGAGATCATCGTCGAAGGCGAACGCCCGCCGCGCGAAGTGACGCGGAGGACGATCGAGCGTCGCGAGATCGATCGCATCCCCGGCACGAGCGGTGATGCTTTGCGCTCGCTCGAGAGCTTGCCGGGTGTGGCGCGTCCGCCCCCGTTCTCGGGCTTGCTCGTGGTGCGCGGCTCCGCTCCCGAAGACACGAATGCCTTCTTCGATGGCTCGCTCGCGCCGCTCGTCTACCACTTCGGCGGGCTCTCGAGCGTGGTGCCCACCGAGCTCCTCGATCGCATCGACTTTTACCCCGGCAACTTCAGCGCGCGGTACGGGCGTGTCATGGGCGGCATCGTCGACGTGGGGCTGCGCGCTCCCGACACGAGCTGCTTCGAGCCCTACGGGAAGCCGAGCGATCGCACCGGCTGCTATCACGGCCTGATCCAGTTCGATCTCATCGATGGGCGCTTGATGCTCCAGGGACCCGTTCCCGGAGCGCCGGACTGGAGCTTCGCGCTCGCGGGCCGTCGCAGCTGGATCGATGCGTGGCTCAAGCCCGTGCTCCGAGAGTCGGGGGCCGGCGTGACCACCGCGCCCGTCTACTACGACTACCAGGCGATCCTCGAGCGGCGGCGGGGTGACTCGCGCTTCAGCCTGCGCGCGTACGGCTCGGACGATCGCCTCGAGATTCTGATCGCGGATCCCGCGGCGCAGGATCCGGCCTTTGGCGGCGGGATCAATTTCGGCATCTCGTTCATGCGCCTGCAGGCGCTCTACGAGGATCGGCTCGCGCCCCGCGTGAGCATGCAGTCGATGCTCTCGATCGGGAAGGATGCCGTGCACGTCTCGCTCGGCAACCTGCTCTTCGACATCGTCACGTATCCGATCTACCTGCGCCACGAGTTCGGGTTCACGCTCTCCAGCGCCGCGAAGATCAACGCCGGGCTCGACTTCTTCGTGGCGCCGGTCGACGTCGTCGTTCGCGCGCCCGAGCCCCCGCGACCGGGCGAGCCCGATCCTGGGCCGTTCGTGTCGCGCCAAATCCGGGAGTCGACCTCCAAGACGACCGCGTTTCGGCCCGCGTGGTACGGCGAGCTCGAGCTCCAGCCCACGGAGCGATTGCGCGTCGTGCCCGGGGTGCGGCTCGACTTCGCGCGCGACACCGGGCACGCCGATCTGAGCCCGCGGATCAACGCGCGCTACGACCTCGTGCGCCCTGCGAGTCCCGAAGGAGGCGAGAGCGGCACGCACCGACGGCGCACTACGCTCAAGGGCGGCGTCGGCGTCTTCCACCAGCCTCCGGCGTTCGAGGAGACCGACCCCGTCTTCGGAACGCCGAACCTGCTCTCCGAGCGCGCGATCCACTACTCGATCGGGGTCGAGCAAGAGTTCACGCGGCAGATCGAGCTCAGCGTCGAGGGGTTCTACAAGGACATGACGCGTCTCGTCGGTCGAGCGCCGGGGGGCTCCCGTTACAACTACGGCAATCCGGGGACCGGGTCCGTGATCGGCCTCGAATCGCTCCTCAAGTACAAGCCCGACGAGCGATTCTTCGGATGGGTCGCCTACACGCTCTCGCGCAGCGTGCGCAAAGATGCGCCCGACGAGGCCGAGCGCCTCTTCGGTTTCGACCAGACGCACAACCTGACCGTGCTCGGGAGCTACCGGCTCGGGCGCGGCTGGGAGTTCGGCGCCCGGTTCCGGCTCGTCTCCGGAAATCTGGAGACCCCGGTGGTCTCGCCGCCGGCGATCCCGGCGCTGTACGCAGCGGATGCAGGCTCGTACGTGCCCCTCGAGGGCGCCCCTGCGAGCCGGCGCATGCCGCTCTTTCACCAGCTCGACGTGCGCATCGACAAACGCTGGCAGTTCCGGTCTTTCCGATTCTCGACGTACCTCGACGTGCAGAACGTCTACAATAACGCGGCGATCGAGGGCCTCGTGTACAACTACAACTTCAGCAAAGAGCAGTTCCAGACCGGAATCCCGATCGTGCCGAGTCTGGGCATTCGAGGCGAGTTCTGATGACGGCGACGCCCTCGGCTCCGAGCGCTGGTCACGGAAAGCGCCCCCGCAAGACGCTCGTGCAGCGTGGGCTCGCGCTCGCGCTCGGTCTCTCGGCGCTCGCGTGCGGGGAAGGGTTCGACCCCGCCAGCCAAATCCGCGCGCTGCGCGTGCTCGGCGTGCACAAGGATCGGCCGTACGCGGCGCCCGGCGAATCCGTCACGATGCGCCTCGTTTACCACGACGGCTCGCCCGAGGCCCCGCGGGACCTGAGCCTGCTCTGGCTCACGTGCGTGAACCCCCCCGGCGACCTCTATTGGGGGTGCTTCGAGCAGTTCGCGGCGCTCGCCGAAGCGGGCGAAGCGCCGACGATCGCCGTCGGTGACACGCTCACGTTCGACGTTCCGGAGGACATCGTGACGAGCCGTCCTCCGCCGGCTCCCGGCAATCCGCAGTACGGGGTGGGGGTCGCCTTTTTCGCGATCTGTGCCGGTGAGCTCGGCTTCGAGGTGTTGGACGAGCGCTCCCTTCCGCTCGTGTGCCGCGGTCCCACCGGGGAGCCGCGGGGCCCCGACGATTTCGTGGCGGGGTACACGATGCTGTACAGCTTCGCCGGCGGCTTCGAGAACGAGAACCCGATCGTCACGGGATTTCGCATCGGAGGCGTCGACGTCGAGCCCGACTGCATCGACGCGGAGTGCGTGGAGGCCGAGTCGGTGCCCCCCGATTGTGACGCCGACTCCACCGATGCACGTTGCCTCCCCGTGTGCGCGGGCGACTGCCCGGAGCTCGAAGTGCGCCCCATCGTCGATCCGGCGAGCGCGGAACGCGACGAGGTTTCGGCGCACTACTTCGGGCGAGACGTCTGGGAGCAGATGTGGATCAACTACTACGTCGATGGGGGGAAGCTCGTCTCGTCCGAGCGCCTCCTCAGCGACGCGCAGACGGGGTGGTACGAGAACCACGGGGCGAAGTTCACCCCGCCCGCAGAAGCCGGTCCCGTGCGGCTCTGGGCCGTCGTTCACGACAACCGCGGCGGCGCGAGCTTCGTCCGCGTGACGGTCCAGGCGCAGTAGCCGTCGGCTCAATCAGAGCGAATGGGCCACCGAGCGGCGCGCCATCACGATCTTGTTTCCGTACGCTGGGGGCGGCGCGATGATGCGCGGTGGCTCCTCCGGCTTTTCGGAGCGCCGCGTTTGCGGTTGCACGGGGGGCGGCTTCGCTTCCGGCAAGGGCTGCCGTGCACACCCAGACTCGCTGAGCAGCACGAGGCCGAGGAGAGCAAGAGTGAGGCGCACGATAACAGAATAGCACTCGCTCCTCTTTGCTCAACGAGAAGCACTCGGGAACGCTGCTCCGACATTTGGTTTTGACATCACCGAAACCGGAGCGACTCGCCCCTGTGGCAAGCACGCCCGAAGCGCGCCGTCGTGACTGCACGGAGCGCGGGGAGTCACACCTCGGGGTGTATTCGAAAGGATGGAGCGAGCTCGGCCTTGGGAATTCGAGTGGCGTGGGGCGAGGCGGTGCGGCTTCTCTCCCCGGGTCACGTCGCGGTTCCCGTCCGCGTCGCGCGAAGGGTGCTTGGGGGCATGCGGATGTCGAGAGACGCGGGTGTGAGCCGAGGTGCGACGCGTGGCCACGGGCGGATCGCGACGCGGCGGATCCCGGGCCCGCGGCGGATTGCGGGGCTGTGCGGTCGCACCCGAGATGCGGGGAACGACGCGTTGCGGTGCCGAGCGCGGCTGGCCGGTCGGGCCTGAAAGGTCGAGGAGTTTCACTGCGGATTGCAGTGTGTCGAGAGATGGGTGACGCTACGCCTCGGAACCTCTCGAGCCCACGGCGATCCTGGATGCCCGAGTCTCCCCGCAACGCCCCTCCCATCGGACATGGAACCGTCGTCAACGATCGGTACGAGATCCGCCAGAGTCTCGGAAAGGGGGGAATGGGCGAGGTCTTCCTGGCGTACGACCGCAGCACGCAACAACCCGTGGCGCTCAAAGTCGTTCGCGAAGAGTCGCGAATGCCCGGCGACGACGAGGCGCTCCGTCAGGAGCTGTTGCTCGCGCGCTCGGTGAGTCACCCGAACGTCTGCCGCGTTCACGATCTCGCGCCGAGCCCGTGGGGCCCGATCCTCGTGATGGAGTACATCGCGGGGCAGACGCTCCACACGCATATCCGCCGGCGCAAAGCTCAGGGGGGCTACACCGCCGACGAGTTTCGCAAGATCGCGAGCGAGTCCGGCGCTGGCCTCGCGGCGATTCACGCCCAGGGGCTCGTGCACGGAGACCTGAAACCCGGGAACGTGATGGTGACCAACGATCGCGCCATCATCTTGGATTTCGGTTTCGCGCAGGAGCGCGCGCGGCTCAGCGCACGCCGCCCCGGGGCGCCGCCGGACGGCGGAACACCGAACTACATGGCTCCGGAGCGGTTGCGCTCCGGAGGCGCGAGCCCGGAAGACGACATCTACGCGCTCGGGCTCACGCTCTGGGAGATGTGGACGTGCCGCGTGCCGGAGCCCGGATATCGGCCGCGTTCGAAGCCGATGCGCTCCCAGATCATGTTCGACGTTCCGGCGGGGCTCTCTGTGGACGAGGTCAAGCAGGTGTTTCGCTGCTTGAGCGAGGATCCGGCGCTCCGCCCGCCGGCGCGGCATCTTCGGTTCTTCAATCCGACTTCGCTCACGACGAGCCAGATTCAGATTCAGCGGGAGCGCATGTCCCCCGGCGCGCCGCTCGGTCGAGCGACGAGCGAGGCGTTCGTTCCCGGATCGCAGGCGCTGCTCGTCACGTACTGCACGAACGCTCCGGAAGCCGCGGGGCTCTTGTTTCCGCTGACGAAGCCCGTGATGCGGATCGGCCGGCGCTCGGATCAGGACATCGTCATGCCCGAAGCGACCGTGAGTGGCGCGCACGCGGTCCTTCGCTGGCACGCGGGCTCGTGGACGGTCGAGGACGCCGATAGCACCAACGGCACGTACGCGGATCACAGCTACGAGCGGAAGAAGACCATCGCGCTGCTGCATGGCGGCGAGGTGCAGCTCGGCGAATCGCGCGTCAAACTGGTGAGCTTCGGTGAAGGCTCGCCTCCGCACGAACGAGCCAAGGCCTACCTCGGGCGTCGGGACGGGCTCACGGGGCTCTTGCGCCGCGAGCAATTCCTGCGCGCGCTCGAAGAGGAGCTCGCGTATGCCGAGTGGTCGAACAACCACCTGACGGTTGCGCGCTACCACGTACGGAGCCCGACGCGGCACGTGAGCGACCGCCCGACGATCATCGAGATGCTGGCGCTGCGGCGCGCGGCACAGCGCGTCGCCGATCTCACGGAGATGCTGCTGCTCAGCATCGTTCCGGTGACCGGCGGCCGCACCGGGCCGTTGAAGTTCGCGATCGCGATGACCGGCCCGAGCCTCGAAGAGGCGCGGAACGTCGTCGAGCAGGTCGTCTCACAAGTCCAGGTGCTGATGCCGGAGTCGCTCGATCTCGCGGCGACCCTGGTTCGCGCCGAGCCCGGCCAACGCGTGCAGTCGTTGATCGACGATTGACGATGGTCGCCTGACGATCGATCTCTTTAGAGATGGTCGGGCCGCCGTCTCCTCGTCCGCCCTTCCCGTCCAGCTCGGGTGAGCCCTCCTTGCGCCGCCTGGGTGTCGGCGGCGGGCGTCCCGAGCGCCCCGTTCGAGCCCAGCTCGTGGTCGCCGTCGTGTCGGCGCTCACCATCATCGCGGTGCCGCTCTATCTCATGCGTCGTCCCTCGGGCAGCGACGTCGAAGGGCAGGCGGGGGCGCCGGGCGTGGCCGCGTCGGTGTTCCTGCCGGCGCCATCGGCGTCGGCGCCCGAGAAGGCTCCCCCCGAGAACATCCAGCTCGCGCGCGCCGAGCGCGTGCGCTGCGGGAACGGCTCGCGCCCGACCCTGGAGGGAGGGCTTTGTGACCGGTTGGTCGCCTTCGAGGACGCGCTCGCGAAGGCCATCTTGGACACCGAGGAGTGTGCGCCGCGCCCGAAGCGGGAGCCCGAGACCATCAACCACGTGCTCCGCCTCGATTTCGAGAAACGCACACTTCACGTCTTTCCGGGAGCGAGCGGCGACCTGCGCGGCACCGAAGCTCGTCGCGCGACGGAGTGTGTGAAACGCGCGCTCGCGAAGCCCGACTGGACGGTGCCGCATCTCTACCGGCACTACGTGATCGCGATCCTGGCCACGTACCTCCCCGAGCCCGTCGCGGCCGACGCGAACACGCCGCGGTTCGAGTAGGGGGCTGAATCAGTCCTCTTCGTCGGGAACCCTGAGGCGGCCTTCGAAGGCGAGCCCCGCGACGGCGCGGCCGAGGACTTCACCGCGTTTGCCGGGCGGGATCTCCGTGCGGCGCTTCGCCAAGTGCTGGGCGAAGCGTTCGAGATCCGCCTCGTCGAACACCCGCTCGAGCTCCTCGCGCAGCCTGCGCCCGAGCGCCGGGGCGCGCCCCCCCGTGCTGATGCCGACGGAGACGGGACCCGCACGAGCGATCGCGACGTGAGCGTACGAGTTGTGCTCGGGGCGATCGACGGCGCAGAACCAGACGCGGAGCGCGGCGGCGACGTTCCCGAGCTCCTCCGCGAGCTCGCGCGGAGCGTCGGTGACCACGGCGAGCCATGTCCCGTCGAGGTCCGTCGGCGTGGCGCTGCGCGCGTGGAGCTCGACCGAGCCGCGTTGGGCGAGGGCCTCGAGCTCCGGGCAGGGGTTCTCGCCGATCACGGTGACCCGGGCGCCGGAGTCGAGCAGGGCCATCGCGCGGCGCGCGGCCTCCGGAGAACGGCCGACGACGAGACAGCGGCGCTCGGTGAGGTCGAGGGCGACGAGGAACGGGCGCTTCACGAGGCGACTCTACGACAAGGCGGACGCCTCGGGGACCTACTGCGAGTCGGCTCGGGAGTGAAAAACGGCGGGAACGAGCGGGCGCGTCACGAACTTCACCTCGCGTTCGGCATCCCCGACGCGCTGAAGGAAGAGCCCCGTGAAGGTGCTGAAGAGCGCGTCTCCTGGCGCGGCGGTTCCCGTGCTCGCGGGACGCATCACCCAGCGCTTTATCTTCTGCAGGAGCTCGGGGCCTATCGGGTTCACTTGGATTTTGCCCGCTACGCGGAGCTGCACGGCGCGCGGGATCTGAGCGCCGTCGCCCGCGAGCAAGCGACGGATCTCGGCGCAGCGCCGGAGCACGCCTTCTATCGTCGTGGTCCAGCGGACCTGGTTCACTCCCGGGCTCGCGAGCTCCACGCGATACGCCTCTTCCCAGACGTGCCACGTCACCTTGCAGGTGTGGGCCGTGGTGGACAGCGGATCGCCGCCGCTCGCGCGGTGGATCGTCGCCGTGAGCACGATCGTGGTCGGCAGGCCGCGCCGGAGCTTCTCCTGAATCTTCTGGTCGATCACGTCTCGAAAGGAGAGGTCGAGGTAGAGGAGCTCTCGGTCTGCGTCCCACGAAAGGAGCGCTTCGCGTGTGGTATCGCGCGCGCCTCCTTCTTGCGCCTGGGCGCGCGCCGTCGACAGCGGAACGCTCCCGGCCATCGCGACCCCGAGGATGGTCGCCCGGAGTACGCGGCGAAGCGCGCCCTCAGTCCTCACCGGCCGGTCCCTCGCCCCGCACGGGCATGAATCCGAGCACGTTCGAGAACGCGAAGGCGAAGCCGCCCACGCTGGTATCGACGCGAAGGCCCAGGTTGCCGGTGAGATCGACGGGGACGAGCGCCAGCCCGGAGTATCCCTCCGGCGGGCGCACGAGATCGCGGCGCGACGCGAGCCCGTAGATGCCCGCGCTTGCGAAGAAATCGATGCCGAAAACCGAGCGTCGCCCTCGGTAGATCGGGATCCGGTACTCGGCCCCGACTCGGAACGCGTACTCGCCGTGACGCACCTCGACGATTTGCGTTCCGAGCAGGTTAGGGGGAGGCCGCCGATCGAAGCTCACTCCGAGCACGCGATCCGGCAGAAAGTCGCTGAAGTCCCCGACGTAGAACTGCTCGAAGAACGGGGCGTTGCCCGCGAGCGCGCCGCCGTAGACGTCGAGCTTGAGAACGTGGTCGTTCCAGGGGAGGCGGAAGTACTTCGCGGCTTCGATCTCGAGCCGCTGGTAGTCGTAGTCGAGCCCCGCGGGGAGCAACCCGATCTCGCCCGTGACCGCGACGAACCAGCCTCGCGTCGGCAAGATGGGGTGGTCGCGCGTGTCGTGCTGGAGGGAGGCGCGGATCGTCGAGAGAACACTCGAGCCCCGCACGACATCGAAATCGATGGGCTCACGCGCGAAGCCGCGCAGGTGCGAGGCTTGCCGGGGATAGGCGGCGTCGATCGACTCGAGCCGGTAGTGCAGCCACACCTGCGTGGAAATCGAGAGATCGCGCCCGACGCCGAGCGAGCCGCCGAAGCGGCGGTAGCGCACGATCGCGAAGTCGCGAGGATCGTCGGTGCTGCCGGGGTCGGACCAGAGCACTCCGGCGTTCCCGAAGTACTCTTTCGCGTCGGCGAACGAGAGCACGGCGCTCGTCATCCATGCGCTGCCGAGAAACGCCGGATCGAGAAAGCGGACGCGGAGCGCGAGCTGGCCCTGGGCCATCGCCGCCGCGGTGCCGAGGGTCATCCCGGTGCCGCCGAGGTTCGTCTCCGCGACGTCGAGCCCGGCATAGGCGGTGAGGGGGCGCGCGTTGCCTTGGGTGTCGGCATCGGCCGACAACCCCATGAAGATGTCGTTGACGACGATCGTGTTGCGCTCGACGACGTCGATGACGAGCACGATCAACCCGCGCTCGCTTCCCTTCTTGAGCGAGAACTGGACGTCTCGGAAGAAGCCCGTGCCGAGCAGGCGATAGCGCGTGAGCTCGATCTCCGGATCGTCGACGTCGATCACGTCGCCCGCGGCGAACGGCACGTACCGCAGCACGACGCGTGCGCTCGTCCGCGTGTTGCCGCGAATCTGGATTCCCTCGAGCGTGTAGCGGACGGGCCCCTGGTCCACCGTGCTCGGCGGAGGGGGCTCGACCGGAAGCGCCGCTGGCGGGACGGCCGGTTGCGGAGCGGTGGCGGCTTCGGCAGGGGGCGGTGGCGGCTCGGCGACCTCCGGGTCGTCGTCGACACCCCAGGTGTCGAGCGGGATCTCCGCCGGTGCGGCCCGCGCCCCGCTCCCGGCAAATAGCAGCACGAGCGCCGATAGTCGGGCGATGGTCCGGCGGCCGCGCACGCGCTGCACGCCGCGAGCCTACATCAGAAACGGCGAGGCAAGCGCTCGTAGGTGTCGGTGAGACGGAACAGGCGCTCCGCGAGAGCGTCGGAGAGATCGTGCTCGCGGCATCGATACGCCCAGTTGCCCTCGGCGGTCCCGGGCACGTTCATGCGCCCTTCGCTGCCGAGCCCGAGCAAATCCTGGAGCGGAAAGAGCGCCGTGTTGGCGACGGACGCCAGCGCGAGGCGGACGAAGTCCCAGTGCGGCTCGTCGCCGGAGCAGGCTGCGTAGGCGAGGGCTCGGCGGCGCTCGGACAAAAGCCGGTGTCGCTCTTCCGGATCCCGGGCCCGCTCGAACGCACCGAGCCAGCCGACGACGGTGTCGTTGTCGTGGGTCCCCGTGTACACGACGCAGTTCCGCGGGAAGCGATGCGGCTGGTAGTCCCGGAAGTCGCCCGCAAAGGCGAACTCGAGCACGCGCATCCCGGGGAGCTCGAACTCGTCGCGCAGCGCGTGCACCTCGTCCGTGACGAGCCCGAGATCTTCGGCGACGAACGGCAGGCCTCCGAGTCGAGCCCGCGCCTTCTCGAAGAAATCCCTGCCCGGCACGATGGTGAACTGGCCCTCGCGTGCCGACGTGGCGCCCGCGGGCACCTCCCAGCAGCGGTGAAAGCCGATGAAGTGATCGAGGCGAACGGCGTCGAAGCGGTGGAGTGTGTTCTCGAGCCGCGCGATCCACCATTCGTAGTCCGTCTTGGCGAGCGCCTGCCAGTCGTAGACCGGGTTTCCCCAGAGCTGTCCGTCGGCGCTGAAGTAGTCGGGCGGCACACCGGCGAGCACGCGGCGTTCCCCGCATTCGTCGAGCTGGAACACCTCGCGGTTCTCCCAGACGTCGGCGCCGTCGTGAGCGACGTACATCGGCACGTCTCCGAGCAGGAGCACGCCCTTCTCCGCGCAGTGCTGGCGGAGCTCGGTCCACTGCCGATCGAACGCGAACTGCAGGAACTCCTCGTACGAAACTTCTCGCTCGAGCTCGCGGCGAGCACGCTCCACTGCGCGACCGCGCCGAAGCGCGAGGTCGGGCTCCCAGGTCGTCCACGGGCGGTTCCCGTTCGCGCGCTTGAGCGCCCGGAACAGGGTGAAGCCGGGCAGCCAACGGCGATTCCGTTCGCGGAAGCTCTCGAGCTCCGCCTGGAGATCGCCCTTCGCGCGCGCGCCGAAGCGCTCGAACGCGCGACGCAGGCGCCGCTCTCGGAAGCGGCTCGACGCGGGAAACAGGGCGCGTTTGGCCTCGACGAGCGCGCGGGGCGCGCCGATTTCCGATGCCTCGAGCAACCCATCGCGAACGAGGAGCTCGAGGCTCACGAGCAGTGGATTGCCGGCGAACGACGACGCGCTGTCGTACGGTGAATTTCCGGCACCGAGCGGCCCCACGGGGAGCATTTGCCACCAGCGCTGCCCGGCGCGCGCGAGGAAGTCTACGAAGCGGTGGGCGAAGGGTCCGAGGTCTCCCGCGCCGTGAGGCCCGGGCAGGCTGCTCGGATGCAGGAGGATGCCGCTCGAACGCGTTTCGAAAGGAGAATGCAGCATGGCAGACGGCTCTCGCTCTGACCTCGACCCGAGTGCTCGCCGAGCGCCGATGAACCGTATCTCAATTCATGAGGTGGAGCCGTCGGGAGGCGTTGGTGCACGGGCGGGTCGCAGCAGTGAGGCGAGGATGGAGACTGCCAGCACGGAAGCGATCACGGCAAGAGAGACGAGGGGCGGGATTTTGAGGAACGCCGTGAGCGACATTTTGGCCCCGATGAAGAGGAGGATCACCGCGAGGCCCGTGCCGAGGTGGTGAAAGCGCCCCATCATGCCGGAGAGCACGAAAAACAGGGCGCGTAGGCCCAGGATGGCCATCACGTTCGACGTGTACACGATGAAGACGTCGCTCGAAATCGCAAGGACGGCCGGGACGGAGTCGACTGCGAACAAGACGTCCGTGAACTCCACCACCACGAGCACCAGGAAAAGGGGCGTCGCGTAGGTCGTGCCGTTTTTCCGCACGAAGAAGTGATCTCCGTGGAACTCCTCCGTGGTGCGCAGATAGCGGCGGCCCAACCGGAGCGCCAGGTTGCCTTCCGGGTCGACCGATTCCTCCTTGCGGACCAGGAGCTTTGCGCCGGTGATGAGCAGGAACCCACCGAAGACGTAGGTCATCCAGTGGAATTTCGCGAGCAACGCGCTGCCGGCGACGATGAAGATGCCCCGCATCACCACCGCGCCGAGGATTCCCCAGAACAAGATGCGCTGTTGGCGCCCTTCGCTGATTCGAAAATAGGTGAAGAGCACCAGGAAGACGAAGAGGTTGTCGACGGAGAGCGACTCCTCCACCAAGTAGGCGACGAGGTAGGTGATCGCGGCGTCGCCGTTCGCCGTGTACATCACGTACAGGCTGAACAGGGTGCCCACGAGGACGAAGAACGAGCTCCGAATCGCGGCCTCGCGGAAGGAGATGTGCTCCTTGGCTCCGAAGACGAGCCGGTCGAAAGTGAGCGCTCCGATCACGACGGCGGCGAAGACGGCCCAATCGAGAGGGGTCGCGTCGACGTGCATGCCGCGGGTTTGCTATCACGCAGCTCATGGGCATGCTAGAAGCGCACCAGCGATGAGGACAGTCTGGATCGCCTCCCTGGTCGTCGCGTTCACAGCCTGCAAAAAGGAGCGAGAGCCGCCGTCCAGCGCCTCGCTGCTCGCCCCCGCCTCCGGCAGTCCGCCGGCTGCGGCCGCCCCGCCGCCGGTCAGCTCGACGACGCCTCCCGCGCTTCTGCCGATGGGCGTCACCTGGGAGGACCCGCCTGGGTGGGAGCGCGTCGGCAAGAGCAATCCGATGCGAAAGGCGACCTATCGCATCCCGCGCGCCGCCGGCGATGGCGAAGACGCGGAGCTCGCCGTTTTCTACTTCGGTCCGGGCCAGGGCGGCAGTATCGAGGCCAACGTCGACCGCTGGGTGAAACAGTTCAGCGACGTTCCGGACGGCGGCGTGCGCCGCGCCGATCGCTCGGCGCATGGTCTGCGCCAGCACACCGTGGAGATCGACAAAGGGACGTTCAGCTCTGGCATGCCGGGGGGGCCCACGCGCCCCAAGCCTGGCTTCGCGCTGCTCGGCGGCATCGTGGAAGCGCCGACTGGCGTCTACTTCTTCAAGATGACCGGCCCGAGCGCGACGGTGAAGGCCGCGCGACCCGCCTTCTATCAGCTCCTCGACAGCGTGAAACCGAGCTGACGCGTCGGGAGCATGCCCGAGCTCCCCGATGTCGCCCTCTACGTCGAGCGCCTCGAGGCGCTCTTCGGGGGCAAGGTCCTCACGAGCGTTCGTCTGAAGAGCCCCTTCGTCGTCAGGACGTTCGAGCCGCCGCTGTCGAGCGCCGCGGGCCGCACCCTGCGAACGGTGTACCGGGTCGGCAAGCGCGTGGTGCTCGAGCTCGACCCGGAGCTGCACCTCGCGTTTCATCTGATGATCGCGGGCCGATTCCACCTCAAGAAGCCGGGCGCGGCGCCCGGAAAGCTCGGCCTCGTGGCGCTCGATTTCCCGGACGCGACCGTGCTCGTCACCGAGGCGAGCTCGAAGAAGCGCGCGAGCCTCCACGTCCTCCGCACGCGCGCCGAAGCGCTTGCCCTCGGTCGTGGCGGCATCGAGCCGCTCGACGCGACGCTCGCCGAGTTCTCGACGGCGCTCTCGCTCGAGAACCGCACGCTCAAGCGCGCGCTCACCGATCCGCGGCTCGTCAGCGGTATCGGGAACGCCTACTCCGACGAGATCCTGTTTCGAGCGCGGCTCTCGCCGATGAAGCGCACGGCCGATCTGGCGCCCGCCGAGACGTCACGCCTCTATGAGGCGACGCGCGCCGTGCTCACCGAATGGCTCGCACGCCTGCGGGAGCAGACGGGTGAGGGGTTTCCGGAGAAGGTGACGGCCTTCCGCCCGGAGATGGACGTCCATGGGCGCTACCGAGAGCCGTGCCGCGTGTGCGGCGCGCCGATCCAACGCATCGCCTACGCTGAGAACGAGGCCAACTACTGCGCTCGATGCCAGACCGGCGGGCGCCTGCTCGCCGATCGCGCGCTCTCCCGCCTCCTTCGCGGCGACTGGCCGAAGACCTTGGAAGAGCTCGAGGAAAGCCGTTCCGCGCGCTCGCGCGAGTGATCTCTCGGCTTGCCGTCCGCACGGCCGCGGTCGCCGCGCCCGAAAGCTCAGTCGGCGCGAGCCTGCTCCGCGAGCTTCCGTGGAACGGTGAGCACGGGTACGGGCGAGTGGCGCACGAGCTTTTCGGCGACGCTGCCGAGGAGCAGGTGCGCGAACCCCGTGCGTCCTTTGGTGCCCATGACGACGAGGTCGTAATTTCCGGTCCGGAGCTCCTCGAGCAACGCGGCGGCGGGAGCGCCCGAGATCAGCCGGCTAGACCGGGTGATGCCGCTCGGCAGGTTGAGCGCGTCGAGAAACTCCTTCATCTCGAGCTCGGCGTTCTCGCGAATGAGCTCGCCGAGTGGCCGTTGTTCGGCACCGTGGCCAACGAGGACGGTGTCCGAGACGTACGAGGGCCGGTCCCAAACGTGGACGACGTCGAGCGTTGCGCCCAGTGACCGGGCGAGATCGACCGCTACGGCGAGCGCCGCGCGAGAATCCTCCGAGTAGTCCACCGGTACGAGAATGCGCTGAAACGCCATCGGAAATGCCTGCCCACCATAGCACCTTGGTCCCACACGTGGCGCTTCCTTCGGCCCCGAACCAGTCTTTTCGCGGGGTGGCGCCCTGATCTAGACTCGTGCTTGTGTCCGAAGACCGGTTCGGCTTCGATTCCGACTCAACGCTGGTCGGGGAACCTGGAGCGCTCACCGGGTGGGGGCCCGCTCGCCGCCCGCCGCGGCTCGAGCTCTTGCAGGGACCCGGTGCTCCGCGCGAGTTCAATCTCCTTGCCGAAGAGATCGTGATTGGGCGCTCGAGCCAGGTCGAAATCTGCATCGAGAGCCAGTTGATGTCGCGCCGACACGCGGCCCTGCGGCGCTCCGGACCGGATGTGCGCCTCGTGGACCTGGAGAGTGCGAACGGTGTCTACCTGAACGGGGTGCGCGTCCATTCGGCCGGGCTCTTGGAGGGAGACACGATTCAAATCGGAGACGTGCTCCTCGTCTACCGAGAGGGAGGTTGAGCCTCGCGATGCCGGCATACGTCCGGTTCTGGGGAACGCGCGGTTCGATCCCAACCCCGGGCCACCAAACTCGCCGCTATGGGGGCAATACTTCCTGCGTCGAGCTCCGCATGGACGGCGCCTTGCTCGTCTGCGATGGCGGGACGGGGCTCCGGGAGCTCGGCTTGGACCTGCGTCGTCGCATGCCCGAGGGCGTGGAGGCGCACTTGTTCTTCAGCCACATGCACTGGGATCACATCCAGGGGTTTCCGTTCTTCGTGCCGGCGTACTCGCCCGAGAGCCGCTTGCACGTCTACGAAACGGTGCCTGGAGACAACCGGGTCCAGCGCCTCCTCCACGGCCAGATGAAGTCGGAGTACTTCCCGGTGAGCTTCTCCGAGCTCGGGGCGACGATCGACGCCCGGCACTTCTCGCAGGACGAGCTTTGGGTCCAGGGCGTGCGCGTCCGCTGTTTCGAGCAACCGCACCCGGGGCGGAGCTTCGCGTTCTCGTTCGAGCACGACGGCAAGAAGATCGTGTACGCGACCGACAGTGAGCTCGATTCGTGCGTTTGCGACCCGGTGCTGCGCGAGCGGGAGCCCGAGGCGCTTCGGCGCCTCCCCCCTGACCTCGTCGGGTTCATCGAGGGGGCGGACCTCTTGATCGCGGACGGCCAGTACACCGACACCGAGTACCCGGCGAAGCGCGGCTGGGGTCACGCGTCGGCGGCCACCGCCGTCGATTTGGCCGTCCAGGCGGGGGTCCGCCAGTGCGCGATCTTCCATCACGATCCGATGCACTCGGACGAGGTCGTCGAGGAGAAAATCCAGGCCTGCCGCGCCCGCGCCGCGGCCCACGGATCCGAGCTCATCGTCTTCGGCGCACGGGAAGGCGTCGAGCTCAAGCTCTGACTCGACGGTTTCTGAGCGCGGAACGCGCGCGATCGCCCGTCGGCCCCGCTGCTTTTCTCGGGCCGGCCGACGGCGATCCGTCGGGCAGGGCGCCTTGCGGCAGCCGGCCGCGCCGCCGGACTTGCCGGCACGCGCGATCGGCGTCTATTTTCGCGCGCCCGTGAAGGAACCGCTCCCGTCTCATTGCATCTCGCGCCACCCGATCCGGGTCCGGTTCGGCGAGACCGACCTCATGGGGATCGTGCACCACGGCACGTACATCAGCTACTTCGAGGTCGGACGCGTGGAGTACATGCGTCGGCGCGGGCTGAACTACACCTCGTGGACGGAGATGGGGTTCCACTTGCCGGTGGTGGAGTGCCATGTGCGATATCGGCGCAGTGTTCGCTTCGACGAGCTGATCTCGATCGAGACGCGACTCACGGAGCTGTCGCGGGTGCGCGTGCGCTTCGATTACCGACTCCTGCGTCCCGTCGGTCACGATCAGGAGGAAATCCTCGCCGAAGGCTATACGGTGCTGGCCTGCGTCGGCACGGATCACGTGCCGCGGCGCCTGCCCGCAGAGGCGGAAGCGGTCCTGACCGCGCCCGAAATCGAAGACGGGGCCATGCCGGCGCGCGCGGTGAACGATCGCTGAATCGACGGGCGCGTGCCGCACGCCTCGCGTCCCGCCGATAGCCACGGACGGGATTCGGTAGTAAAACTGGCGAGCGCATGGCCGAGGATCCGAAGCGCCTTCGCGCCACGTTGGTGGACGCCGGCTGGTCGACTCCGCCTCCTCCGGTCGAGGAGGAGCGTGCTCCGAAAGCAGCGCCGAGCGTGCCACGACCGGCTTCAGCACCCGCACCCGCCCCGTTGCCGGCGGCATCGATGCCCACGGCTCCAACGCCGGCGGCTCCGATCCCGGCTGCACCTGCGCCCGTGGCCCCGTTGCCCGCCGCACCTGCGCCCTCGGCACCGAGCCACGCTGCACCGATCCCCGCTGCGCCGTTGCCCGCGGCTCCCGCGGCTCCGATCCCCGCCGCACCGACGCTGGCGGCACCGCTCCCTGGCCCGGCACCGCTCCCTGCTCCCGCACCGCTCCCGCCTCCGGCACGGCGCTCCGCGCCGAGTTTTCAAGGAAGCGTGGCCCCGGGGACGGCGTTTCCCCCGCTCGGAAACCCGGAGCCGCCGAGGCCAGTGACTGCGCCGGGGCTGGCGCCCGCGGCTCCCCTGGCCGAGCCCGAGCCCCCCGCCCGTGCTCTGCCCGAGTACTCGCTCGAGGAGTCGCCGGCCGATCGGACTCGTGTCGACGTCGACATGGAGGCGCGGGCCCGAGCCATGAACCTCTTGGATCCGCCGAGCTCCGCGACGCCTTCCGTGACCGAGCTGCCGACGGAGCTGGGTGGCTCGAGCACCGGGGCGAGCGCCACGCCGCCGATCCTCGATCTCCGCGCAGCGTTCGCGGCGCGCGTCCGACTCGCGGGCAGCGCCGTGCCCCTTTGGGGGCTCGTGGCTCCGCTCGTGGTGGGCGCCGCGCTCTTCACGGCGGTCATTGTCGCCGTGGTTTCGTCGTCGTCGGAGTCCGGCGAAGTCACGGCCCCGCCGGAGGTCGCGGCTCCCCCCCGCGAAGTGGGCGGCCCACCCGCCCCGGCGAGCGCAGCGGCCAGCGCGGCGCCAGCGCCAGCTCCCTCCGAAGAAGGGAAGCCGCCGAGCCTCGACGTCGAGCCGGGCTCGCTGAGCGCCGTGGAGGTGCTCGAGATCGCCGAGCGCCGCGCCGGCTCGCACCTTCGCGCCGCGCAGGAGCTCGCGCGGGCGCTCGAGCACGATCCCGGCATCGCGGACGACGCGAAGACGCTCGCGGAGATGCGTCGGATGCTGGGCGAGCGCGAAACGGCGCGCACGGTGCTTTCGGCGCTCGCCGCATTGCCGGGCTCGTTCTCGGTCGATCTCTTGTACGACGCGTGGGTGGGCACGGCGTCTCGCGACGAGACGACGGAGCTTGCGCGCGCGCTCCTCTACAGCAAGGACGTGCGACCGAAGGCCTCGCCGGCGCTGGCCGTGGCACTCGACCTTCGCAACGCGAAGACCTGCGAAGAGCACCGGGCGATTCTGCCGCGCGCGATCGAACACGCGGATCGTCGCTCGCTCCAGTTCTTGAACAAGCTGCAGCGCACCACGGGCTGTGGTCCGAAGAAGCGCGACGACTGCAACCCGTGCCTGCGCGAGGGCGCCGAGCTCGAGCGCGCGATCAAAGCCGCACGCTCGCGGCGCGAGCCGAAGACGTTCGGGCGGCGCTGAGCTTCACGCGTTTCGGGGGGCGGGCGACAAGCTCTCGACCCGCCGCTTGAGCGCTTGGTTCATGTACACGATCCCGCGAGTCGTGCGCGTGACGCTCGCCAGCGCGTAGCGGAGCAAGAGGCCCGACAGATCCTGCCCGTGGACGACTCGGGTGCGCTCCGGCCCCGCCGCGTCGAGCCTCAGGAAATGCTCCCCGTCGAGGAGGCCGCGCATCCACAGGTGTCCGAGCCACGTGAGCTCGCGCTCCGGCTCGCAGCGGAGGACGCGCGGGCGAAACGTCCGCTCGACGTTGGTCTCCGGCTGGCTGATGCGCACGGAGAGCCGCGCCCCCGGCGCGAGCTCGCCGTGGATGGCGACGATGAACGGGTTCCACTCGCCGTAGCGCGGAAAATCCGTCAGCACCTTCCAAACGGCGCGGGCAGGGGCTTCGATCTCGATTTCCGTCCGAATCTGCATTGGGGAGCTTCCGAGCGTTCGCCGCTGGGTGGCGTCATCATCTAGAGCGACAAGCGGTTGGGAATTCTAGGCGGGTCCGCCGCGAATCGCGACCGGCCCATCTTCTTGGTTTCGGAATCACTCGAGGGAAAGGGCGCGACCGAGGCGGATTCCTGACGAGCTCGCGTCCTGCAGCGATGGCGCGTGCCCGCGTGAGCACCGCCTGAGCCCGCCGCTCGTTTCGGGCCCACGCTCGTTTCGGGCCCACGGAGGTGGCGGCGCCCACTGACTGTTGCACCCAGCCGCCGCGCAGCGCACGCTCCTAGACGGCCATGGTTTCCCGGGAGCTCGTGCGAGGCGCCCAGATCCGCCGCGTCTTGCTCACCACGCTCGTCCTGAACGTCGGGGTGGCCGTGGCGAAAATCGCCTACGGGCATGCCGCGAACGTGCTCAGTATCCGCGCGGACGGCTTCCACTCCCTGACCGACGCCTCGAACAACATCGTCGGCCTCATCGGCGTGTATCTCGGCAGTCGGCCTGCGGACGAAGACCATCCGTACGGGCACCAAAAGTTCGAGATCCTCGCGGCCGGTCTGGTCGGGCTCTCGCTGCTCGGGATGGCCTACGACGTGCTCAGCAGCGCGTACGAACGCCTCGTGAACGGCGCGGTGGCACCCGACATCCGCGGGACCGCGTTCTTGGTGCTCGGCGGCACCCTGTGTGTGAATTTTTTCGTGGCGATCTACGAGCGCCGCATGGGGGAGCGGCTCTCGAGCGCGTTTCTGATCAGCGACTCACAGCACACGCGTTCGGACGTGCTGGTCACGCTCGGCGTGATCATCACGACGGTGCTCGTTCGGCTCGGCTACCCGCTGCTCGACGCCATCGCCGCCCTCGGGATCGCCTTCTTCATCGCGAGCGCCGGGGTCAGCGTGCTGCGCAGCAATCTCCGCTACCTGGCGGACGAACGCGCGATCGACACGAACGTGATCGAAAAGGTCGTCGTCGCGGTGCCCGGGGTCGCGAGCACGCACAAGATCCGGACTCGCGGGGTGCCCGGTGCGATCCACGTGGACCTGCACATCCAAATCGCGCGCCACCTCGACGTGGTCGAGGCCCACCGGGTGACCCACTGGGTGATCGAGTCGATCAAGCGTGAGGTCCCGGGCGTCACGGACGTCTTGGTTCACACCGAGCCGGCCGAGCCCGGGCAGCGCTTCAATCCGCTCCCGTGACGCGCGGCGCGGCCGCCCGGCGCAGCCGATCGAGCACCGCGACGCCGATGCCTCGCTCCTCGGGTGGAACCACGAGGATCACGTCCGCGCCTTCGTCGAGCTCCCGGAGGCTCGCATAGAGGGCGCGCGCGTACGCTTCGGGCTCCGTCGGGGCCGGCACGAACGCGGCGGGTACGGGAGCGGAGCCCTCGGGCAATTGCGCGGTGCGGGGGGCGAACACCCCGACGCGCACGCGGGTGCGCCCGAGCTCCTCCATGCGCGCGGCGAGCTCCCCCGCGGTCGTGAGCTCGAGGCGCGCGCGCGGCGCGTAGTGCGAAGGCAGCATGCCGGGCGCACGCACCGCCGAGCCGCCGAGCCCGAGTGCCTCGGGTGGCAGTTGCAAGGCCGCGGCGACGGCCTCGTTCGGGATCCCCCCCGGGCGGAGCACTCGCGGGGGATCGCTCGTGACATCGACGATCGTGGACTCGAGCCCGACCTCCGCGGGTCCCCCTTCGAGCACGAGGTCCACTCGCGCACCGAGATCGCGGCGGACGTGCTCGGCGGTCGTCGGGCTCACCGCGCCGAAGCGGTTGGCCGAGGGCGCTGCCACGGGCGCCCCGAACGCATCGAGCAATGCAAGCGCTACGGGGTGAGCGGGCACCCGGATCGCCACCGTCGGCTGGCCGCCGGTCACGCCTGGATGGACGCGAGGGCCGCGCTCGACGATGAGCGTGAGCGGACCCGGCCAGAAGCGCTCCGCGAGCACGGTGGCCGCGTGCGGCACGTGCGCGGCGAGCTCGACGAGCGCTTCGGCGCGCGCGACGTGGACGATGAGCGGGTGGCTCGTAGGGCGTCCCTTCGCCTCGAAAATCCGGCGCACGGCGCGGGGGTTCGTTGCATCTGCCCCGAGCCCATAGACGGTCTCGGTCGGAAAGGCGACGAGGCCGCCGCCTCGGAGCACGGAGGCAGCGCGCTCGATCTCCGCGTCGGAAAGGGACATCGCTCCTGCTTCTGGCAGGCGCTCTATCACAGGTCGGTGGGCGAGGCGGGCTGCCGAGGCGGCGGCTCGGGCGGGCTCTCGTCGGCGAGCATGCGCAGGGCGGGCGTCGTGAGGTCATCGAGCTGCCCGGCTCGGGCTGCCCAGACGAAGGCCGCCACCGCGAACACGGAGATCAATATGGTCAGAGGGAGCACGACGAAGAGGACTGTCACGGTGCGTCAAAAGTCCGGGAACGGAAGGCGTTGGTGACGACGGCGAGGGAGCTGAGCGGCATGGCCACGGCCGCGAGGAGCGGGCTCAGGAGCCCGAGCACCGCGAGCGTCGCGCCCACGGCGTTGTACGCGAGCGAGAACGCGATGCCCCGCCGGATCACGCGCAGCGTCCTCCGCGCCCCCACGACGGCGCGAAGCAGGGGGCTCAGTCCGGGCTCCGTCGCGAAGACGTCCGCGGCGCCGAGGCTGGCTTCCGCGCCGCCGTGAACGGAGAAGCCGACCCTCGCCGCCGCGAGGGCTCCGGCGTCGTTCACCCCATCCCCGACCATGACCACGCGCCCATGGCGTCGCTCGAGCTCGGTGACGCACGCGAGCTTGCGTTCCGGGCCCGCGCCTCCTTCGACGTGTACGAAAGGGACGCCGAGCGAGGCCGCGGCCTGGGCCACGACCTCGGGATGATCTCCGGAGAGCAATGCGAAGCGCGCGCCGAGCTTCTCGAGCGCCGCGAGCGTGTCGCGCGCGTCGGAGCGGAGACCGTCGGCGAAGGCCGCGGCCGCGAGCGCCACGCCGTCCACGGCGACCACGATCGGTGTCCTTCCCGCCTGCGAAAAGCGGGTCACGGCCGACTCGAGCTTCGGGTCGAGGTGCTCGACGCACAGCTCGCGCCGGACGAGGGCTGGCGAGCCGGCGAGGACCTGATGGCCGTCCACGACGCCGCGCACGCCGCCTCCCGGAATCGCAGTCACCGAGGAGGCCTCGCGCTTCGGCTCGGCGGCGAAGTCCCGCATCACCGCGCGCGCGATGGGATGCTCCGAACGCGCCTCGACCGCCCCGAGGAGCGACTTGACGGTATTGGGCCCGATCCAGTCCACCAGCCGGAGCTGGCCCTCCGTGACCGTCCCCGTCTTGTCGAGCACGAAGAGCGCGGGTCGCGAGAGCTCTTCGAGAAACTCGCCCCCCTTGAATAGGAGCCCGGCGCGTGCGGCGCGCGAGAGCGCGACGCTCACCGCGAGGGGCGTCGCCATTCCGAGCGCACACGGGCACGTCACCACCAACAACGCCACCGCTTGGTCGAGCGCCAGGGTCGGATCCACGACGGACCACGCGGCGAACGTGATGGCCGCGAGCCCCAGCGCCGCCCAGACGAACCAGCCCGCGACGCGATCGGCGAGCTTGACGATCGGCGCGCGGGCGCGCTGCGCCGCCTCGACGCTCGCGAGCAAACGACTCACGCGCGTGGCCGCGCCGGCCGCTTCCGTGCGCACGAGGAGCGTGGCCTCGGTGTTCTTCGTGCCCGCGTACACGCGGTCGCCGATCGTGACCGTGACGGGCAACGACTCGCCCGTCAACGACGAGGCGTCCACGGCGGAGGTGCCCGAAGCGACGAGGCCGTCGACGGGGAAGGGCTCGCCCGCGCGCACCTCGACGATGGCGTTCTCTTCCACGGCTCGCGCCGGCATCTCGACGAGCCCGTCCACCGTGACGACGCGAGCGGTCGTCGGGGAGAGGGCGGCATAGAGATCCACGACGCGCGCGGCGGCGCGCTGGTGTCGCCGCCCGAGCCAGCGGCCCACGAGCAAGAGGAAGATGAGCGTCGTGATCGTGTCGAAGTAGATCTCGCCCTGCCCACGGATAGTGTTCACGGTGCCCCAGATCGTCCCGGCGGCGATCCCGATCGACACCGGTAGATCCATGTGCGGGGTTCGCGTGCGCAGCGCGGCCCACGCTCCGCGGAAGAAGACGGCCCCCGAGTACGCCACGGTGGGGAGCGTGAGCGCGAGGCTCCCCCAGCGAAGCAGCGTGGCGTACGGGCCCTCACCCGTGTCGGTCGCACCGCTGTAGAGCGCGAAGGCCATCAGCATCACGTTCCCCGCGGCGGCGAACGCGACCCCGAGGCGGAGCACCAGGTCCCGGTCCGCCTGGGTGTCGCCGAGCTCACCGGAGGAGCGGCGGGGCAAGTGCGGCGGATAGCCGAGCCCGTCGAGGCCACGCGCGATCGCCGAGAGGCGGGCGAGGTCTGGACGAAAGCGCACCGTGACCTCGGCGCGCTCGAAGGACAGCCGCGCCTCGTGGACGCCGGGGACGACGCGGGGGAGGCGCTCGATGAGCCACACGCACGCGCTGCAGTGGACGCCCTCGAGCACGAACGTCACCTCCGCGGTGCCGTCGCCGAGGTCGTGGACGAAGCGTTGGGCAATGTCCGGGTGATCGAGCTCTGCGTAGCCACGAGCGGTGGGCGCGGCGGGCCGTGGAGGGGGCGCGAGATCGTCGCGCTGCCGATAGTAGTGATCGAGGCCGCACGCGAGGATGAACGCGCGCACCGCGCGACAGCCGTTGCAGCAGAAGGCTTCGCCGTTCTCGTCGGGCACGGCTCCCGGAGGGAGGGGCGTGCCGCAGTGCGCGCACGCCGCGGGCCGAGCGAACACGCCCGAAGCGTGCTCGCGCTCGGCGCTCGTCGGGGCGGCGCCGAAGGTCATCGGGCGCCTCGCGTGTGGCAGGGCGGGTCGATCGCGCGGAGAGCTTTCGCCTGATCGGCGGTCGAGGCGGACGAGGGGACGGTGTCGGCGCGCATCGCCGAAACCGCGGTTGCGGCGAGATTGCCGCGCCCGATCACGGTGGCGATGCCGAGCGCCACGAGCAGCGCCGAGCTCGCGAACGCCACGTGTCCGCGGAGGCGCTCGGCGAGCTTGCCGAGGACGAGGCCGACACCGAGCAGCGCGGGAACGGTGCCGAGCCAGAAGGCGCCCATCACGGCCGTCCCGCCGAGCGCGCTCCCCGTGCCGGCGGCCACCGCCGCGAACGCGTACAAGAACCCGCAAGGAAGGAGAGTCGTGCTGGCGCCGAGCGCGAGCGCGCGGGGGAACGCAGGCAAACGGACGAGAACGGGAGCGAGCCGCGCGAGGGAGCCGCCGAACACGCCGCGTGCCCCGCTCGCCCCCCGAAGCATGCCGAGGAGGCCAAAGCTCGCTGCGACGAGCCCCGCGACGAGAGCGGCCACGCGCGTGACGCCGAGCAGGCTCCCGGTGAGGTCGAGCGCTTGGCCGAGGAGGCCCGCGAGCGAGCCGAGCACGAGGTACGTGGCGAGCCGCCCACCATGGTAGGCCGCGTGCAGCCCGAACGGCGCTCGGCCGGCGCCGCCGGCGTACACCGCGACGAACGGACCGCACATGAGCGCGCAGTGCAGGCTGCCGACGAGGCTCGCGAGCAGCACCGAGAGCAGGAAGGCCGGGCCCGTCATGGCTGCCTCATCTCCACGCGCAGTCGCTCCGTGAATCGTGAGCCAGCGAGCGTCGCGTCAACGCGGATTTCCCAGAGGCCGCCCCGCGCTCCGTCGACCCGGGCGCGGTAGATCCCGGGCGTGGTCTCCGGTGCGCGCGCCGTCGTGCGCAGCGAGGAGCGCGCGACCGCGAACGCCTCGAACTCGACAGTCGCTCCGGAAATCGGGCGCCCTTCCGCGTCGGCGAGCGCGAGCTCGATCTCAGCCGCTCTGCCTCGCGCGCGGATGTCGCCGAGCTCGACCTTCCAGCCGAGCTCCGTGTTGCGCGCCCGCTGCTCGATCTCGGCGTCGTAGGCCAGGGCCTTCTGGTAGTAGTCCGGCTCGAGGGCGAAGCCGGGATCGCGAATGGCGATGGCAGCCATCGTGCCGAGGCCGGCCAGCACGGCGCCGAGGAGCAGCGCCGGCACGAAGGGCCAGAGGTTCGGCCGCGCGCGGCGCGCCTCGGGGGCGACTCCGCTCACGGCGCGCCTCCCGTGCTTGGCCCGAGCAGTCGGAGCGGCACTACGCGCACCGGCTTGCCCTCCGTGTGCACGAAGAGCTCCACGCGTCGTTCGCCGCCCGCGAAGGCCGCCTCGGGCGAGATCACGAACACGCTGCCGATCCGGTGCCCGCCGCCCTGGACGCGGAGTGGGTTCTCGGGAGCGACGAGCTCGCCGCCGGCCGTATCGGCGAGCTCGAGGCGGAAGCTTCGGGGTGTGTTCTCGTGATTGTCGATACGGAGGCGGACTCGATTGAGGATCTTGCTTCCTTGACGAGTGAAGGGGTCGCCCGCGCCGCGGAGCACCGTAATTTCCGAGTCTTCACGGCGTACCCCGATCACGACCAGGCTCACGAGCAGCGCCACGAGCACGAGCGGATAGGCGAGCACGCGCGGGCGGAGGAGGCGAGTGCGCTTTCCGGTCTCGAACCCCTCCTGGGAGCCGTAGCGAATGAGCCCTTCGGGCTTCTTGATCCGATTCATGATGAAGTTGCACGCGTCCACGCACTGCGCGCAGGCGATGCACTCCATCTGCAAGCCCTGACGGATGTCGATGCCCGTCGGGCACGCGGCGACGCACGCGCCGCAGTCGATGCAATCCCCGCTTCCGGGCTTGGGTTTGCCCTTCGAGCGCGGCTCACCGCGGCGGGCGTCGTAGCCGACCACGAGCGAGCGCCGATCGAGCAGCACGGACTGGAGCCGCGCGTACGGACAGACGATCGTGCACATCTGCTCGCGGAAGTACGCGAAATCGAAGAAGACGAGCGCCGCGGTCGTGGCCATGAGCAAAAAGGGCCCAGGGTGCTCGAGCGGCGAGCGCGTGACCCAGGAGGCGAGCGCGTCGGTGCCTACGAAGTAGGCGAGGAAGACGTTGCCGAGCGCCACCGACAGCGCGAGGAAGACCGCGTACTTCAGCGCTCGACGAATCCCGCGGGCGCCCTGAGCCCCGCTGCCTCCGTCGAAGAGCCGCTCGATCGGCCGAAACAAGAACTCCATGTACACGGTCTGCGGGCACGCGTAGCCGCACCAGGCCCGCCCCGCGAGCGCCGTGATCCAGATGATGAACACGAAGATCGCGAGGAGGAGCAGCATGAGGAGCACGCCGTCCGTCGGGAGGAACGTCGAACCGAAGAGCGTGAACTCGCGGCGTGCGACGTCGAGCAGGATCGCCGGCTTGCCGCCCACGCGCAGGAACGGGAGCCCCACGAAGAGCAGCATCAGCGCGATCGCGAGGGCCCTCCGCACGCGATAGGTTCGTCCGACGTACGCTTTCGGGCGGATGAGGCGGCGAGTCCCGTCGGCGTTGAGCGTCGGCAACACGCGCCCGCGCGCGGCCGGTACAGTCACGTCACTCCTCCTTCACGCCTTCCGGCGCCTTGCCCGGGAGGTTCTGGCCCTTGAGGGAGCCCACGAAGGCGACGACGCGCTTGAGCTCCTCGGGGCGCAGCTGCTCCGACCAGGCCGGCATGCCCTTGTCGGCGACGCCCTTCGAGACGACCTCGTAGATCGAGAGCAGCGAGCCACCGTGGATGAAGTGCGAATCGGTGAGGTTCGGGCCGATGAGGCCCTCACCGCGCGCACCATGACAGGGTAAGCACCGCGCCTCGTACACGGCCTTGCCGGCTTCGAGCGTCCCCGAGTCCTGCACGAGGCCCGAGAGGCTCTCTTCGCTCACGCGCTCGCTGAGCGCGCGGCGCGCGAGCTCGGCGCGGACCACCTGCATCTCGGCCTCGTAGCTTTCGGCCACCGACGCCCCACGATCGAACACGTGGTACCAGAGCACGTACCCGACCGAAAACCAGAAGCTTCCCCAGAAGAAGAGCACCCACCAACGGGGCAGGGGATTGTCGTATTCCTGGATGCCGTCGTACACGTGCTCGAGCACGGGGGCTTCGGAGTCCGGTTGGACGGGGGCTGCGGGCGATGCCTCGCCGTCGGCGGCCGTCGGGAGCGAATGGGTCGAGGCGCTCATTGGTCGTCCTCACGCTCGTCGAGGGGCAGATAACGGAGGGGCTCGAGCGTTCTCTTGCGCCGGAAGACGTCGATGGCGACGGCGGCGAACGCGACCATGAAGAGCACCAGCGCCACCTCGGCATAGCGGTGCAGCTCCGTCGCGGACATCACATCGGAAAGACGCATGACAGCTATTCCTCGCTCTCGTTCGCTGAATCAGGGTTCCTGGGAGGTGGCCGTGTGCACGGGTCCATCGCTCCGCGTGGCGCGCGGCGACTCGTCGCTTGCCGGAGCCTTCGGGGCTCGCCGGATGTCGGTTCCGAGCCGCTGCAGATAGGCGATGAGCGCCGTGATCTGCTTGTCCTCGAGTCCCTTCGGGCCGCCCTGGCTCTCGATCTCGGCTGCGATGCGCGCAGCCTGAGAGCGCGCCATGGATTCGGCGCTCTTGACGGCTGCCCCATACGGGACGCCGAGCAGGGCGAGCGCATCGATGCGCGCCTGGACCTCGGAGAACGGGATGGTCTCGGTGAGCAACCAGGGGTACGCGGGCATGATCGAGCGCGGCGAAGTCGAGGTCGGGTCCTGCATGTGTCGGACGTGCCAGAGGTGCGGGTACTTGCCGCCTACGCGATGCAGATCGGGTCCGATGCGGCGCGAGCCCCACTGGAACGGGCGGTCGTAGACGAACTCACCGGGCTTCGAGTACTCGCCGTAGCGCTCGGTCTCGGCACGGATCGGCCGGACCATCTGCGAGTGACAGTTGTAGCAACCTTCGGCGACGTAGAGGTCGCGGCCCAGGACCTCCAGCGGCGTGTACGGCTCGACGCTCGAGATCGTGGGGACGTTCGAACGGATCAGGAAGGTCGGCAGGATCTCGAACAGCGACGCGACGCAGACGGCGACGACGACCCAGACCGTGAACACGAGCGGCTTGCGCTCCCAGGCCCGATGCCAGCCGCCGGCGGCGAAGTGACGGACGCGATAGGCGACGTGCGCCATCGTGGCGTGCCGGGGGATGACGAGGGGCGGCCCCGGCTCCGCGGGCCCGACGAGCGGCGGGGCTTCGATGGTGGGCTCCGTGTACGCCTTCGGGCGCGAGCGCCACGTCTGGATGAGGTTGAACAGCCCGAGGAACACGCCCGAGAGGAACAGGAGCCCTCCGACGGCGCGCACCCAGTACATCGGCAAGATGCGCACGACGGTCTCGATGAAGTCCGGGTACGCGAGGCGGCCCGTTTCGTCGAACGCGCGCCACATCAGCCCTTGCGTGACGCCGGCCACGTACATCGACACGATGTAGAGCAGGATGCCGAAGCTCCCGATCCAGAAGTGGAGCTCCGCCAGGCGCTTGGACCAGAGCGGCGCCTGGAAGATGCGCGGCGCGAGCCAGTAGAGCATGCCGAAGGTCATGAACGCGTTCCAGCCGAGGGCGCCGCTGTGCACGTGCGCGATCGTCCAGTCCGTGTAGTGCGAGAGCGCGTTCACGCTCTTGATGGACAGCATCGGCCCTTCGAACGTGGACATCCCGTAGAACGTGATGCCCACGACGAAGAACTTGAGCACCGGATCCTGCGGCACCTTGTGCCACGCGCCGCGCAGCGTGAACAAGCCGTTGATCATGCCGCCCCAGGAGGGCATCCACAGCATGACGCTGAACAACATGCCGAGCGTGGAGGCCCACTCGGGAAGCGCCGTGTAGTGGAGGTGGTGCGGCCCCGCCCAGATGTAGATGAAGACCAGCGACCAGAAGTGGAGGATCGAGAGGCGATACGAGAAGACGGGGCGGTTCGCGGCCTTCGGCAAGAAGTAGTACATCAAGCCGAGGAACGGGGTCGTGAGCACGAACGCGACCGCGTTGTGCCCGTACCACCACTGCATGAACGCGTCTTGGACGCCCGCATAGAGCGAATAGCTCTTGAACAGCCCCGAGGGGACCACGAGGTTGTTGAAGACGTGCAGGATGGCGACGGTGACGATCGTGGCGATGTAGAACCAGACCGCGACGTAGATGTGTCGCTCGCGGCGTTTCGCGATGGTGCCGAAGAAGTTGATCGCGAATGCGATCCAGACCACGGCGATCGCGATGTCGATCGGCCACTCGAGCTCCGCGTATTCTTTGGACTGCGTGATGCCGAGTGGCAGCGTGATCGCCGCGGCGACGATGATCGCCTGCCAACCCCAGAAGTGGAATTGGCTCAGCCGATCGCTCCACATCCGGGCCTTGAGCAGGCGCTGGCTCGAGTAGTAGACGGCCGCGAACACGGCGTTGCCGGCGAAGGCGAAGATCGCCGCGTTCGTGTGCAGGGGACGGAGCCGCCCGAACGTGAGCTCGGGCAACCCCAGGTTGAGGCTGGGGACGACCAGCATCAGGGCGAGCCAGAGGCCCGCCGTCATCGCGACCGCACCCCAGATGGCGGTGGCGAGCGCGAACTTGCGGACGATGCCGTCGTCGAAGGAAACGGAGGTCGCGGGCGCGTGCATTCGCGGCGACCCAGTTCAAGAGCCGTGCCGCGAGCAACGCAGCCGGAAAACTGCGATTTCAGCGCAGACTGGTGGCTTCGGGGCTCGGAGCCGGGTGGGCGGCGCGCAGCCGTTGCGCCCGCAGTCGGGGCTCGGCAAGCCTTGCGCGTTTCAGCGAGGTGACGTGCGCCGCCGGCTTTCGGCGATTTCGGCGATGACGCGGGCCACCGCGTCGAGGTCGTGCCCACCTCGGGCCACGACGTCGGGGGTGGGCGGTGCCTCGTACCCGAGGTCCGCGCCCGGCGGGCGGCGCGCGGCGCCGGCGGCGCTCGCGGCGTACAGGCCCTTCGCGTCGCGCGCCCGGCACTCTTCGGCGGGCACGTCCAGGAAGACCTCGAGCCAGCGCTCGGCGCGCCGGCGGGCGCGATCGCGGTAGGCGCGCCGGTGTGCCGTCGCGGGGACGACGACGACGAGCCCCTGGCTCTCGAGCATCGCCGCGAGCCGTCCGAGCGTGTCGTAGAAATGATCGCGCCCGACCTCGTCGTAGCCGGGAGCCGGAACGAGCGCGCCGCGCACCTCGTCGCTGTCGAGCAAACAGCTCGCTATACCGAGCGTGACGAGCTGTTCGCGCAGGTGCGCCGCGAAGGTCGACTTGCCGGACGAAGGGAGCCCCGTGATCCAAACGACGACGCCGCGGCTCATCGCAAGAGCTCCTCCGCAGCCACGAGATCGAGCCGCCTAGCGCGGAGCGTGGATTCGACGAAGCCGAGCAGGCGGTCGCGCTCTGCCTCCGTCACGTCCGGGTACCAGCGCGGGCTCGCGAGAACGAGGGCGCGCCAGGCGAGGTACGGAGGGGCGGCCTCGAGGAGCTCGGGGTCGGAGCGTGCCGCGAAGTATTCGTCGAAGAACGAGCGGAAGAGGCGCAAGAAGGCGGACCGCGCGGCGCCGCTCGCGAGCACGCCGAAGAAGAGGTAGTTGATCGCGAGGCAGGTCACGTCGTCGGCGGGATCCCCGAGGCAGCCCCGGCTCGCATCGAGGGCGGTGAGCCGATCCTCCTCGTCGAAGACCAGGTTCCAGGGATGATAGTCGCCGTGAACGCGCGTGAGCCGGCCCGGCCGTGCACGGAGGCGCGGCCGGTATTCGAGCGCGAGCCGCTCGAGCGCGTCGAGCCGCGCTTGGGGAGCGCCGGGCGTGTTCGGCGGGTAGCCGTCGATGATGCCGAAAATCCCTTCGCCGCTCCCGAACAGGTCCCGCACGGCGCGTCGATGGGCGACGGGATCTCGCTTCGACTCCGAGTGGAGCTCGGCCAGATGGCGCGCGAGGGTCACCATCCGGGCGTGATCGCGGTCACTCGCGCTCGCTACCTCCGCGATCCGTCGAAGGTCTTCGGCATAGGGGCGCCCCTCGGCCCAGCTGGTCACGCAATAGAACTCGCCCGTGCTGCGGAGCGAGAGGAAGCCGCCCGACTCGAGGTAGGCGCCGACGTCGAGCACGCGTACGTGCCGGGGAACGGCGTTGACGGTGTCGAACGCGAGCAGCATCTCGGCGGCTCGATCCGCGCGGCGATCGTGTCCGAACTCGTTCGACGTCGCCGTGTGCAGGACGAGGATCTTGCGTTCGGCGCCCACCGCGAGCTCCAGCCGGAGCGGCTGGCCGTAGCCGGCTCCCTTCTGGGCGCGGCTGCTCTCTTGGGTGTCCACGCCGAGCGGAACCACGGCAAGCAGTCGACCCTCGGGGACCAGCTCCGCGGCGAGCGGCGCGAGCTCCGCCACGAGATCGCGACCGGATTGGCCTTCGTTCGGCATTGGCGTCCCTCCTTTACAAAGGCTGTGCCATGGCGCGGAGCCCGCATCGGGGCTCGCGCAGCGCGCGTTTTCTCGCCGTACGCTCGCTTGGCGCAAAAGGCACGACGCGGGCCCCCTGCGGCGCAGAATCTGCAGTGCCCGAGCCCATCCCGGGGAGCCAGTCAGGGCGGCAATCCGAGCACGCACCCGCGTTTCGGCTCGCAGTGGCGAGCGTCATCGCGGGCGGCGCCCGCCGCGCGCGCGGCTGGCATGACGCCTGCAGACGGCCTCGCGAATGCCGCGAACGCGCGAGACCCGCGCCGCGGCACCCCCGAACCCCTTCATTCGGAGCGTACAGATGCAAGGTGCAAAACCATACGTCATCGTGGTGGGCGTCGACTACTCGCCGCAAGGAGAGCTCGCGCTCGACCGCGCCTTCGAGATCGCGGCCGAGCGGAAAAACGCCGAAGTTCACATCGTGCACGTGCTGCAGACGGTCGCTCTGATGGTCCCGGTGGAAGCTGCCGTGGGTCCGGTCGCCGACGGCACGGTGCTGCAGAACGCGTCCGAGCAGCTCCGAAAGTACGCGGACGATCGCCTTCAAGCTTTCCGCGCCCGCGCCGCGGCCGAGGGCCGAGAGGGCACGCTCTTCGAGCGCGCGGTGTCGCACGTCCGACTGGACGCGCCTGCATACGAAATCGCGCAGCTCGCGTCGGATCTCGAAGCGGATCTCGTCGTCGTCGGGACTCACGGCCGAAGGGGCGCTGCTCGCCTGCTCGTTGGGTCCGTGGCCGAGAACGTGGTGCGATTCGCGCCCTGTCCAGTGCTCGTCGTCCGGCCGAAGAGCGAGGAGACCCGAGTGCCGAAAATCGAGCCTCCCTGCCCGCGGTGCGTGGAGGCGCGCCGGGAGAGCGGCGGGAAAGAGCTCTGGTGCGAACAACACCGCGAGCGTCACGGACGCCGGCACACGTATCACTATTTCGATCGGGTCGGCGCGGACACGAATCTCCCCCTCCTCATTCGCGACCGATGAAGTAAATTTCCGCGCCCAGCGCGGCCGTGTCGGGGCCCGGCGAGCACGCCAGGCCTCGATGCGCTCGTTGGGTCAAGCTTTCGATCGAACGCGGCAAAGCCCATGACACAATCGAGCTCCTACGTCGTTCGTTTCCGGGATGTGGACCTTGGCTCCATCGCCGAGGTCGGGGGCAAGAACGCCTCCCTCGGCGAGATGCTGCGCACCCTGACGGCCAGCGGGATCCGCGTGCCCGATGGGTTCGCCGTCACCGCGAGCGCTTTCCGCCTCCACCTCGAGCGCGCGGGCATCGCGGAGGAGATCTACGGTGCCCTCGATGACCTGGACGTGCGGGACGTGGCCGCGCTCTCCAGGGTGGGTCGCTTTGCGCGGGAGCGCATCAACGGCGCCGAGCTGCCGCCCGAGATCGCGAACGCGGTGCTGTCCGCGTACGCGGAGCTCTCCCGGGAGTACCGCGAGGAGGCGACGGACGTCGCGGTTCGTTCGAGCGCCACGGCCGAGGACTTGCCCACCGCGTCGTTCGCCGGCCAGCAGGAAACGTACTTGAACGTCCGCGGCTCCGCCGCGCTGCTCGCCGCCGTGCGCAGCTGCATGGCCTCGCTCTTCACGGATCGGGCGATCGTTTATCGCACGGAGCGCGGCTTCTCCCACCGCGCGGTGGCCCTCTCGGTGGGTGTCCAGAAGATGGTGCGCAGCGATCTGGGAGCGGCCGGCGTGATCTTCACGCTCGATACGGAGACCGGGTTCCGCGACATCGTGATGATCACGGGGGCGTTCGGTCTCGGCGAGACCGTGGTTCAGGGACGCGTGAACCCAGACGAGATTTGGGTGCACAAGCCGACGCTCGAACGCGGGTTCGCTCCGATCGTGCGCCGCGAGCTCGGGGACAAGGCCGTGCGCCTCGTCTACGCCTCCGGCGGGACCAAGGCCGTCGTGGAGGAGCGCGTGCCCCGCGAGCTCCGCGAGAAATTCGTGCTCGACGACTCCGAGGTGCTCACGCTGGCGCGCTGGGCCGTCGCCATCGAGCGCCACTACACCGAACGGCACGGCCGCTTCACGCCGATGGACCTCGAGTGGGCCAAAGACGGGAGGACCGGGGAGCTGTTCATCGTGCAGGCTCGGCCGGAGACGGTGCACGGGCAGGTGCAGACGCCGCGCTTCGACCTGTATCGCTTGAAGGGCAAGGGAGCGGTCCTGGCGCGCGGCAAGAGCGTGGGCGCGCAAGTGGCGAGCGGCAAGGCGCGCGTCATCCAGCACCCGTCGGAGCTCGGCTCGTTCCAGCCTGGCGAGGTGCTCGTCGCGCCGATGACGGACCCCGACTGGGAGCCGGTGCTGAAGCACGCCGCGGCGGTGGTCACCGACCAGGGCGGCAGGACGTGCCATGCCGCCATCGTTTCCCGCGAGCTCGGCATTCCGTGCGTGGTGGGGACGGGCGACGCGACACAGGCCATCCAAAGCGGTGAGGAAGTGACTGTCTCTTGCGCCGAGGGAGACGAGGGGCGCGTGTACGCGGGGACGCTCCCGTACGAGCGGGAGTCGATCGATCCCGCATCGCTTCCGAAGCCCTCGGTGCCGGTCATGCTCAACGTCGGCAACCCGGAGATGGCCTTCTTGCTCGGCCAACTTCCGACCGCGGGCGTGGGCTTGCTCAGGATCGAGTTCGTCGTCTCGAGTTGGATCGGAATCCACCCGATGGCGCTCGTACATCCGGAGCGCATCGAAGATCGCAAGGTCCGCGCGCAGATCCGCGCGCGCACGGCCGGGTTCGCGCGCCCCGAAGACTACTTCGTGGATCGGCTCTCGAGCGGCGTCGCACAGATCGCTGCCGCCTTCTATCCGCGCCCCGTGCTCGTGCGGATGAGCGACTTCAAAACGAACGAGTACTCGAGCCTGATCGGCGGCAGCGTGTTCGAGCCGGTGGAGC
This sequence comes from uncultured Sorangium sp., assembly GCA_964475255.1. Classification (GTDB taxonomy): domain Bacteria; phylum Myxococcota_A; class Polyangia; order Polyangiales; family Polyangiaceae; genus PMG-095. The sequence continues at coordinate 42,266 of CAYYWA010000006.1, forward strand.
ACAATCCCATGATCGGGTTCCGCGGCGCCTCCCGGTATTACGACGAGCGCTATCGGGACGGCTTCGCGCTCGAGTGCGCGGCCATTCGCCGCGTGCGCGAACAGATGGGGCTCACCAACGTGAAGGTGATGATCCCCTTCTGTCGCACGCTCGACGAGGGGCGCCGCGTCGTCGAGGAGCTCGCCAAGAACGGCCTCGTTCGCGGACAGAACGAGCTCGAGGTCTACGTCATGTGCGAGATCCCGAATAACGTGATCCTCGCGGAAGAGTTCTCGGAGATCTTCGACGGATTTTCGATCGGCTCGAACGACCTCACGCAGCTCACGCTCGGCATCGATCGCGACTCGGAAATCCTCGCGCCGCTCTTCGACGAGGCGGATCCCGGCGTGAAGCGGCTCATCGAGCTCGTGATCGAGCGCGCGCACAAAAAGGGGTGCAAGGTCGGCCTGTGCGGCCAGGCGCCGAGCGACCACCCGGAGTTCGCGCGTTTTCTCGCGCAGGCCAAGATCGACTCCATTTCGGTCTCGGCGGACGCCCTGCCGCGCGTTCTCGAGGTGCTGGCGAAGCCCGCGTGACGGGACGGGCGCTGGGCGCGCCCGAAGCTCGAACGCTCGCACGGTCGGCGCCAGCGTCGACCGTGCCGCCGTTCGGTGTCGGCGCGCGCCCAACCCGCGGCCAGTCAGCCGTGTCCGCGGTGGGGAGGCACAGCGAGCCGAAGAGCGCGGGCGATCGGGATTGCTCGGTGCTCGGGGGCATGCAAATAAGCGCGTTCCGTGCTCCGCGCCGTCCTGACCATCATCACGTGGATCGAGCTCTTCCTCGTCGCGACGCTCGGGTTCGTGTTCATGATGGCCGTGTATCTCCCGACTCGGCTGTTCGACTCTCGAAGGTTGCTCTCCGGGCGGGCGCTCCGCCTGGTGGCAGTGGCGGCCGCGAAGTTCAATCCGTTCTGGCGGTTTCGCGTCGTCGGCCCCCTCCCGAAGAAGCGCCCGCGACGGGCGGTCTGCGTGAGCAATCATCTCTCGTACACGGACATCTTTCTCATCAGTCACCTGCCTTGGGAGATGAAGTGGCTCTCCAAGGCGAGCATCTTTCGGATCCCGTGCGTTGGCTGGGGCATGTGGCTCGTCGGGGACGTGCCCCTCGCGCGCGGCTCCGCTCAGTCGACGAAGGCCGCGCTCGTCCGCTGCGCGGCGTGGCTCCGGCGCGACGTTCCGGTGATGATCTTCCCCGAGGGCACGCGGTCGCAGACGGGGGACCTGCTCCCGTTCAAGGACGGCGCGTTTCGCATCGCCATCGAGACGGGCGCCGACGTGCTGCCGATCGCCGTGTGGGGGACGCAAGGCGCGCTGCCCAAGAACGATTGGAGAGCCGGGTTCGCTCGGGGGGTGGTCACCGTCGGCGAGCCGATCTCCACGCGGGGCATGACCCTGGCCGACACGGGGCGGCTCAAGGAACAGGCCCGCGCCCAGATCTCGGCGCTCCTCGAGGGGCTCCGAAGCGGCGAGAAGCGCCCGGTCCGCCGCCAGGTTTCGTCCGTGTAACGATTTGAGCACAGCCGCGAAGCGGAACGAAACGCAGTCGAATCAAACCAGAAACAGAGCTGCGGATATTCGCTCGATGTCCCGAGCCGGGGTCGGCCGCCTGGTCAGCCTGGCCGGTGAGCCT
>CAYYWA010000006.1:44033-49199 GCA_964475255.1 uncultured Sorangium sp.
AGCCTGGCCGGTGAGCCTCCAAAAGGAGCGTGGTTCCCATGTCGAGACGATTGCTTGCAGCTCTTCTGCTGTTCGGACTCCTCTTTGCAGCGCTTCCCAGCGTTGGGTGGGCGCAGCCCGCGGAAGCTCCGGCAGCGACGCCCGCGGACCTCGAACACCGCATCGCCGATCTCGAGGCCTATATCAACAACGGGGCACGGGACATGGAGACCTCGAAGGTCGCTGGGCCCGGTCCTGGGCACAACGCATGGTTGATGACCTGTGCCGCGCTCGTGCTGTTCATGACGTTGCCGGGACTCGCGCTCTTTTATGGTGGGCTCGTTCGCCAGAAGAACGTGCTCAGCGTGATGGCGCAGTGTCTGGGGCTCGCCGGCGTGGTCGCCATCTTGTGGTGGGCGTTCGGCTATAGCTTGGCGTTCTCTCCCGGGAGCTCGCTCGTCGGAGGCTTCGAGTACGCCGGGCTCGCGGGCGTCGATGGGGCTCCGAACACGGACTATGCGGCTTGGGTTTCCGAGAGTGTGTTCGCCATGTTCCAGCTCATGTTCGCGATCATTACGCCGGCCCTCATCGTCGGCGCGATCGCGGAGCGCATGAAGTACAGCGCGATCATGCTGTTCTTGGTGGGCTGGATGATCCTCGTCTACTTCCCGCTCGCGCACATGGTCTGGGGTGTCGACGGCCTCATGAACGGCATGTGGAACGCCGGCGCGGCGATCAAGGCGATCGACTTCGCGGGGGGAACCGTCGTGCACATGAGCTCGGGCTGGACCGCGCTCGTGCTGTGCCTGCTGCTGGGCAAGCGCAAGGGACACGGAACGGAGAACTTCGCCCCGCACAGCATGGTCCTCACCATGGTCGGCACGGGCATGCTCTGGGTGGGCTGGTACGGGTTCAACGCCGGGAGCGCCGCCGGTTCCGACGGCATTGCCGCTCACGCCTTCATGACCACCACGCTCGCCGCCGCCGTGGGCGGGCTCAGCTGGGCCGCCATCGAGTGGGCGACGCGCGGCAAGCCGACCGTTCTCGGCTTTTGCTCCGGGATCGTCGGCGGTCTCGTCGCGATCACCCCGGGCGCGGGCTTCGTCTCGGCGAGCAGCGCGATCGTCATGGGCGTGCTCGCGGGGATCGTCCCGTTCTACGCGTGCACGAAGCTGAAGAACGCGTTGAACTACGACGACGCGCTGGACACGTTCGGCATCCACGGTGTGGGCGGCACGCTGGGCGCGCTCTTGACGGGCATCTTCGCGAGCCCCGAGGTGAACCCGAACCTGCTCGGCAATTTGAAGGACGTGGTGGGCGCTTCGCTTTGGCTCGAGCAGCTCAAGGCCATGGCGTTCACGATCGTGCTGAGCGTGGTCGCGACCCTGGTGCTGGCGACTCTCGTGAAGGCGATCGTAGGACTTCGGCCTACACTCGATGACGAGGAGACGGGGCTCGACCTCGTCGATCACGGCGAGCGCGGCTACCACCTCGGGGGAACCTGACTTCGTGCCCGCCTCCGGCTCCGCGGAGCGTGGAGCCGGAGGCGACAACGGCCGGCGGACAGCGACGCCGTTGCGTGCGGGGACGAACTCTGGTTTACGGGGAAGCATGCTCGCGTGCAGGCGGTTCGTCTCTTCGGTGCTTCTCTTTCCGGTCCTGGCCCTCTCGGCCTGTCGAGGTGGTGACGCCGAGAAGTGTGGCGAAGCGCTCTCCACGACCCGGAAGGCCATCGAAAGCGGCGATTTTACGGCGGCGCAGAGCTGGCGCGAATACGCGTGGAAGCAATGCGACGATCGGCAGGCCCTCGAAGCGCTCGACCGCGAGCTGACCCAACGGCGCGATGAGGTGGCCACGAAAGCGCAGGAGGCCGCCGCGCGGCAGCAGCAAAAGCGGGAGCTCCTCCAGGCCTTCTTGTCGTGGACGCGCGACTACCGCGCTGCGGCCGATCGCGTTTCCACGGCACCCGTCTGCGATCCGCCGAAGCCGGGCGATCCGAAGAAGGAGGAATCGAAGGAGCGCTTCTGCGCGGCCACCCGCAACGCGGGCGCCGTTCCTCTCGAAGTGAGATACTGGGCGGCGGAGCCTGCAGCGGCGCGCTTCACCGTGCGCCTGCCGGAGCCGACGAGCTGTGAGGAGCTCGGGGCCGGGCGCGTCGTGAAGACGTGGCAGGTCCCGGCGACGCTCGGGCGAACTGCCGAGCGATTCCGTTGCGAGTTCGTCTCTGGCCCGCTCGCGGGTCTGCACGCGGTTGGCAGTCGCGCCATCAACTCCGAGCTGTACGTGTTCTCGCCGGCGTATTTGGAGAAGGAGCCGGCGCTCAAACCCACGCTCGAAGGGCCGTAGCGCACCCGATATCCGTGGGGGACCCACATCGGGGGCGGCGGGAGCGTCGAGAGCCGATTTGCGTTAAGGGGGGCGGCTCAAGCGCCGTTCTGGAGCTGTGCAGAGCGATCGAGGGTCAGTATCACCCGACAGCGTGCACCAGCGCCCGAAATCCCCGCGCCCGCCGGCCCGAAATGACGCCGGGACCGAAGTTCGGATCCTCTCCGGCCCGATGGCGGGCCAACGCTTCAGGCTGGAGTCCTCGACCCTCGTCGGTCGCTCGCCGGAAGCGGCCATCCTGATCGATGACCCCGGCGTGTCCCGAAAACACGCGCGGTTCGTGAAGGGGCAAGCGGGGGAAGTGATCCTCGAGGATCTCGACAGCAAGAACGGAACCTTCGTGAACGGCGCGCGCATCGAGCGATGCCAGCTCGCCATCGGGGATCGGGTGCGCTTCGGACCGAACGTGATCGCGGAGGTGTCTGCGTTCGATGCGGCGCAAGCCAAGTCGCTCCAGCGTCAGCGCTTCGAAACCGTGGGGCGCCTCGCGGTGGGCGTGGCGCACGACTTGAACAACGTCTTCGCGGCTCTGGACGCGAGCGCCGGCTTTCTGAACATGTTGTCCCCCGATCGGACGCTCGCCGACCCGGACATCCGTGAGTGCATTCACGACCTCTGTTTGGCGGCGGCACAGGGCGCCGAGCTCACGCGCGGGATCTTGGCCTTCGCTCGGGGGCAGGACGTGCGCGGCCCGGTCGAGATGTCGCGGATCGTCGGCGAGGTCGTTCGGGTGCTCCGGCACACGATCGAGAGCCGGATCCGCGTCGAGTCGCGGGTTCAGCCCGGCTTGGTCGTGCACGGCGGTCACGCGGAGCTCTTCCAGGTCGTGCTCAACCTGTGCCTCAACGCTCGCGACGCCATGCCGGAGGGCGGAGTGCTGCGCGTGTGCGCCGAGGCCGTGGAAGGGCGAGGGGAGGGGCTCCCCGAGAAACGCATCGAGCTCACGGTGGCCGACACCGGCATCGGGATGGACGAGCAGACGCGCGCGCGCGTGTTCGAGCCGTTCTACACGACGAAGGGCGGCGGCTTCGGCATCGGGTTGTCCACGGTGAGGGACGTCGTGCAGCGCCACGGCGGACACATCGAGGTCGAGAGCACCCTCGGCGTGGGCACGTGCTTCCGCGTGTTCCTGCCGTTCGCGCCCCTCTCCGCCGCGGAGAGCTCGACCGCCGATCGCGCCTCGGCGCTCGAGCTCCTCGCCCCGGTCCACGTGAGCGTGTTGCTCGTGGACGGCGACTCGATCGTGCGGCGCAGCATCGCCCGACGTCTGCGCCAATTCGGGCTGGACTGCGCCGAGGCCGCGAGCGGTCCCGAGGCCGTCACGCGCTACGCGCGCGAGCGACACGATCTCGTCGTCCTCGATCTCGAGATGAGCGGGATGGACGGCGAACAGACGCATGCCGCCTTGCTCGCGCTGGATCCGCGGGTGCGTGTCGTGGCCGTCTCCGGGCGCAGTGACGCTCAGCGCGACGCGCTCTTTCGCGCTCGCGGCGGCCTCGGCCTTTTGCACAAGCCGTACGGAACCGAGCAGCTGGTGGCAATCTTGCAGCAGGTGTTCGGCAGCGAAGCGTTGATTGCCGACGAGCTCACCCATCCGTCGATCATGAAGTGACGCGGCGTCGACGCGTTCGGCGTGCAGAGCCACGAAATGCGCACGCACGAGCACGACGAGCGCGAGCGCGACGGAAGAACGCGAGCAATCCGCCTCCCCGACCGAAAAAGCTCGGAATCCGGGCTCAGAAGGAGCCGCGCACGCTCGCGCCGGTGGGCCACAACGCGACTTGCGTGTCCCCCGCGCCAAAGTCGAACCAGAGCAGGTAGCCCCCGGCGGCGAGCGCGGCGGCGCCGAGCCCGAACGCGACGAAGGACGCCGTGCGGTGCGCGCTGTATGAGTCGAGATCGTCGTCGACCCCCGCAGGGCAGGGGCCGCCCGCGCACCGCTCGTCCGCGGAGCTCTTGATCGAGAGCGCCCGCGCGCCCGTCACGATGCCCGTCGTGAGCGCGAGGCCGCCCGCGCCGATCGCGATCCAGCCGAGCCGTTCGCGAACCGAAGCCTTCCCGTCCGTCGTGTCCGCCACGCGCGGACCGGGCTCGAGGACGATCGTCTCGTGTTCTCCCTCTTCGAGGGTCACGGCACGCGTCGCCGGGGAATGATCGGCGGCGTGCAGCGACAGCTCGTGGCGCCCGGGGTCGACGGGCAGCGCCACGCCGACGAGCGCGTCGGGGAGCTCCCGCCCGTCGAGGCGTACCGCCATCGGGGACTTCTTCGGGCCTGTTCCCGTCACGCTGATGATCAGCCGCGGGACCCGCGGGCGAAGATCGTCCGATTCTTTGACGGCGTCGGCGACGGCGCGCTTGTACGCCTCGGGCGCGTTCGGCTCGAGGCGAGCGCGCTGGGTCGCCTCGTAGCGATCGAGGGCCTCCACCCAGCGCCCGAGTCGGACGAGACACCGCGCCTCCATCACCGAGAGCGACGGGGCCGCGTACAACGCGTGGGCGCGCTGAAAACGGTCGAGCGCACCCGCATAGTCGCCCGCCTCGAAGGCGTTCATCCCTTCGATCGCGAGCTCGCGTGCCGCGGTTCGGACCATGGGATCGCTCCGCTCCGCGCGGGTGGGCTCTGCGACGAGCAACAAGAACGAAATCACCGAGAGGGCGCGCCCGAGCCTGCGCGCGCGCCGTCGCATCGACGTGTCTTCAGAAGCCGAAGTCATGTTTGCGCCTCGTGGCGCGCTTCGGAGCGGTGCGCGCCTTTGCGGGAGCTTTGACCTTGGGCGCCGCGCTCGACGCGGGAGTGCCGGA
>CAYYWA010000007.1:0-15932 GCA_964475255.1 uncultured Sorangium sp.
GCACGCGGGCGGAGTGATGGAGCGGCTCGTCCGCGCCCTCGCATGGGGCGCGGCGGGGGGGGGGGGGGGGGCGGGGGGCATGGCGGGGGGAGGAGGAGCGCAGGCAACGTGAGCTCAAACGTACTGTCGATCGAGCAGAGGAGAAGCGGGCCGAAGCGCAGGCGGATCTCGACGCGGCCGTGGCCAAGGGCCAGGCGGAGCTCGAGGCTGCAGCTGCTCGCGACCGTGAGCAGGTGGCTGAGAAGGTCAAAGGTGGGCTCGCTGACTATCTACGCGAGCGCAATCGCGCTGGCAGCGTGCGGCCCAAAAAGTGAGCCGGTCCGAGCCCTACCCCCAGCGCCGCCAGCGGTGGCAGCCCCGACGCTCCCGCCGTGGCCCGAAGGCCGCCCCGACCCCATCGCGACGCCCGAGGGCACGCTCCTCCCGCCGGCACTGGCCCTCGCCGTGCTCGAGCAACTCGCAGCGGCGGAGCTCCTTCCGGTCGCAGCACAGCGCGCGCTCGAGGAGCAGATCCGGCGGAGCGACTCGTGGGCGCGGTCCATCGTGACGGTGCTCTCGGCCGAGGGCGACGTGCGCGAGGCTCGAGGCAGAGCGAGCGCCGGCGGCGTGCCGTGGCTCACCTACCTGCTGTCGATGCTGGCGGTGGCGGTGGTGGCTGGTGGAGGCGGGGCGCTGTTTGGAGTGTTCGCGCAATGAGCGGCCGCGGTCTCCTCATCCAGTCGGCAGTGAGCTCCGTTGCGCTCGGTGTCGCCTCCTACGCCTTCGCGCACGACCGGGCCGATCTGCTCTTCGGTATGAATCGTGGGCGAGTGGGCGGTCCGCGCTTGGTGGTGGTGGCGCGAGAGGGGCGAGGTGCTTCGATGATGCGGGGGAACAACCAAGGAGAAGATGATGGGACGTTTCGATTACGTGAAGTTCGACGACACGGCGGCGGAGAACCAGCGCTGCTTCAAGACGCTGTTCGAGGAGCTCGAGCTCCACGTGAGCAACTCGCTCCCGCCGGGGCGTGCTCAGAGCCTGGCGCTGACCAAGCTCGAGGAAGCTTACATGTGGGTGGGCAAGGCGCTGCGCGACGAGCAGATCGCCCGCGGCGGCGACAGCACCGACCAGCCGAGCCGGTCCGACGGCTGACCTTCCCCGTCGTTGGCCCCGCCACCGCGATGCTCGACGAGCTCGAGCGGGAGCGCATGGAGAATGAATCCCAGAACAATCCGCGCGCTGGTTGGGTGCACCGATGATCATCACCGCCGACCTGCTCACACGGATCATGCCCCGCTGCCCGGCGCCGGAGCTGTACGCGCCGCTGCTCTCCGAGGCGATGGTGGAGGCCGAGATCACCACCGTGACCCGCGCGGCCGCGTTCTGTGCGCAGCTCGCTTGGGAGAGCGGCGACCTTCGGCACTTCGAAGAGCTCGCCGACGGCACCGCCTACGAAGGGCGCGCCGACCTGGGCAACGCCAAGCCTGGCGACGGCCGGCGCTACAAGGGGCGCGGGCCCATCCAGCTCACCGGCAGGGCCAACTACCGCGCCGCCGGCATCGCGCTGGGCCTCGACCTCGAGGGCGACCCCGAGCTCGCCGCACGGCCCGAGGTGGGGTTCAGGGTCGCGGCCTGGTACTGGACGAGCCGCCAGCTCAACGCCGTGGCCGACCGGCCCGACTTCCGCGCGGTGACCCGGAAGATCAACGGCGCTGCAACCGACCGCGCTCCGAGCCACCACCTGCGACGCGTGGAGATCTACCAGCGCGCGCTCGAGCTGCTCGGCGTGGGGGCCGAAGTTTCCAAAGTGCGCAACTTGAGCCTCGAGGCCCCGGCGGTTTCGTAGCGCGCAGGAAATTGACGAGGCCTACTGGAGCCGACGAGCGGCCTCGAGGTGGAGCAGCAACAGCTCGTTCGCTCGCGCCGGCGGCAAGTCGTCCTGTACGAATGCCTCGAGCTGCTCCCTCTCCCACCCTGCGACCCGCAGATCGAACCGGCGCAGCGTGCACCTTATCGCGTCGACTCCCCGTGGTTGCGCAGCGGCGTCCGGCTCGTACCTGGTGAGGTCGGGCTCCACAGGTACGAGGTACTCGGTGGCGCCCGGGGAGCACTGCACCTCGAGGATGCCTTCGGCGGTGACCACGTAGCGACTGGCGTTCGGTCCGATGGCGAGCGGGCCAAAGCCGGGCGCTGCACTGACCATCGCCTCGAGCTGAGCCTTGGTCGGCGAGCACGGCAGCTCCCGCACCTCGAGCGGACCCACCCCAGCGTGCTGCGCCACGGCGAACTCCGTCACGCGCTCGATCGCGTCCTCCGCCGCTTCGCGCGTCAGGTAGAGCTGCGCCGTCGTGGGCCCGTCGAAGATCCGGCGCTGCGTGACGCGCGGCTGCAGGTAGGTGTCGCTCTGGGGGCCATAGACCACCCACAGGGGGCCCGGTCTCAGCCCCTCGATGTGATCGCAGTGGGCGCCGGCGAGCTGCAGCCGGCGTTCGGTGCTCTCGTTGGGATGGGCTTTCCAAGCCTCGAGCTCCTCGTGGTAATTGTCGATGGCCGACAGCATCGCGATTTGCCACTGCTCGGGGGTGAGGTTGGTGCTCATGCTGACCTAGTGTGGACCGCCGGAAAGGGGCCGCCAAGCCCCGCTCATGCCCTCGCCCGGGTCGATGCTCGGGCCGCAGCCCCGAGCGCTTCCTGGGCCGCTTCGAGGTCGCCACCGCACAGCTCGAGCAGCGCGGCCGCGGCCTCACTGACATCACTTACACGCTGACGCTGAATCCCCCAATCTGCGCGCTCGCGCCCGGGGGAGCCAAACCCTGGGTCCGCAAAAACCGCCCTACTCTCCGCCGCCTCGCTCGTAGTGCTCGCGAGTGCCCGCGTGTGCTCGGCGCCAGTCCGCTGATTCGAGTCCCGTCCGCCCCGCCAAATTTCCCCTTGTAACTCCAACACCTTAGAGCGGCTGTAAGTGAGCTGTAAGTGCAGCCCATGCAGCTGCGCGCACAGCGTCGGCCACGGCAGGGTGGTGTAGCTGTCGAGCACCGTCGCCGGCGGCCCGTGGGTGATCCACTTGAGCAGCCCCTCGTCGGCGCCACCGGCCCTGGCGAGCGACACGAAAGTCCTCCGCAGGTCGTGCTGGCGACGGTCCCGCAAGCCCAGCCGCTCGAGGTCCTGGGCGAGCTTCTTGCGGCCGTGGTTCACGCTGCGGCAGACGCCACGCCTCGAGGGGCACACGAGGTCATCGGCCTCGGGCTTGCGGCCGCGGAGCTCCACCCACCCCACCGCGCGCCACTGCTCGAGCATCACATCGAGCTCGGGGATCACCGGCACTGCGCGCGGCACCTCCGTCTTGGTGAGCTTCTCGGCCTTCGCCTTGGTGCTGTAGCTGCCGGCCACCCACAGGCGCGCCAGCGGATCACCGGCCTGCAGGTCGCGCCACCGGAGTGCGGCGGCCTCGCCAAAGCGCAGGCCTGCGAGGCCCATCAGCGCGTACATCACCCGGCGGTCATCGGGGAGCCGGTCGGTGCGCACCAGGCGCTGCAGCTCCTCGACGTCGAACACCGCCGTTGGACGCCACCGGGGATCCGCATCGATGCGGGTGGGGACCTCCTCGCGCTTGATCACCACCGGGCTCGAGCGCAGCACCTCGTCGGCGACGGCGTCGGCGAACAGTGCGCGAAGGGTGGCGAGCACGTTGGACCGTGTGCGTGGTGCGAGCGTGCGCGGTGGCCCCTTGGTCTCGCCGTCCTTGGTTGGCTGCTGGTGGGCGGTTGCGGTGGTGAGGCTCGCGACCAACGCGCGGACGTGCCTAGGCCGGATCTCCTCGAGCTCCATCGCGCCCAGCACCGGGAAAACGTGCCGACGCAGCCGCGTCTCGTCATCGTCGACGGTGGCCACCCCGCGAGCTCGCCGCGCCTCGAGCCAGGGACCGGCGAAGCGCTCGAGCGTCAGGGCCCCACCTTCGGGAGCGTACTCCCGGCGGGCTGCGATGGCGTCCTCCACCTGGCGCAGCACCTCTCGCGCGAGGTCCTCCTGGCCAACGGCGTAGGGGGTGGCCTTCTGCTTGGGCTTGCCGTCGGCGCCCTTGAAGCCGATCCACAGCTTGCGGCCGCGGGCGTAGACGTACCCCATCAGGACCCTCGGATGATGCGCAGGGCCACGATGTTAGGATCGGGCTTGGGGTCATCGCAAGCCGCGCTGGCGCCGCCGGCGGCCTCGAAGGCGTCCACGTCCTCGCGGCGGAATAGCAGGCGGCCGTTGACGTGCAGCGACGCCAGGCGCCCTTCCCGGGCCCAGCGTCGCACCGTTGATGGGTCGCGCTGGAATCGTTCGGCCACCTGCCGCGGCGTCATCCTGTCGCCGGCGGTGGTGATCACCGGCTCGGCTCGCTGAGCCGGCAACAGCTCTCGCAACGCGCGCTCCACCGCACGCGGCACCGCCTCGTCGACGGCTCGGCGGATCTCGTCCGCTATGAGCTTCTCGAGGCTCACCCACCGCCCTCGTGCTTCGCGCGCATCGTCGCGGACTGTTTCTCGCGGGTCCCCTGCTTTGATTCCTCGACCCCCGGCCCAGCACAGCCCCTGCAGGTCCACCCTTGCCACCCCTGGCGCAGCACGTGCTCGAGACACAGCGTGTACGCCGGGCACTCGGGGCAGCGCATGTCCGGATCGGCCGCCAGCGCTGGCGACAGCTGCCGCGGGGTGCCGATCCTGATCAGCCCCGCGTCGAGCTGCTGCCTCACCTTGGTGCCGGCGGAGGGCACGCGGTAGCGGAGGCCCTGGCCGTCGAGCAGCTCAGCGACGCGGTCCGCGAGCGCGTCCTTCGCCGCCGCCGGCAGCGCGCGCTGCACTCGATCGGGGACCGACGCCTGCAGCCACGCACGCACGAATGCGCGGGCCCTCACGGTGGTGTCACCCACCGCCGGCCCGCCCTGCGGCCTGGGTGCGTGCGCGTTGCAGTGGCCGGTGCGGTTGTTTGGACCGATCGGCCTGGTGCATCCCTCACGCGCGCATATGGAGCGCTCCCGTGACCTGGTGGTGGTGGTGTCGGTCCAGCTCATCGTGCCTTCCTGTGCTGGTCAGCTTTTTCGCAAGTCGCGAAATGGCTCGTGCGCCGCTTCCACTGCGGCCCGTGTTTGCTCGGGTCGTACTTCAGGACACGCAGCTCATTTCCGCGCTTCGCCAACACCCACAGGCCCTCAGGGTCGGGCTCGGCGTCCACCGGCGACAACGCGCCCTTCTCGGTGCGCGCCCAATAGATCTCGGCCTGGCAGCTCTTGCAGGTGGCAGGCTTGGGTGGAGTCATCGGATCGGCTCCTCGTGATCTGCGTTCCTCGCCCGCGCGCACCCGCAGCGGTCGCACTGCAGGACGATGCCGGCGGCGTCGATGGTGATGCGGCCCACGCACTCGTGGCTTCCCTTCTCGGCGGAGCAGTGGGCGCGGCGCATCATCTGATAGAGCCCCGTCTCCTCCGGCGAGAGCGTGTAGAGCTTCGACACCGCGGCCCTGCCCTCCGCTGCGGCGCGCTTGAGGAAGTTGACGATGGTCAAGGCTCGCCCTCCGCCTCCGCGCACACCTCGAACGCCTCGATCCGCCCGCGCCGCTCGCCCGCGTGCAGCCCCACCGCGAGCCCGGCGACGTAGGCGAGGAGCGCGCACAGCACGAGCGCGGCGCCGAGGAGGGGGCGGTCAACCATGGCCGCCTCCAAGCAACGCCTTCGCGGCCCGCGCCTGCATATCGCCTTGGTCGGTGTTCGTAATCTCGAGCGCGCAACCGGCCTCGCGCTCGCACCATGCGACGAACCACGGCTGCGCCTCCTCAGGCAGGCACTCGTTCGTGGCGAGGAGCTCCATCCCCATCGAGCGGAATACCTCCGACTCGGGTTCATCGAGGGCCGAGAGCAGACCGATCGACCCCTCAGGGAAGCGCCAGATCTGGAAGCACCGCAGCGGTTGGTCAGCCATGCTCGCCCTCCGCTGCGCAGCTGCGACAGAGGTTGGTCCCATTGGGGTCCTTCACCAGCCCGGGCGCCCCGAGGCACGAGTCGCACTCGGGGGAGACGCCGCCTCGGCCGGCGTGCCCGTGCTTGAGCGTGAGCCCAGAGGCACGCCGACGACGGAAGCATCCGCAGGACTTCACGTCACCGCTGAACAGGCTGCTAGCGCGGATGGACTTCTCGGTGCCGCAGTCGCAACGGCACACGAGCCAAAGTCGTCCGCCCATCCTCTCCTCACCAACCACGGTCAGGCGGCCGTAGACTTGTCCGGCGTACATGCCGCCTCCTTCACGTGGCCGTCGTCGATAACTACCGTGCAGCCATCACCGGTATCGGAGACCTTTTCGAGCCACACCTGGCCCCCGGCGGCCGCGGCCATCTCCGACACGATGCGGAGCCCCTCGCTGTCCAGGTAGCTGCCATCGCGGATGAGCAACACCTTGAGCTCGGGGTTGAGCGCGAGGCCCATGGCCACGCTCACCCTTAGCCGCTGCGCCTGGCTCGCCTGCTCGAAGGGCACGCCCTCGAAGTGCACGGCGCCGTCGATGAGTTCGAGCCCCTTGATGGGGTACTTGGCGCTCTCGGCCGCGCTGGCCTTCACGTCGTCGACCTGGCCGATCTTCGCGGTGAGCTGCTCGCTCTGCTGCATGGCCGCTTCGAGCTCCGCCTCGAGCTTGGAACGCTCGGCCTTGGCGCGCACGTTGCGGTTGGTCTGCTCGGCGCCGGCCATCTGCGCCACGACGGCGGCGGCGTCCTCGTCCACGAGCGCGTCGACCTTGGCGCGCAGCTCGGGGCCTTCGGCGTTCATACGCTCGAGCTCGGCCCGGGCCTCGGCAAGCTGGCGCTCGAGCTCGGCCACCAGCGCCACCTGCTTGGTGGCGGTCTCGCGAAGCTCCACCAGCCGCTTGCGTTGTGCCTCGTTGGCCGCGTTGACGCTGCGCCGCCGCTCGAGCTCCGCCGCGAGCTCGGCCACGCTGACCTCAGCGTCGGGCGTGTCCTTGGGTGGCTCGGGGAGCTTCTCCAACGCGCCCTGCAGCCGGCGGATCTCGCGGCCCACCTCGGTGCGCTTGTCGTAGTACTCCTGCCGCTTGGCGTCCTCTTGGGAGAAGTCGAGGCCCACGAGCTGGCGCAGCGTCTCAGCTTGCTCGGTCGGCTTCATCCTGGCGAAGCGCGACGGGTCGAAGGTGAGCGAGCTCCACAGCTCATCGAGCATTTGCTGCGGTGACGAGAAGCGCGAGCCGTCCTTGCCCTTCACCTCGAGATGGCTACCCTTCGCAGTCCACTTGCGGGTGACAACAAGGTCCTCGGTCTCGAGCACGATGCGCGCGCCCTTGCTCCCGTGTTTGATCGGATCGGTGGGCGCGTGCTTGGCCCCGCCGAGGGCCGCCTCGATGGCGTCGAGCACGCTGCTCTTACCCTGGGCGTTGCGGCCGCCCAGGACCACGGTTGAGCCGTCGGGGGTGATGCTCACGGCGCTGAGCCGCTTGAAGTTCTCGATTTCTAGCTTGGTGATGGTGCTCATGCTGCCCCCTTTCGCGGGTAGCGCCCCTGGCACGCAGCCCGGGCGATCTGTTTTGTGTCCTCGGGAAAATCCTTGGTGAGCATCCACTGCAGAAAGCCGCGATCGACCTGCTGCAGCGGCTTGCCCGACCAGTCCTTGCCGATGGTGATGACCGCGACGGTGCCCTTCCACCGGAACACGCCTCGGCTATCGAGCCAGTCGGGCGCCTGCTCTCGCTTGGCGAGCGCTTCCACCGATGGTTCCTGAAGCTGGGCGGCCTGCTGCCGGAGCACGTGAAGCGTGGCCGTAGCATCGGCTAGCGCCGAGTGAGCACCGGCGTGGTCCTCACCGAGGAACCGGCGCACCGCGCTGGCGAGCGTGTGCGGCTCCTGAGCGTCCCACACGAGCCGGGCGTCGACTTGCACCAGGCCGGACGGGGGCCACGCGATACCGCAGCGGCCAAGCTCGCGGCCCAGGAATGGCACATCGAAGCTGCGGCCGTTGTAGGTTCCGATCGGCCAACCGTCGATCGCCTCGAACACCTCGGCAGCGATCTGCCCGAAGGTCGGAGCGGCCTTCACCGTCTCGTCGGTGATGCCGTGGATCTCGGTCGCGAGCGGCGGGATCGGCCGCCCCGGGTTGACGAGCCAACAACGGCTAACCCCGTCGGTGCGCACCACCGCGAGCTGAACGATGCGGTCATCGGCGTGGTCCACGCCCGTGGTCTCGATGTCGATGACTGCCACGCGGTCGAGGGTCATGGCAGCGGCCTCACGATGGTGGTGCGTCGCTTGGCGACGCGGCCGCGCTTCACCTCGGCCACCGCCTTGATCACGGCGGCACGCATGAATTGGATAACCACGCCGTCGTCGCGGAAGTGCTCGGGGGCAGAGGGCGCCCCACGACAAACGCAGTCAGCCGCCCGCTGGTGACCGAACACCTCGCGGTTGACGAACGAGCGCAGCTTGCACAGCTCCTCGATCACGTCCTCTTGCCCGCGGTCTCGCGGGTCGAGCCTGACGAGCCGGTCCGCAGTCAGCGGCTTAAAGAAGAACTCCAGGCAGTGGGCTAGCTCCTCCCGCAGCCGCTGCGGCACGTCCTCATCGTTGGCGATGTTCTCGATGCGCCACACGAAGATCGGCAGGCCTTCGAGAAAGGCCCTGCCGCGCGCGCTGATCGACTCGCCGACCATGAATGGCCCGCCGTAGATGAGGGCATCCTCATCCTGCAGCCGAGGGCCGCGGTCCCAGGAAACGGACGCCAAGAGCGCGCCCACCTGACCTTCCTTCCACCGGCCGAGCATGTCCGACAGCCGCTTCACCACTTCACCCCCATCTGACCGCTCGCCTCCTGCTTGGTCTCGGGCTTCGGCTTGGCCGCGGGCTTGGGCTCAGCCTTCGGTGCCGCCTGCTGCTGCGGCGCAGGCTCCGGCTTCGCCTCCACCGGCGCGGCCGCGGGATGCTCCACAACCGCGGGCGCAGGGGCCGCCGCCGGTAGCTGGTGCGGCTGCGGCTTGCCGCCGTTGAAGCTGTGTACGCCTTCGCGCGGGGCGCCGTCGTGGTCCACCCACTCGGGCTGCTGGTCGACGATGTCGCGCGCCTCGTGCTCGAGCCACACGCCACCGAAGGCGTCGGGGAACACGTCGCGACCGCAGAACCCGCGCGCGCGCCACTGGCACTGACGCTTGGGGTAGTCGCTCCACGGGCCGGACTTGCCCCACAGCTTCGCCTTCTCCGCGTCGGCGCGGCTGAAGCTGTAGCTCTTCCACTCCTTTCCGCGGCGCTTGATCGAGCACGTCCACTCGAACTTGGCCTCGTCGAAGGTCTCCTTGTGGTCCTCGTACTCGGGATGGCCGACGATACGCGCCCAGAAGCCGTCACCGTACAGGCTGGGCTTGCCGTTGATGCTCGCGATGTTTTGCAGCGACGACAGCGGGCTCATGCCGAGCTCGGCGCCGTGCATGATGGCCACCATGGCCGCACCGATCGCCTGGCGCGGATCCATCTTGTTGGCGTCGTACTGCTTGGGGACCATGCCCGAGTAGCAGATGTGCTGGCAGAAGCGCTGCAGGTCGTCGAAGCTCTCGATCTGCACCTGCCCGCCGCGCATGGCCAAAGAGCGCCGCTGCCTGGCAGGCACCATCGCCGTCTTGTTGTTGGTGGTCTCTTGGTTCTCGCTGTCGCTCATGGGCTTCACTTCTCCTCGCGCGTGACAACGCGCTTCTCGGTGTGGGTGTAGGTTTCGAGTGCGCCGAGCCGCTCGAGCTCGGCCATCCCCTCGCGGATCGCGGCCGCGCCTTTGCCGCGCGGAGCGCCAGCCTTCAGCGCGTTGGCCAGCGCCGACTTGCTCACGCTGATCACCTCGTCGGCCTGCTCAGACGACAGCCGCTCTCGGAGGAATTGCATGGCGGCCACCGACCTGATCCGCGTGCGCTCGCTCGTGACGCGGCGGAGCTCGCGGCCATCGTCGAGAGGGATCGGACCCTCGTCGAGCATCGCGTCGGCGAGCGCGTCGAAGCGGTCAAGAGCGCGACGCAACGCCGTGCGCTTCTCCCAGAGCTGGCCGATGAGCTCGCGCGACACCGGGTAGCGGTTGCCGGCGAAGGGCACGAGGCCATCGGCGCCGCCTGTGAGGTAGTCAGCCCGCGCCTTGCAGGTGAGCTGCAGCGGGCAGTACTGGCACGCCGACGGCGACGGACCCCACTGCTTGCCGATGCGCGTGGTCTGCGCCACCAGCTGCGCGGCGTGCGCCTCGAGCTCGGCGCGGCTCCACCGGTGGACGCGGAACGTCCCGAGTCGCAGCCACACCTCGACGGCAAGCACGTACTCGTGGTTGGTGAAGGTCGAGGCGAGGTAGGCGTAGCTCTTGAGCTGGCCCGGGTGCTCGCTTGAGCGCCACCCGGCCTTCCAGTCGAGGACCGCGGTGGCCGCCTCGACGATGGACGCCACGTCAGCGGTCCCGCGGAGGTCTACGTCGTGAGCGATCTCGTGGGCCATGTGCCGCTCAGGCACCGCCTCAGGAAAGAAGCCGCGCAGCTCCGACCACGCCTTGCGGCCACGCGAGACCAGCGACGCGAGCTCGTCGCGGTCGACCTGGTACTCGGTGGCGATGGCTTCGATGTCGGGCGTAGCGCCGGCCACCATCACCGCGAGCGCTGCGTGTGCCGCGTGGCCCTCGCGCGCCTCGGCGTTGTTCGGGGTGTACGGGTGATCGGTCGGCGTCAGGCTCGAGGCACACGCCAGAACGCGATCGGTGGATGAACATCGGATCGTTACCACGGGATTTCCTCCTCGGTGAAAGGGTCGGGCTCGGCGGGGTTCCGCTCGCCCTCGAAGTACTCGGGGTGACACTGCGGGCACACGTCGAGGGACTCGACGAAGCAATCGCCCGGCTCACTGCCGCTGCTCTCTATCTCGACGCGATAGAGGGCTGCGCCGCAGCGGTGGCAGTGGTGATCACAGTCGTGGCCGTCGCAGTGGGGGCAGGTGATGCGGGGCTCAGTCATGGCGCCCTCCCTTCGTCGCGCAGAGCACGTCGCGCCCGAGCTGGGTAATCGCGTACAGCGTGGCGCCAGCGCGGGTCTCGCGGACAAATCTCACGAGCCCGTCGCCCTCCAGCCGGGCAACATCGCAGGGGACCATTGGGCGAGGGCGAGCCCACAGGTAGCGCAGGGAATTGGTCTCGTGGCTGTCGAGGCTGGCGGCCAGCTGGTCGGCGGACTTATCCATGGCGCCCTCCCTTCGCGGCGGCGGTGTAGGTCTCCGAGAGCGCGGCGCCGATCGGCGTCTCGTAGCCGAAGTCCCCGGGCGCGCCGAATGCCCGGTGCAACTGCTCGGTGGTGAAATGGCCGGCCTCAAGCAGTCGGCGCAGGCAGCTCGTGAGGTATTGGGCCTCGCGAAGTGACCACAGGCGAGCATGGGCCTCGGGGTCCGTGTCGGTGCGCTCGCGCAGCCAGTCGAGCGCCGCCGTGTAATCACCCCAGCGACGCCCGATCGCCTTGGCGAGCACGCTGCTGTCCACCTCCGCCTCCCGCGCCTCGCACGCCTTGCGCAGCTCGCGCAGCAGCACCAGCGCCGCCTCTGTGGCCTCTCGTGGCTCGCCTGTGAGCGCCCCGGCGATCTCGCCCAGCGCCGTGTCGAGCTGGGCCCAGGCGGCTCCGAGATCGAGCAGGAGATCTTGCAACTCGACGTCCCAGGCCTGCCTCACGTCGTTGCTGTTGCTCATCGGCTCTTCCTCCTCTCCGCCAGCACGATCACGCCCGCGGGCGCGTTGCTGGGCTGCTCGCTCAGGTACACCTCGACTGCTGCGGCCGCGGCTGCGAACACCCGGCGCCTGGTGAGCGCGGCCGTCCACGTGAGCGCGTCGCGCAGGTGCGTCAGGGCTTCGCGGCGGGTCATTGGAACAACTCCGGGCTGACTTGGTCACCGGTGAGGGCTGCCACCGCCGCGTCCATCTCCGGCCAGTCTCGGGTGTAGTTCGGCGCCCACACTCGCCACTCGCGGTCGCCCTCGCGGCGCATGTAGCCGCGGATCTGGCCGCCCGCGGGCCGGCTCATCACGTGCAGGGTCTCCACCTTGCCGCCATAGACTCCCGAGCTGTGCCCGTCCCGCAGCAGGTAGATTGCGCCTGGATCGGCGCCGTCGATCGCCAGATCGCCAACGTGTGTGGGCCGGCTCATGCTGCACTCCTATGCGCGGCGATTGCCGCCTCGATCAGCTCGACAGATATCCGCGCCCGCACCAGATCCGCGGCCTTGCGCAGCACGGCGACCCTGGAGGCGTCCCAGGCAGCGGCGTAGGCGGCGTAGGCGGCGGTGTAGGCGGCGTAGGCGGCGGCCCGCACGTCGTCCAGATCCGCGCGCCCATAGCACCACTCCCTCGTGACGTGCACCGCAAGCATGCACGCCATCAGAGCGTCGGTATCCTGCACGTGTGGCCACGCCAGTTCAGCGCAGTCGCCGCGCTCGCACTCGGCCCAGGCGGTGCGTGGATCGCGATCACCGGCCCAGGCCCGCGCCTCCTCGCAGGCGCCCAGGCCGATCAGGATCTCTTGCAGCGCGCTCATTTGCCACCCCCGATCTCGGCGAGCAGGTCCCGCACGGCGTTGGCGTAGTCGTCGATCTCCTGCGACGGCGGCAGACGACCGGCCTCGTAGTCGTTGAGGAAGTCAGTCAGGAGGTGCACGAAGGAGTCGAACAGCCACAGCACCCAGCAGGCCGCGTTGCGCCCGCGCTCGGTCGCGAGTTCAAGGTCGATCACCTCGCCCTTGCGGCACAGGATCGATCCCGCGAGCAGCGCCACCACCGCGTCAGTGGGCGGGCGGCGCAGCGGCGGGTGCACCACCAGCGTAGCGGCGTGCAGGCTGCGCGACTCCTCGCAGGTCTCTGAGACGCAGGTCAGCCACGTGGTGCCGGCCGGGTGGTGCTGCGCGTGGGTGTCGTGCAGGCGCGTGGCCAGCGTCACCACCGCGGCGCGGGACACCTGCGTCTGGCAGTGCGCCGCCAGGGCCGCGTCGGTCGCGAGCTGCAGGCGCTGCTCAGTGGCGATGCGGCGGGTGCGCTCGAGCTGGAATCGCTCGACCAGGGCGGCGGTAGCGCCGTCGCCGGGGTCACCGGCCAGGTCGGTGGCGCGCTCGACCGCGTCGAGGCCGGCGCAGAGGGCCGCTTGGTGGAAGGTGTCGGGGCTCATGCTGCCTCCCCGATGAGGTGCAGCATGCAGTCGGCCTGGCGCTCGGCGGCCTCAGCCTCGCTCAGGCGGAGGACCTCCGCCACCAGCGGCTGCTCGTGCCACTCGGGCTTGGCGAGCAGGTTGCGCACCCAGCCGGCGCGCTCCTCGGGGGGCAGGATCGACCACACGCGCCGGGCCTCGGCGCGCCATTCGGCGGCGGTTTCGGGGAGACTGTACTTGGTGGGCTTCTGGGCTGGCATCGGGTGACCTCCGGGTTCAATCAGGATACTGATACCACGCGACCCATTGCTTGTCCAAACAAAAATCAGCATCCTGATTGCTGTCAGAGATTCCCTGTACAACCGTTCGCCGTTAGGGGCGAATTCTTGGGGGTAAGATGCTGGTCGAAGACAGACACGGACGCCCGCGCACGGTTCACGTCGTGCGTGAGTGTGAGCTTGGTGGGGCAGAGTTTGGTGTGGTGGCGCTCGACGTCTACGTCGTCGACACGGGGAGCGAGGCCGGGAACCGGCAGCGGGCGCTCGAGGCCCTAGAGGTCACTGAGCGCGCGCGCCTTCTCGGTGGCTTCGACCAGCTCGGCTAGCTCAGTGCTGGCGTAGACAATGAGGTGGTAGACCTCGCCGTCCTGACCGACCAGGTGATGACTGATCTCTGTCTTGTTCGCGGTTCTTAGGCTGACGAGCGAGGTGCGCCCGGCCCTGATAGCCCTGCCGGTCCCGCCGACGTCCTCGTACATCTCATCCACGGGCGCTTGCTCATCACTCTGCACCTCAGCCGCACCATATTTGATGGCGAGGAGCTCCTCGACCTGGCGGAAGTCCCGGACGAAGCCCTCTGCCGCGGTGGGACCGTGCTTGGCAAGGAAGCGAACCACCACCTGCGTGAGCTTGCCGGCGTGAAGGTTGAACGTGGTTTCGGCCGGGAAGTCCGCGACCGAGCCCGTAACCCTTAGCTTGCCTTCCTTGGTCTTCGCCTTCGGGTAGGCCTTCCGGATAGCGGTTTCCGGCTGCCCCCACCGGAGGCCGCCATAGCCGTCGGCGCTGACGTAAGCGGAACGCTTTCGCACGCGCTCCAACACGGCATCGAGCTTTCCTTGCTTCTCGAGGTAGTCGACGAGCTGTCCGAGCATCGACTCCTTACCCTGGATAAAGAATTGAACGTCCTCGGCGGCTATGGCCTCGACGCTGAGGGTCTCGCAGCCCTGCGCTGCCTGCATTTTGTCGAGGGACTGCGCCAATGCCTTGGTGAGCACCTCGATGCAGCGATCATGCTCGGGCCCGCCGGTGATGGTCGCGAGCATCACGATGGTGGCGATCATTAGCCGCTCCCTTGTCGAATGAGCTCAAGAAACTTGGCCCAGTGGTATGGAGTCCGTCGCATGCTGGGCCGCCCAAACTGCGAGACGGAGAGTATCCAAGCCTCTTCATCGGTCACCGCCAAGTGATGCTTGGCGAGGTCCGAATCGAGAAACTCACGCAACGCCGGCTCTGGCTGCAGCGGTGCGGTCAGGGAGCCGCGCGGAAGATCCAGAGCATGCTCGAGCCGCGCGACCACATCCACACCCGGGTTGGCGATGTCACCCCGTTCGATGGCCGAGATAGTATTCTGAGGCACACCGGCCCGCTCCCCTAGGCTCGATTGCGACTCGGAAGCTCTTGCCTGTCGGAGTCGCTTCCCAACTGGAACATCCATGCACGGATCCGTAACCCGTCCGCGAAAGCCCAACAATGCCGTGCCGTTAGCAATAACCTGATGTGCCCGTGCAGGATCTTCGTTGCGCATCTTATCAGGATCCTGCTATCACCTGGTGCATGAGCGATTCTATCGGTACGAGATTGGAGCGCGCGCGGGAGAGGCGCGGCTGGTCACAGGCCGAGCTGGCCGCTGCCTCAGGGGTGTCGCAGTCACAGATCTCCGCCTTGGAGTCGGACCAACGATCGAACCCCGGAGTCCTGACACTTTCGCAGCTCGAGCGGGCGCTCGACCTTCCACACGGTGAACTTTCGCGCCCAGATGACTTCCCGGCACCAAGGGCCCGTCGCCGCCGAAAGGCCGGGTGACGCATGCCCGCGCGCGAAGTCATCCGCCTTCGGGACTGCGAGGAGGTCGAGCTCGTCGGCTGCTCGTGGTCCAGCTTCAGGCACGCGACTGTCGTGGTCAGAGGGAAGGCGCGGGCCATCCACCAGGAGAACCGCGCCTCCCTCCGACCGTTCTGGCTGCTGCCGGTCTGCCACGTGCTCGGGCCCACCCGGGCGAGCTCGGCGGTGCCGTGGCTGCTCCGGCGCGCGTTCGTCGCTGTGGTCGCTGTGCCCCATCCCTTGAGCATGCGCGGCCGCGCGTACGTTGCCCGATCAAATCCACCAGCCCCTTTGACCAGGAGGATCAAGTGAGCCTCGACGTCCGTGACCAAGAAGCAAACGCCACGCACCGCACCGCGCTCTTGCGGCTGGTGGGCGAGCAGCGCCTCACCGTGCGCGAGCTCGCGCGGCACCTCCACCGCTCCGAGCGCAGCGTCTACCAGGTGCTCGAGGGGCAGCGACCCGGCAAGTGGTGGCTACCGCGGGTGGTGGGCCAGCTCGCCGGCGCCGACGCCTTTGCCGCGGTGAGCGGCGCCAACGAGCTCGGGCTCATCGTGCTCGACAAGCCAGCGCCCGGCGTTGGCCGCCCGGCCGACCTCGCGCACCTAGCGCTCGAGCTCAGCGGCGACGCTGGATCGGTGGCTGCCGCCGTCGCCCGCGCCACCGGGGTCGGCCCCAAGCTCGCCCAGCGGATCGTC
>CAYYWA010000007.1:15942-48429 GCA_964475255.1 uncultured Sorangium sp.
CCCGGCGGCGCGCGGATCGTCGGCAGCGAGGAGCTCGAGCTCCGCCGCGCGATCGAGCAGCTCCACCGCGCGGCCGCTTCGCTCGAGCAACTGCTGCCGGGGCAGGGGGCTGCGAGACGCTGATGGCCCGCTACCGGAAAATCGACACCCGCATGTGGGGCGACTCGGGGTTCAAGGCCCTGACACCCATGCCGCCGTGCGGGCAGGCGTTGTGGATCTACCTCCTGACAAACCCGGACACGACCAACGTCCCCGGCCTGTATCGCGCGGGCGAGGCGGGCATGGCCGAGGCCCTCGGATGGAGCCTTGAAGCCTTCCGGGAAGCCTTCGCCGAAGCCTTTCGGGAAGGGTTGGTTGAAGCTGATTGGAATCACCGCGTGGTGTGGATCAAGAACGTCGTAAACTACGATCCGCCAGCCTCTCCAAACTCGGTGCTCGGGTGGCGCGCACAGTGGGACGAAATCCCCGAGTGCGCGCTGAAATTGAAGGCCTTCGAGCACCTGCTTTCGTACTTCGAAAGGCGCTCGGCCGAGTCGGCGGCGGCGGCGAAAAAGCCAGGGAAACCGGGCAAGAAGACCAACACGAAAGCCTTCCTGGAAGCCTTCCTGGAAGCCTGCCCGAAGCCTTCGCTGAAGCCTTTCGGGAACCCTTCCGCCACCCTTTCCGAAAGCCTTCCCGAAAGGGTGTCGCCCCAGGAACAGGAACAGGAACAGGAACAGGAACAGGAACAGGAACAGGAACAGACACACACAAGCGCGCGTGTGCGTCGTGGGGTGAAGCCTGTTGGGCTCCGATCCCCACAGCCCTCCCTGGTGGCCCAGATCAACGCGGTCTTCACGGCCTGGAACAAGCGCCATGGTGAGGACCAGTACCAGACCCCGCACGGTGGCCTGAAGGAATGGCAGGAGATTGAGCGCCGCCTGTCGGCCGACTCTTTCACCGTCGAACAGCTCATCCAAGCCATTGACGGGATCCACCTCGACGACTGGGAGGGGCGCAGCCGCAACCTCACCCTGTGGCACGCCGTGAAGGATGCCGCGTCCGTGCATCGCTTCATCGCCATCGCGCGCGAGAAGGCCGGCACGGCGAAACCAGACCCACGCGCGGAATCCGAGATGCGCAAACGCATCCGAGCGGAGGAAGCCGAGATCGAGCGCAGGATGCTTGCGCAACGACAGCAACTGGAGGGCGCCAATGGTGGCTGATGGGCAGGGCAGCTTTGCCAGCGTCAACGAGCAAATGCTGCTCGACGCGTGCAAGCGAGTGGAGGCAACAGCAACCGGAGCCGTGGTGCCCGACCTGCGCGAGCAGCTTGAGGGTCTGATCTGCAAGCTCGGTGTGTGCTTCGGGATCCGCCCGTCCGAGATGCGAGGCGAGGATGGCGACGGCTTCGACACCGCAAGGGCCTACGTCGTGGCGTGGCTCGACCTCGCGCGAGAGCCAAAGTACCGCAGCGCACTGAAGCCGCAGCAGCTCACACACGCGTGCCGCCGAGCTCTCCGCGAGTGCAAGCGCTTCCCCAGTTACGGCCTGCTTGTGTCGCTCGGCCGCGGCGAGGACGTGACCGGCTACCCGGGTGGCGTGCTCAAGGGCGACGACCCAGCGCCGCAGCGCGAGGTGCACGCCGACTTCGAGGCGCTGGCTCGCAAGTGGGAGAAAGACAGCCGCCAGCGCGGGCTGCGCCCGTCGGAGAGCACACCGCCCGACGTGGCGCGCGAACGCCTACGGGAGTTCCAGGCGCTGATGGCCCGGCGCTTTCGCATGGGCGAGGCCCCACCGCCGACACCACAACCGTCAACCTCCAAGGCCCCGCGCGAGAGCGAGCCCGGCGAGGACGGCTAACACCAACACTGGAGAGTCCCATGTCCCTAGAGCTTCAAGGCAAGGTTACCGGTCGCGTCGTGCACTACGAGTCACGCAGCGACAGCACCAACGACGGCAAGACCGCGCGGGTGAAGATCCAGATCCGCCTCGACGAGGAGCAGGCCACCGCGCTCGGCGGCAAGCTGTTCGGCCGCACGTGCTTCTCCGACTTCGTCGGCAAGAGCTCGGCCATCGCGAGCTCGCAGAAGAAGCCCGACGGCGAGCTCAAGATCAAAGCCGAGCACTCGCTCGTGATCGACGAGTACCCGATCAGCACCAAGCCCGCGATCACCAACCTGCAGGCGAAGGAAGGCGAGCGCGCGGTGGTGATCACGGTGCGGCTCGACGTGCCGTTCACCGCAAGCGGCCTGCGCCGCAAGCTCGACGACGGCAACGGAGACGACATCGAGATCGAGTTCAAGGGAGTGACCCAGCCGGAGATCCCCGGCTCGGACCCCGACGACAAGCGCCACGGTTTCGAGAAGGCGAAGGGCAAGAAGGCCAAGGCCAACGGCAACGGCGCCGATGATGACGACGGCCGCCCCGAGCCGATGTTCGACGATGAGGGGAACGAGGCGCACGCGTGAAGCGGCACACGTGCACGGTGTGCGGGAGGCTGTACCGGCCACGGGCTGCCCAGAGGCGGCCCGTGTGCCACCGGCCCGCGTGCGCCACCGAGCTCGGGCGGCGGAAGGCCAAGCGCAAGGGGGTGCGCCGCTCACCGTGCGCGTCGTGCAAGAAGCCGGCGCACGTCGGGCGGACGTGCAACGGCAAGGTGGTGGCCGACCCGTCGGTGCGGCACTGGCGGCCACCGGCCGGCAGCCCGGGCAGCCTCACGCGAGCGTGGGAAGTCCATCGCGCGCAGGTGCGGCGCGCTGCTCGCCGCTGGTGCGACGCCCCCGTCATTGCGCACCGCGAGGCTGAGGCCGTGATGCGAGAGCCGTGCGGGTGCTGCGCACCGTGCCAGGCCCGCGAGCTGATCCTGCGAGGTGAAGCGTGACCAATGGCAAAGAGAAAACCGGTCTGGGAAAGCGCGTCTACGATCTTCGTGTTGGTCGCAGGTGGACCCAAGAGCAGCTCTGCATCGCCGCAGATCTCAGCAAGAGCTTTCTGAGCGAGATCGAGAACGGCGCCCAGGCGCGTGGCCCGGTGCTCGTTCGTCTGGCAAACGCGCTCGGTGTAACGATCGATTACCTGTTGACGGGCGACCCGAGGCCGGAGGCGGGCACACCAACCGCCCCCGCCTACTACCGCGGCCGCACCGGCCGTGTGGCGTGGGACGAGATTGAGGAGTACGGCCTCGACTACCTGCGCGGCTGCGCGTGGAAGTACCTCGTGCGCGCCG
Source organism: uncultured Sorangium sp. (assembly GCA_964475255.1). Lineage (GTDB taxonomy): Bacteria > Myxococcota_A > Polyangia > Polyangiales > Polyangiaceae > PMG-095. The sequence goes on from CAYYWA010000007.1 coordinate 19,151, forward strand.
GCCGCAAGACACCCGACGCTCGCGAGGACCTCCGAAAGGCCATCGCCTGCATTGAGCGCGAGATCGAGCTCATCGACCAGGGGGTGAGGTGATGCAGCGCGAGATCTGCACCGCCACGGGCAAGCAGTGCTACCCCACGCAGCGGGCGGCCGAGCGCGGGATCAAGCTGCTCGATCGCAACCTGCGGATCACCATGGGCAAGGACCGGCAGCAGCACCGGCCGATGCGAGCCTACGAGTGCACCGCCTGTGGCTCGTGGCACTACGGGCACCGACCAGCGCAGGTGCGGAAGGCGGTGGCGCGATGAACGCCGAGCAGCTCTCCCTTCCCCGCCCGCCGGCGGCGCGCATCGAGCACGCGCTCGGTTTTCACATGGAGGACCTCTCCGACTTCCGCTTCACGCTGGTGGTGTCGGGCCGACCCACGCCGAAGAAGAACCACCTCAAACCGATCCGCATCGGCGGCGTTGGCCGCATCGCCACCGACGGCGAGTACAACCGCTGGGAGCGCCACGCGTGGAGCGAGCTCACCGCGCAGTGGGCGCAGGTGTTCAAGGAGCCGATCCCGATCGATATCGAGATCAACCTCGCGGTGGTGGTGTACCTCCCGGACCGGCGCGCGTGGCCCGACCTCAGCGCGCTCTACGAGGGCCCGCAGGACGTGCTCGAAGCGCACCGCACGCGCTGCGACATCACCCCTGGCCCGCGCAACGGCTTGCCCAAGTGCAAGCGCCACGCGGGCGTGATCACCAACGACCGCCAGATCTGCGGCCACGTCGGCAGCGACCGCCGCATCGACCCCAACCCCAGGTGTGAGCTCGTGCTCACGCCGCATCGGAGAACCCCATGGCCGAAACCGTGAACATCGACGCAGTGAAGGAATCCCCCACCAACCCGCGCAAGCGCTACGACAGCACGAAGCTCGCCGAGCTCGAGCGCAGCATCGCTACCCTCGGCGTGCTGCAGCCGATCCTGGTGCGCCCGGTCAACGGGCACTTCGAGTGTGTGTTCGGGCACCGTCGCTTGCGCGCCGCGAAGGCCGCAGGCCTCGAGGTGATCCCCGCGCAGGTGCGTGAGCTCACCGACCTCGAGGTGGCCGAAGCGCAGCTCATCGAGAACGCGCAGCGTGAGGACATCCACCCGCTCGAGGAGGGCGACGCCTTCGCCGCGGTGGTCGACACCGGCGTGATGACGCCCGAAGACATCGCGCTCAAGGTCGGCAAGAGCCGCTCGCACGTGTACAGCCGGCTGCGTCTGGTGAAGCTGGGCGCCAAGGCCCGCAAGGCCTTCGAGAGCGGCAAGCTCACGCTGTCGGTGGCGCTGATGCTCACGCGAGTGGAGGGCAAGGCGCAGGACAAGGCAGTGGCGGAGCTCGTGGACGATATGCGCTACAACGAGCCGGTGAGTGTAGGCGAGGCCCGCCGCACCCTGCGCGCCTTCACCCACGACCTGCGCGAGGCGCCGTTCGACGCCAAGGACGCCGAGCTCGTGCCCACAGCCGGCGCCTGCACCACGTGCCCCAAGCGCAGCGGAAACCAAACCGACCTGTTCGGGGATATCGACGGCGATGAAACCGAGAGCTGCACCGACTCGAAGTGCTTCGAGGGGAAGGTCGCCGCCAACTGGGAGCAGGCCAGGGCGAAGGCCGAAGCCAAGGGCCTCGTGGTTCTCGACAGCAAGGTGGTGTTCAGCACCGAGCGCTACGCCAACGACAGGTACGCGCACATGCTGCCCGGCTACGTCGAGGCGAAGCGCGAGCCGGTGAACGCGTACCGCCTCAAACTCCGCAACAAAAGCTGGAAGGCCCTCGTGGGCAAAGCGCTCAAGCCCAGCCTCGTGCAAAACCCAGCCACGGGCGAGGTGGTGGAGGTTTACGACGAGAAGGCCGCCAAGAAGGCCCTACCCGCCGACGTGAAGGCACAGCTCAAGCCCGAGCGGTCGATCTCTACCTCGGCGCCGTCGAAGCCGAAGGGGCCCAAGGGGGTGGACCCCAAGCAGGTGGACGCGCTGGTAGACGCTCGCGTCGTCCAGGCGCTGGCCGACCAGGCCCCCTGGCTCGATGAGGCCGCTACGCTGCGACTCGAGCTCGCCAGCACCGAGATCGATAGCGCGTACTCGGCGAAGCTGCTCGGGTGGTTCCCGGACCTGCCCGAGGCCGCCGGTCACATGAAACTCACTGCGGCATGGCGGAAGGCCCTCCCCGCGGCCACTGTCGAGCAACTGCGGGCCGTGCTCCTCGTGCGGTTGTGGTCCGCCTACGACCAGGCGCACGGCGTCGACGAGGCGGCGATCCGCAAAAGCGTCACCGCCGAGCTCGCGGCGCAGGCCAAGGCCGCCGAGGCGGAGAAGAAGGCCGCAGCGAAGAAACCCAAGGCCGCCAAGCACGGCAAGGCCAAGAAGGCCCGCAAGGGCAAGGAGGTTCCCGAATGACGGCTCTCGCGGTTGTCCCAGATCCCGTTGTGTTCGTGGCGACGGGCGACGTGGAGCTCGACGCGATCGCCCGCTCCACCGACCTCGAGCAGCTCACCAAGATCGTTCGGTCCGGGCGCCGAACCTTCCTCGAGGTCGGGTGGGCGCTGTGGCGCATCAAGCACGCCAAGCTCTACAAGCTCACCCACCGGAGCTGGGAGGGGTGGATCGCAGACAACTGGCACAGCTCGAAGCGGCACGCTGACCGGCAGATCGCGGCTGCCGTCGGCGTGGTGGGGAGCGAAAAGCAGGACCCACGGGTCCCAAATGAGCGCGTAGCTCGGGAGATCGCAAGGCTCCCGGACAACGCATCTCGGGTCAACACCATGGCCGAGCTCATGGACGAGACCGGGGGCAAGCCAACCAACGAGGATGCACGGCGCATCGTGGACCGAAAGCTAGCCGAGGTGGCCCCCCAGCTCCCCGGCATGCCGCCGGCGGTGGTGCCCACCACCGTGCGCAAGAGCACCCAGGACCGGCGCACGCCGAAGTGGCTGTTCGACGTGCTCAGCGAGATGTTCGGGCCGTTCAAGCTCGACGCCTACGCCTCGCCGCACAACGCGCTGTGTGAGCGCTTCTACACGGTCGAGGACGACGCCAACGTCAAGGACTGGGTCGACGGCACCTTCGCCAATCCCGAGTTCAAGTCGATGGCGCCGTGTCTCGCGCAGGCGGTGCGGCAGGCTGAGCTCGGCCGGCGGAGCATCATCCTGGGGCCCGTGGGCTGCTCGCAGGAGTGGTACCACGAGCACGCGATCCGCGGGACGGTCTACGTCCCCGACTGCCGCTTCAACTACGACGACCCGAGCGGCAACCCGACCGGCCCGGGGCTCGACGAGGGCGGCGCCGACCGCGACACCATCGTGATCGGATTCGGGGGAGAGCACCGCAACAGCACCCACAACATCGAGCAGGGCTTCTTTCGCGTGAAGCGGCTGCTCATCAAGGAGCACCGGCCATGAGCGCCCTCAACGACAACAGGACGAAGCGCACGCGCGACCTCGCGCGCAAGGTGCTCTCGGGCGCCGGGCTGTTCGAGGTGGCCAAGCTCAAGGTCAGCTACTGGTGCGACCGCGCCAAGCACATCCTCGAGGTGGAGACGCCCGGTTACCGCATGCAGGTGTCGGAGCTGTCGAGCCTCGACCTACCGAGTTACCCCGAGATCATCGAAGCCGCCTACGACCACCAGGTGCGGCATGCACCGAAGCCACCGAGGAGCAAGAAGCGATGATCCCAGCGAACCCCAACGACTTCGTTACCTGGCACCACAAGGGCAAGAGCGACGGGCCGCTGCGCTTCTGGGATGCCATGTGGAGCCTGTTTTCCAACAGCGGTGACTTCTACCGCTGCCTCGAGCACCACGTGCCGCAGCTGGTACGGCAGCAGGTGCCGGCAAACGAAGCGCTCGAGCGCACCCTCACCGCCGTGTGCGGGGACCTGCTGCCTCACCGCAATCGGATGATGCGGCATTGCCTCGACGCGCTGGCCAAGACTGGTGTGCCCTTCGCGCAGCTCACCCCCGAGCTCGTGGCGCAGGACTGGGGGCAAAGCCAGCTCACCAGCCGCGGCCAGCTGACCATGCGGCTCGAGGCCTGGATGCGCCGCAGCCCTGAGACCGTGTGGCGCAGCGCTGTGGACCTCAGGGTGCGGATCTCCGCCGACCGAAAGCGCATCGAGGTGATAGGCTAGGCTGTGGATGGCGAAGAAGCGGCGAAAGAAGGCACGTCGAAAGGTGCCGGTTTCACGCGAGGGCAAGCGGCCGGCGCACTGGGACAAGCGCGTCTCTGCGGCGTACCTGCGGTTGCTGAGCGGCACGCAGGAAGAGGCGGCAAAAGCGGTGGGGGTCAACGAGCGCACGATCCGCAACTGGGAGAGCCATCGAAGCTGGCCCGACGCGCTTGCCGAGGCCCGGGCCAGGTGGCTGCAGGGTCTCGACTCGCTTGCCATGCGGGCGCTGCGCAACGGTCTCCTGGCCGACGACCAGAGCACCGCCCGCTGGTGGGCCGGCAAGCGGATCAAGGAGCTGGGTGGGCGGAGCGAGTCGCCACCGCCCGGAGGACTGCGCGACCATGGCGAGCGATTCGGGCTTGTGCTGACACCGGAGCAGCTCCGCGGGATGAGCGATGAGCAGCTTGAAGCTCTCGACGCAGCTCTTGCCCAAGTTGGAGCGGCTGAGCCCGACCAACAGGACGGGGATCCAGGCTGAGCTTGCGCGCCGGCGAGCTGAGCGCGAGCGCGGCTCCGCGGCCAAGGCCGCCACCGAGTCCCTGGCCGAGTTCGTCAAACTGGGCTGGCACATCATCGAGCCCGCCACGCTCCTCGACTGGAATTGGCACCTCGATTTCCTCTGCGACCACTACACCGCCCTCGTGAGGGGCGAGTTCCACGAGCTCCTGGTCAACATCGGCCCGGGCTACATGAAGAGCTCGATCCAGAACGTGTTCTTGCCGGCGTGGGTGTGGCTGTGGGATCCCACGTGGCGATCGATCTACTCCTCCTACGATGAGCGCCTCGCGCTGCGCGACAGCATGAAGTGCCGCGACCTCATCAAGTCGGACTGGTACCAGGACACCTTTCGTCCCGACTGGCAGATCAAGCGTGGCGATGACGGCAAGCGACGGTTTGCCAACACCGCCACCGGCGTGCGCGAGGTGACCACCATCGGCGGCGGCGGTACCGGCATGCGTGCGAACGCGGTGTTTTGCGACGACCCCCACAACATCAAAGAGAGCCCGAGCGACGACGAGTTCGAGAAGACGCGCCACTGGTGGTTCAGCCGCATGGGCAACCGCTTTGTGGACATGAGCAAACCGACCAAGGCGGTGATCATGCAGCGCGTGGACGAGCGCGACCTCTCGGCCCACATCCTCAAGCTCGGTGGCTACGTCCACGTCTGCCTGCCCAGCGAGTACGACCCCGAGCGCCACTGCAAGACGCCGGTGGGCGAGGACCCTCGAAGGGAGCGCGGCGAGCTCCTGTTCCCGAAGCGCTTCGGTGAGAAGGTGCTCACGTCAGAGGCGGCCCGCCTAGGCCCCGATGGGTACGCCGCGCAGCACGACCAGAGCCCTACGCCTCGCGGTGGCGGCATCGTGCAGTCGGCGCACATCGCCCACTTCTACCGCCGGCGTCAGGAGCCCGAGCCGGTCAGGGTCTACAATCGCAAGAACCAGCTCGTGGCCCGCCGGCAGCGCGCCCTGCCCGACAGCTTCGACATGATCCTCGGGAGCTGGGACCTGCGCATGTCGCGCTCACAGCTCAAGTCGAGCTCGTGGGCGGTGGGACAGGTGTGGGGGGTCCTGAAGCCCAACATCTACCTGCTCGACCGCCGGCGCGGCCGCTGGGGCTTGGGCGAGACGATCGAGGCGCTGCTCGAGCTCGAGGAGATCTACGCGTTCAACGGCCACCTCATCGAGAACAAGGCCTATGGCGACGCCACCGCTGAGCAGCTCGAGGGCTCGGTGCCTGGTCTTATCCTCGTGGAGCCCGCTGGCAGCAAAGAGCAGCGGCTCGAGGCGGCCGAGCCGTGGTTCCGCGCTGGCAATGTCCACACCTGCCACCCCGACGACGACCGTGGCGACGACTGGGCCAGGACTGAATGGGAGCCTGAGATCCTCCGCTTCCCGAAGTACTCGAGCGACGACCACGTCGACGCCACCACGCTGCTGATCAACTACCTGCGCACCGAGGTGTGGCACAGCGCGAGCGACATGCTTGCAGCGCTCGGCAAGATGTAACGCGCTCGCCACCCTGGGGGGCCCCGCGTACTGTCCCGGGCAGGATGATCCTCGACAGCTCCGGCAATCCGATCACCGACGGGTGGGGCAACATCCTCACCGGCTTGGGCCGGGCGGACCGCGACAAGCGCATGTCGGCGACCTTCGCCGCACCCACGCTGCTCAGCGAGCAGCAGGCCAACCTGCTCTATGTCGGCGACTGGCGCATGGCTCGCATCGTCGACCGCCCAGCGCTCGACCAGGTGCGCCGCTGGATCGACATCGCCATGGACGGAAGGCGCGACCGCGCCGACGACCTCCACGCGCGGCTGCGCGAGCTCGGCGCCAAGGCGGCGTTCCGCGACGGCATCGCCTGGGCTCGTCTGCATGGCACCGCGCTCGGGATCATGCTGGTGGACGACGGCCAGCCGCAGGAGGAGCCGCTCAACATCGAGCGCGTTCGCAAGGTCGAAGGCCTGCGCGTGGTGGACCGCTGGCAGGTGTCGGTGGCCGAGTGGGACGACGAATGGCGGCCGCTCGTGTATCGCCTGAACACCGGCGGGCAGCTCCTCGACGGCCAGGGCCAGCCTATCGAGCCGCTCGTGCACGCCACCCGCACGCTGCGCTGGGAGGGGATCCGCACGCCGCCGCGCCGGCAGCGCGAGCTCGGCGGCTGGGCCGACGCTGTGGTGAGTCGCGTCTACGACGTGGTGCGCGACTACGGCCAGGCCATCGGCGGTGCTGCCCACCTCGCCACCGACTTCGCGCAGGCGGTGCTCAAGATCAAGGGCCTCGCCAAGATGCTGGCCGAGGACAAGGACGGCGCTGTCCTGGCACGCCTGAAGGCGCTCGACATGGCGCGCAGCATCGCCCGGATCCTACCGCTCGACTCCGAGGAGGAGTTCGACCGCAAGACGACGCCGGTCACGGGCCTACCCGAGATCCTCGACCGCCTGCGGGACGAGCTCTGCGGCGCCGCCGACATGCCCGAGAAGATCCTCTTTGGGCAGGCGACCGCAGGCCTGGGTGACCAGGGGCAATCGGACCTCGAGCAGTACTACAACGGGATCGAGGGCGAACAGCTTCGCAACGTGCTGCCGCAGGCCACCGCGCTGGTGACCCTGCTCATGCGCGAGCTCAAGATCGGCTCCGACTCGTGGGAGGTCGCTTGCTGCCCCCTGTGGAGCCCGAGCGAGACAGAGCTGAGCGAGAACCGGCTGCGCGACGCTCAGGCCGACGAGATCCGCGTGCGCAACTCGTTCCTCACACCCGATGAGATCCGTCGCAGCCGCTACGGTGGCGACGGCTACGGCACCGAGCTCGCGATCGAGGAGCCCGAGGACGATGACGGCGCCGACGACGTCGTTCCCACCGAGCCCACGGGCATCGACCCCACCACCGGCATGCCAGGGGGGCCCGGCCTCAATCCCGAGACCACCCTCAACGGCTCCCAGATCACCGCGGGCACCGACATCATCGCGCGCGCACTCTCCGGCGAGATCACCGTGCCGGCGGCGCGTGTGCTTCTGCGCAGGGGCCTCGGCCTCGAGCCCGACGACGTCGAAGAGATGCTCGAGGGGATCGACGAGGCTATTGCCGAGCGCGAGAAGAAGGCGGAGGAGCAGGCCAAGCAGCTCGCCGCTGCGGCGGCAGCAGCAGCCCCGCCCGGTGCTCCCCCTGGGGCCAAACCAGGCGCCAAACCCAAGCAGCCGCCCAAGCGGCAGGAGCAAAGCAATGGCGAAGAAGACCAGCCCGAAGAGTGAGCGGTTCACCACCACCGAGCGCGTGACCAAGGTGCAGGACCCCCGCACCGGCCGCCTCACCAAGGTCAAGAAGGTGGTGATCACCAAGCAGCCCGGGGCGTCGTCAACCCCCGCCCCTGAGCCGGTCCCCACCGACGCCGCGTGACCAGCCTCGAGATCCGCCTCGCGGCGGCGCAGTTGAAGGAGCGGCGCCCACCCGCGTTGGTGCCCACCACCGAGCTGCCTCGGCTGCATGAGCGCGCTTACTACCAGCTGATCCGCGAGCAGGTGCTCGAGGTCATGCGCGAGCTGGTGGAGCGCCACGTGCTCCCGGAGGTTCGCAGCGTGGTGCGCGAGGCGCAGCTCGCTCACGACTCCCTCGTCACCGACCTCGACACCTGGGCGCTCACCCTCGCGCGCGTGATCGACGGCGTGCGTGTGCAGTTCGCCCGCCGCGTGAGCGACGACGAGCTCGCCGAGCTCATCCGCCGGCGTGTGGCCTCGGGCGTGGCGGTGGCCAACAACCAGCTCAACCGCAACCAGCTCAAGGTGCTGCTCGGGATCGATATCCTTGGCTCTGACCCTGAGCTGCGCTCGCTGGCCGAGGGTTTCGTTCAACAGAACGTGCAGCTCATCAAAACCATCCCCGAGCGCTACTTCACCCAGGTGCAGCAGACCGTGCTCGACAACGTGCGCCAGGGGCGGCGTGCGGAGGTCATCGAGCGCGAGATCCGGGCCCGCTACCCGCAGCACGCTCAGAATGCCGAGCTCATCGCCCGAGACCAGACCGCCAAGCTCAACGCGCAGATCACCGAGCGCCGGCACAAGGCCCTCGGGATCACCTCGTACATCTGGCGCACCTCGATGGACGACCGGGTGCGGCCGGGGCACCGCGTGCTCGAGGGCGAGACCTTCAGCTACGACAAGCCGCCCATCGTTGACCCGCGCACAGGCCGCCGCGCCAACCCCGGTGGCGACTTCCGCTGCCGCTGTACGGCCGAGCCGGTGATCCCCGGGATCGACACGCCGTCGAAGCGCGCCCCCAAGCGCCCGCGCGCGGTGCCCAAGGCATCCCTTCCGCCCGGTGTTCCCACTGGGTACGGTGCGCACCCCACGACGCCCAGCACGCCCCGGTGGAGGCCTGCAGCGCTCGCCAAGGCCGTCACTTCCTTCGTGCGTGGGCAGTTCACGAAGGCGCAGCAGCTCGCCGTTCGACGCGAGCTCAACGCCCTGGCTGCGTCGCAAAAGCTCGTGTCACGCACGCTCGTCAACAACGCCGTGCGCGACCAGGTGCTCAAGGCGCGGGAGGTGGCGGCGGACTGGCGGGCCGGGCGCCTTTCCTTCGCCGCGGCCAAGAAGCACGCCGAGAAGGAGCTCGGGCGGGCCATCAACGTCGAGGACAACCCGGCTGGCCGCAGCGCAATCGGTCGCCTGCTCGAGCACCTCGCGCTCGAGCAAGAGCGCCGCGTGACCTGGGCCCAGATGGCGCCCGCTCTAGGCACAGAAGCCGGCGACCTGCAGGTGGCCAGGCTCGCCGACGCCCGCGCCGACTGCAACTTGGTCACTGGCCGGATCCGGGTGCGCCCCGATGTTGCCGCGGGCTTCGTGCGCTTCCTCAAGGGCAAGGGCAAAGGCGTGGCGCGCAGCGATGCCCAGGACCTCAAGACCTTCATCCATGAGACGGTGCATGCCCACAGCCCGATGAACGCCCGCCTGTACCGAGGCACGGGGAAGGCGCTCGAGGAGGCCACCACCGAGATCGCTGCGCAAGCGCTGTTCGAGAAGGCGGCCACCGGGTGGAAGGTCTCCCTCGGCGCCGTGGGCGCAGGGCAGGTTGAGTCGAGCTATCCGGGTTGGGTGCGCGCGCTGGTGGCAGCGGTGGCGGAGATCACCGGCGTGCCCCATGTCGAGGCGGTGAAGCACGCACGCGCGGCCGCGCTCGCCATGCGCCGCCACACGGGCGACGTCGCGCAGAGCGTCGACGAGTACCTGCACATGTTCGCACGCCAGCTCCCCGATCTCCGCAAGCAGGTGGAGGCCGCCGAGCGCGCCGCAGAGAAGGATTGGGAAGCCAAGATGGCGAAGGCCGCCAAGGACCCCGCCTTTGCTGAGCGGCTGCTCGGCAGCAGCGACATCGGCAGCCCCGACGCCATCATCGCCGCGACGCGCGAGCGTCGCTTTCGTGTCCTGACCGCCGGCCTGGCCGTGACCAAAGACGCCCGAGCCGCGCTCACGCGGCACCTGCACAAGTCGCCCTGGTAGTGCTAGGCTCCCACCACGATGGACGAGCTCGCGCAACGGGTGTTCGACTACGACGGCGTAGACCTCGAGGAGGGGCTACGGCTGGCGCGTGATCTCGTCGCCGGCGGCCGCTGGGACGGTGACGTCGCCCGGCTGGTGCTGCGCCCGATTTCTACCTACCACGGCGAGCTCGGCGAGCAGCGGCTTCAGGAAGCCGTGGACGCTGCCCAGGGTCGCACGTAACGCGCTGGACGTCCGCGGCCCCAGAACCTCACATTGGGCCGCATGCGACGGTTGGTGTGTGACCAGGGCGACGACAGCGCCCGTTACGTGCTCGACGCCTCCCCCATCGGGAAGGCCGAGCGCATGCCCAACGGCTTCCTCCGAGCCCCCGCTACCCTCACGCGCGTGGGCGTGTTCGAGTACCGTTTCGCCGACGGCACCACCCGCCGCGAGTTTCGCCCGCCCGAGGAAGTGTTCAACGCTGACAGCCTCGCCTCGCTGCGCATGGCCCCGCTCACCCTCGAGCACCCCGAGCCCATCGGCACCCCGGTGACCGCCGACAACAGCCGCCAGCTCTCGGTGGGCCACCTCTCCGACACCATCGAGCGCGAGGGCGACATGGTCCGGGCCGATCTCATGATCACCGACGCCAAGGCCGTGCGGCAGGTGGAGAAGGGCGAGCGCCAAGAGATCTCGCTCGGCTACTGGCGCGAGATCGACCCCACCCCCGGCGTGTGGCGCGGGACCCGCTACGACGCTGTCCAGCGAAACATCCGCTACAACCACGCCGCCATCACGCGCAAGGGCCGCGCAGGGCCCGAGGTACGCATTCGACTAGATTCTGAAACCGCAGTACTCGTCGGGGACGCTGAAGTCAGCGACGACTCTCCAACACCAGGAGCAAGCGAGATGAAGTTCAAGTTGACCATCGACGGCATCACCCACGAGATCGAGTGTGCCGAGTCCAGCTTTCAAGCCATCTCGAAGGGCCTGGGCGACCGCGACAAGCGGATCGAGGCGCTCGACTCCCAAGTGAGCGAGGCCCGCAAGCTGGTGGACGAGGCCAAGGCCCGCGCCGATCAAGCCGAGGCCGAGGGCAAGAAGCTCAAGCAGCAGGTCACCGACGCGATCAGCCCCGAGCGCGTCGCGGAGCTGGTGGAGAAGCGCATGGACCTCGAGCGCGAGGCCGGCCCCCTGCTCAACGCCGACAAGGCCGACAAGGACAAGATCGACCTCAGCAAACTCGAGGACGACGAGATCCGCCGGCAGGTGATCTTGCTGGCCGACGCCGACGCCGAGCTCAAGGACGTGAGCCGCGACTACCTGCACGCTCGCTACGACGCGACGGTGAAGTTCCTCAGCACCGACAGCGCCAAGGGCAAGCGCCAGGTGGCGGCCGACAGCCGCAACGCCGTGCGCAAGGCCTCGGGCCAGGGAGCGCCGATCGCGAAGAAGTCGGAGGAGGCGCGCAAGCGCATGATCGCCGACACCCACGCCGCTTGGCGCAAGGGCCTCGACGAGGACGACGGCGACGAGGCCGCCGAGGCCTGAGCCCAAGCAGGGACCAACCGACCCAACACCACCACCCAACCGGAGTAGATCATGCAGACTGGCGGATACGCAGACAACCAAGCCCTCGGAGTCGAGGGCCAGCTCGCCGACACCGACCTGCGTTCGGTGATGGGCCTCATCAACAGCGAGGCCACCGCCGTGGCCTACGGCCTGGGCGTGGTGGACAAGGGCGACGGCACCTTCGAGGAGCTCGACGCGGCTTACAAGGACGTGGGCGGCGTGAACCTGCTCGAGCACGCCGAGGACAACGCCGACGAGGCCGTGGCCTCCACGCCCAGCAAGCGCATGGCCAGCGTACTCCGCAAGGGCAAGGTCATCGTGAAGGTCGAGACCGCGGTTTCCCCCGGCGACGACGCTTACTGCCGCTTCACCACCGGCGTGCTCGACAACACCCAGGCCACCAAGGGCGGCTGGGGCGCCGACGACGACAGCGGCACCCGCCGCCACGTGAAGGGCGCCAAGTTCCGCAGCGCCGCCGCCAAGGGTGGCCTCGCGGTGCTCGAGCTCAACGACGAGCTCGGTGGCTACGACATCAGCGACCGGCACGCGACGGTGGGCGCCCTGAGCTCCACCACGACCATCGAGCTCGGCGCGGTGCCCGAGGGCCGTCACGTGCGGCTCAAGGATGCGCTGCTCAGCGCCGGTGTCACCGCTGGCGACGGTACCGATCACTGGACCATCCAGATCTTGGCCGGCGCGACCGTCCTGGCGAGCTGGGACAGCGACGTGGCCGAAGACGGCGCCATCGTGCAGAACACCCCCACCGCCCTCAACAAGGCGGCCAACGTGGTCGGTGCGCCCGGTGCCCGCCTCACCGCGGTGTTCACCAAGAATGCCAGCGGTGCCAACCTCACCGCCGGCCACCTGACCGTCAACCTCGAGGTGCTCTGAGCCACCGGCGGAGCCCCAACCCACTCACAGGGAAACACCACAAGGAGCGAATGACGATGGGCCTCGAACACCTCACCAACCTGGACGCCAATGAGGCGCTCTTCTTCGAGAACGAGCTCGAGCACCTCAAGGCGAAGTCCTACGACGTCATGCGCCGCAACCTCCGGCACCGCGAGTATATCCCGGTGAGCAACGAGGCCGGGCCCGGTGCGGAGACCATCTCGTACACCCAGTACGACCAGGTCGGCACCGCGAAGCTCATCGCCAACTACAGCGACAACCTGCCCCTCGCCAACGTGAAGGGTCGGAAGTTCTCGGCCCCCGTCCACGGCATGGGCATCGCCTTCGAGTACACGCTGCAGGACGTCCGCGCGTCGGCCATGGCCAACAAGCGGCTCCCCGAGCGTGAAGCTGCGGCGGCGGCTCGAGCGGTGGCGGAGAAGGAGGAGGAGATCGCTGCCTTCGGCGACACCGCCACCGGTATGCTCGGCTTCCTCAACCACCCCAACGTGCCCGACATCCAGGCTCACGACCCCGGTGGTGGCCGCGCGTGGATCGCCGACGAGAAGACCCCCGATCAGATCGCTCAAGACATGAGCGCGTCGGTGCAGTCCATCCTCGACACCACCTCGGAGAAGGAGCAGCCCAACGCGATCATCCTCCCGGTGGCCGAGTATGCGCACATCTCGATGAAGCGCATGACCGACATCTCGCCCACGATCCTGCGGTGGTTCTTGGAGAACAACCCGTGGATCAAGAGCGTCGGCACCTGGGACAAGCTCAAGCTCGCCGACGCCGCTGGCACCGGTCCCCGCATGGTGACCTACCGCCGCGACCCCGACGCCCTGCAGCTCGAGATCCCGCAAGAGTTCGAGGTGCTCGCCACGCAGCAGGTGGATCTGCGGTACCGCACGCCCACCCACGCGCGCATCGGTGGCGTGAGCTTCTACTACCCGCTCAGCGCCGTCTACACCGACGACATCTGATCCCCCTCCGCTACGGCGGGCCATTGGGCAGTCCTTTCAGGACGGGAGGGGATCGGCATTCCGAGCTGGCCGTCATCCCAGGAGCGCGGCCATGTGTCCCTCCCGTCCAACCTCTCCCTGAACAGAATCGACACCTACGAGGGCGCGGCTAAGGCTCCTCTGCGAACCCCAACGCAGGAGCCTCCATGGCTGATAGCAAGAAGACCACCACCGAGAAGCCGGCCGACAAGGGCAGCGAGCCCGTGTTTATCCTCAACAACTCGGCGAAGCTCGTGTTCCCGGTGCCGCCTGGCAAGAAGCCCACCCCCGTCCGACTCATGCCCGGGCTCAATCGCATCCCGCGAAAGGACTGGGACGCGGTGAGGGACTCGAAGTTTGTGCAGGTGCGGTTGCGCGAAGAGGTCCTCGAGGAGCTGCACACCGAGAGCCCCGAGCTCACCGCGTTGCCCAAGCCCAAGGCTCTCGCGCTGGTGCGGCAGACCTTCGATCGCGTTCTGCTCAAGCAGTGGAGCGACGCCGAGCAGCGCCAGGACGTGAAGAAGGCCATCGCGCAGCAGCTCGAGTTGCTCGACGGCAGCAAGGCCGCAGCGTAACGCGCGTGACGACCACGGGGGTCGGGCCTAGGCTCGCCCCGTGGCTGTCACCGCCTCCCAGATCAAAGCTCTCTTCTCCGAGCTCGCCAGCGTCGACGACACCATCGTTGAAGCGTGGCTCGAGGTCGCAGAGGGCCACCACAACGCCGATGCCTTCGGCACCAAGAGCGACTTCGCGCTCAAGGCCCTCACTGCCCACCTTGTGACGCTGCACCTGCGACGCCAGACGGGCGCCACCGGCACGGGCTACCAGGGCCCGATCCAGTCCCGCACGGTGGACCGCGTGTCCACCACCTACGCCGCGCCCAGCGTGAGCGGTGGGCTGTTCGGTGACGCGGCCCTCGCGAGCACCAACGCCGGGCAGCTCTACCTCAACACGCGCGAGGGGCTGTTCCCCTGTCGGGTGGTGTGATGGCGCGCCCTGGCAGTCAGAAGGTCATCGACCACGGCTTCGAAGAGCTCAAGCGCCGGTGGATGACCCACAACAACGGCACCGCTGTTGCGGTGGGGATCTTCGGTGAGGCTGCCTCGGCAAAGAAGGGCGGCGCCGGTGGCGGGGGCGAAGATATCTTCGACGAGGAGGTCACCAACGTGCTCGTGGCTGCCGTGCACGAGTTCGGCACCGCGGATGGGCGCGTGCCATCGCGCTCGTGGATGCGCGCCTACGTCGACGAGAACCGAGACCGGATCCGCGGCATGATCCGCAAGCTGCAGGCGCAGTGGATGAAGGGCAGCATCACCCACGAGCAAGCCCTCGGGCAGCTCGGCGCCAAGCTGGTGGGCGAGATTCAGGCGCGAATCGCGAAGGGTATCGCGCCACCGCTCGCCGAGTCCACCAAGGCCCGACGCGCTGGGCCCGACCCATCGCACACGGGGCCGCGAGTCTTCACGCCTCTCATCGACTCTGGGCAATTCCGCCAGTCCATCGACTGGGAGGTGCGCAAGCGATGAGCCTGCTCGACGCCATCGCGATGGAAGCCGAGACGGTGACCATCACCCGCTTCGCCGTAGGCACGCGCTCCAAGGGCATCGTCACGCCAGGCAGCTCGAGCACGTTCTCGGCGGTGGTGAGCCTGCAGCCGTTACGCGCGCGCGAGGCTCAGCAGCTCCCCGAGGGGATCCGCCAGACAGGCGGTTGGGTGCTCTACGGCGCCGACGAGCTGCTCGCTACGGACACGGACCCTGGGTCCGGTCGGATCGGCGACCGGTTCACCCGCAGCGGCAAGACGTACGAGGTCGTGCAGGTCGAGGACTGGACCACGCACGGCGGCTACTACCGCTCGGTCGCGGTGATGGTGGAGTGACCCGATGGCGGTGATCAACTGGGGCACCGTGAAGAACGCGCTCGCTGACTGGGTGACGGCGGTGCTCCCCACCGCGGGGATTCACTGGGCCGGTCAAGACGCGGCTCGCCCTGCCTATCCCTACGTGCTGCTCGACATCGTGGGCGGCCCGGTCGCGGTGCACCACGACAGCACTCACGTCCTCGGGGACGGCAACGACATTCGACGAGCCATCCGTGGCGACCGTGAGGTCACGTTCAGCGTCGAGGTGATCGTGAGCTTCGAGGGCGCTGCCTACAGCCACGCCAACGACGCCTTCGCTCTGGCCGAGGAGCTCCGCAGCTCACTCTCGCGGGATGAGATCCACGAGGCCCTGCGCGCCGCCGGCGTTGCTATCCTTGACCCGCGTGGCGCGATCACGAACCGCCGCACCGCACTCGACGGTGGCTTTCTCTCCCGCGCCGGCTTCGACGTCCTAACAGGTTTGGCAGCGTCCTACGTACCCGCTACCTCTGAAACAGCTATCGAGCGTGTGTTGGCCGAGAGCACCATCTCCAACCACAGCTCGACCGACTACTACGGCGGCGAAGACGACCCGACGCCGCTGTGAGGTGAACGATGGCGGATGCGCTCGACAATCTGTTGACCCTCAACATCGTCGCGCAGACGGCGG
Source organism: uncultured Sorangium sp. (assembly GCA_964475255.1). Taxonomy (GTDB): domain Bacteria; phylum Myxococcota_A; class Polyangia; order Polyangiales; family Polyangiaceae; genus PMG-095. The sequence goes on from CAYYWA010000007.1 coordinate 35,316, forward strand.
GGATCACACGGCGCGGCTTCGGCACGACCCTGATCGCGGCCTACCACGAGAATTGGCCCGAGCGCGTGCGCGCGTACACCAACCCCGCCGACATGCTCGCCGACGGCTTCACCGCCGGGCACCAAGCCTATGTCGCGGCCTCGAAGCTCATGAGCCAGGTGCCGGCGCCGCCGCGCTTTCTGGTCGGACGCCTGGCGGAGACGCCCAACGCGCACGTGGAGACGCTCACCCCCACTGCGGTGGAAGGCGTGACCTACGTGATCGAGCTCACCGACCAGGACGGCGTGTTGGTCGAGTACGAGTACACTGCGGAATCGGGCGACGATGCGGAGGATATCTGCGACGCCTTCCGCAGCGCGATCAATGGCGGCACGCAGAACATCACCGGCACCGGCACTGCGACGCTAATCCTCACGGCTGACAACGCGGGCGAGGTATTCGGCCTCTACGCTGGCGACGACGGCACCGGCCACCTGTGGGCGCGCGTGAACGGCACCACCGACCCGGGCATGGCCACCGACCTCGCGGCGATCCGCGCGGCGGATGACACGTGGTTTGGCCTACTCGTCGACAACCAGAGCCAGGCCATCGTCAACGCGACCGCCGGGTGGGCGGAGACCAATCGCAAGCTTTTCGGCTTCACCACGGGCGACAGCGCGGCCAAGACCGGCGCCGCAGGCAGTGGTGACGTGCTCGATGACCAGGAGGTCGCGAGCCGAGGCTTTACCTTCGGCGCCTACTCGCCCCGCCCCCACGACCACGTCGCGGCTGGGTGGATGGGTCGCATGTTGCCCCTCACTCCCGGCTCGGCCACGTGGGCCTACAAGACGCTCCGCAACGTGAGCACGGCGCAGCTCTCCGCCACTCACCGCGCGAACATCGAAGCCAAGAAAGGCAACTGGTACATCGAGGTCGCCGGCAAGGCGATCACCTTCCCCGGCACCACCGGCCTCGACTTCATCGACGTGACCGTCACCATCGAGTGGCTCAAGGCTCGGGTGCAAGAGGACCTGTTCGATCTCATCACCCGCGCCGACAAGGTGCCCTTCACCGACAAGGGCATCGCCGCGGTGGAGGCCAGGATCCGCGGCGTGTGGGCCGAGGGGATCGCCAACGGCGCGCTCAACGATGACCTCGTGGTGGTGGTGCCCGACGCCGTCGACGTGAGCCCCGGTGATCGGTCCGCTCGGGTGCTCACTGGCGTGAGCTTCTCCGGGACCCTCGCCGGCGCCATCCACAAGCTCACCATCAACGCGACCGTGAGCGCGTAAGGAGGCAGAGCCGATGAGCGATCAGCTGTACCACTACAACCTGCGCGACGTCATCGTGACGTTTGGCGAGATCCTGTTCGAGGGCTACGCCGACGACTCGGTGATCACCATCCGCCCGCTCGAGGACGACACGCAGCTCTACCGCGGCCCTGACAGCGCGACGCGGACGATGAACAACAACAACGGGGCCGACATCGAGGTGGTGCTCTCCCAGAGCTCGCCCACCAATGCCCTGCTCTCGATCATGTCGAAGCTCGACCGCACCACGGGGCAAGGCGTGCGGCCCATGCTGATCAAGGACAAGAACGGCACCGCGCTGTTCCTGGCCCCGAAGGCGTGGATCAAGCGCCGCCCCGAGCGCAGCTTCGGCAAGACCGCCGGTACCCGCACGTGGATGTTCAGCACCCACGACCTGCAGGACTTCGACGGCGGCGCCAATCCGCCCCCGCTCCCCGCGTAGACCGCAAAGGATCACCCAACAACATAAGGGGGCGTCGTCTACCGCGGTGGCGGCGCCCCCAACCAACCCACCGCGCCCACCACCCCCATGAGCCAAGCCGACAACCAGACCCGCGAGATCGACGGCCACACGTACACCGTCCATCACCTCGACCCCGACCGTGCGCTCTCGATCGCGTGCGAGCTCGAGCACCTGCTACTGCCGGCGGTGGGTGAGATTCTCGCTGTCGACAAGGACGGCGAGGACGGCATCGCGCGCAAGGCCGTCGCTGCAGCCCTGCAACGATTCGTGAGCCAGGCCGACGAGGCCCGCGTCAAGAAGGTGGTGAGCACCATGATGCGCGTCACCACCTGCAACGGCGTGGGCCAGCTCGGCGATGCGTGGAAGCTGCACTTTCATGGCCGCTTCTGGTCGATGCTCAAGGTCACGGCCTTCGCGGTGGAGGTCAACTTCTTCGATTTTTTCGCCGATTCGGCCGGTACCCGTACCTCGCTAACCGGCCTGCTGAAGGATCTGCTCGCGGGAGCTTTCGCCTCCCCCCCGTCGCGAAGTGGTGGAAGTGGCGACTCATCGCCGAAGGCTACGCCTCCGGCCTGAGAGAGATCGACGAGCACTGGGACATCGTCGAAGTCCACGAGGCCAACTGGATCCTCGACAACATCGCAGACGCATCGAAGCCAACGGGGTAGGCTGCCGTCATGCCTGGTGGTGGAATCCTCCGAGAGATCGTCACCCTCTTCGGGTTCGACGTCGACAAGGGCAGCTTCGACAAGGCTGAGTCGTCAGTCGAGAAGCTCCGCCGCGCTGCCTCGGTCGTAGGCCAGATCTTCGTCACCGGCGTCGTGGCGCGCGGGATCGCCAGCATGGTGGAGATGGCCAGCGACGCGCAGCAGACCACAGCGCTCATGGGGGACGTGTTTGCAGCCAGCGCCGGCGACGTCGAGGAATGGTCACGCCGCACCGCTGGCTCGGTGGGGCGCTCCGAGTTTGAGCTGCAGCGCTTCGCCTCCTCAGTGGGCGCGATGGTCGCTCCGCTCATGGGCGCCGGCGAGGAGGTGGCCAAGCTCTCGCAGGACATGGCGCAGACGGCCGTCGACATCGCCGCGGTGTTCAACACCAGCGACGAGGAAGCACTCGTCGCGCTGCGCTCAGGCCTCGCCGGCGAGACCGAGCCCTTGCGCCGCTACGGCGTGGTGCTGACCCAGGCCGCTCAAGAGGAGTTCGCGCGCAACAAGGGCATCACCAAAAACATCAAGGACATGACCGAGGCCGAGAAGGTGCAGCTCCGCTACGCCTTCATCATGGAGCGCACCTCGCTGTTCACGGGGCGCGCGGCCAAGGAAGCCGACGAGTACGCGGGCGCGGTGAAGGCGCTGCGAGACCGGCTCAAGGACCTCGCGGTGCGCATCGGCCAGGAGCTGCTGCCCGGGGCCACGCGCTTGGCGTTGATGGCCCGCGACGGCCTGAACACCTTCCTGGAGTGGGCGAAGGGCTCGCGGATTCTCGAGACCGCGATCCAGGTGCTCGGTGCGGCCGCGGCGGCTCTGGCGCTCAAGATGATCCTACCCTTCGCGCCCGTGCTCCTGATGTGGGCAGGGATTGCTGCTGCTGTGGCGGCAGTTATCGTCGTGGTCGACGACCTCAAGGCCTACTTCAAGGGCGAGGACAGCCTCACGGGGCTCTGGTCGCAGTTCTTTGAAGACATTCGCAAGGGGATCATCGAGGACCCTGGCGTCGAGAACTCTCCGCTGCTGAAGTTCCTGCGCGACGTGCTCTATCTGATGGACCAGATCCGTGACCGCCCCAAGGAGCTCGGGCAGGACCTCGCACGATGGTTGGGGTTCGGCGAAGGGATTGTCAACGTCGACGATGAGATGCGCGCGCGTCATCTCAAGTTTGAGAAGACCGGAGTTTGGGACGACCCCTACGCGAGCGCAGAGGTGCCTGGCCTTGGGCGCCCCAGTCGCGCGGACCCACCGTCTGTCAATTCTACCGTGAACGTAACCCAGACGATCAACGCAGCGCCCGGCCAGGACGCGGCCGCGGTGGGCGACGCGGCCGCACAGCGCGCGCGCGACGTGCTCGAGCAGCAGAACCGCAAGACACTGCGCGCCTTGGTGCCGCAGCCCACGGGAGGTTGAGCCTTGAGCGTCATCCTCTACGACAGCTCGCTGCGCACGGGGGTACCTCCCACGAAGGCCGACCTCGTGTTCAGCACGGTGGAGTTCGATTGTGTCGTGCGCATCGAGTACGCCTCCCAGAGCAAGGTCACCCGCCATCCGGTGGAGGTGAAGGAGGCGCTCTCGGATCACTCGGTGCCCGAGCCGCTGAGCGTCTCCCTGGTCGATGCCGTCGTCACCAACTTTCCCTTGCTTCTGCCGGGTGAGGGCCTCGGCGGGGCGATCAGCGCCGGGCTGTCGGCCTCGAACATCGGCGGCGTCGCACAATCGCTCATCGAGGTCGAAACGCTCGCGCAACAGGCCTACGAGCAGCTCGAGAAGTGGCGCAAGGCGGGCACGCCGCTCGAGCTTGTGGAGGACTGGCGGCATATCGACAACCTGCTCATCGAGAGCGTGAGCGACCCGCGCACGTCGGCGACCGCGAACGCGCTCGTCGCTCAGATCAAACTCACGCGCGTTGACATCGCGACGTCCCGCCTGGTCAACGTGTCGGACACGCCAGGGGCCCAGAAGAATCAGGGACCCAAGCCGAAGAAGGCAGCCACACCGGCCGAGCAGAGCAAGGGCTCGGCCGCGTACAACTCGGGGCTCGCGCGCCCGCCGGGGTTCTGATCTCATGGCCGTCTTTCGCCTTCCCGTCGCCTCCACCGATCCACACTCGCGGCTGTCGGTGGACCTCGACGGCCGCCCGTTCGTGATCACCCTCGATTGGAACGATCGCGAGGGCGCTTGGTACTTCTCGATGCACGCCGACGACGCCGAGCAGACACCCATCGTGCAGGGTTGGCCGGTGAGGGTCGCGGCGCAGCCACTCTGGCGCAACCGGCACGCACTCAGACCGCCGGGGGACATCCTCTTTATCGACCTGGGCCGCGGCAATCTCGATCCGGGCCGTGACGACCTCGGCACGCGCGTGATCGCGCTCTACTACGACGCCGAGTCGGTGGGGGAGCTGTGATCGATGTTGTTCGGCCGCAAATGGCGACTCGTGGCGGGCCCGGCAGAGGCCTCGCAGCAGATCGAGATCACTGCGCTGCGCATTGGCTTCAAGGTCGAGCGCGGCCACAAGCGCAAGCAGAACGACTCGACCATCGACATCTACAACCTCGGGCCTGACTCCCGCGCGAAGCTGAGCCAGGACGAGGGCGCCACCGGTGCACGCAAGGCGATCAGCGCCTCGCTCGAGGCCGGCTACGAGGACGCGTTCCCGCTCATCTTTCAGGGCAAGATCCACCGCGTCTCACACCGGCGCGAGGGGCCTGACTGGATCACGAGTCTGGAAGCGGACGACGGGCCGCACCAGCTCATGAAGGCGCGGATCTCAAAGGCCTTCAAGGCCGGCACCAAGGTCACCGATGCGTTCAAGGCAATCGCCGACGAGCTCGGTGTGGGGCTCGGCAACGCCCTCGAGGAGTTCAAGCAAGGCAACTTCAGCCGCGGGATCACCGAGTACACCGAGGGCCTCGTGCTCGCAGGCACTGGCAAGGACGTCATCGATCGGCTCATGGATTCGGCCGGGTTGGAGTACTCGGTGCAGAACGAGACTCTCGTGGTCACCCGCAAGGGCTACCCGCTCCCTGGGCAGGCCGTGCTGCTCTCACGCGACACGGGCCTCATCGGCTCACCGCACCCTGGCGACAAGGGGATCCTGAGGTGCAAGGCGCTCATCCGCCCCGGCCTCGAGCCTGCCCGGCAAGTGCAGCTGCAGGCGGCCGCGGTGGAGGGCCTCTTTCGCGTGGAGCGCGTGGTGTACAGCGGGGACACCCACGGGACCGATTGGTACGCTGAGCTCGACCTGAGGAGGTCCAAGTGAGCGACGCGAGCGACAATCCCGATATGTCAGAAGTGCTGCGGCTCGTGCTGCGGCATTGGTTTAGCCGCGCGTGGACGGCTCTGCCCGGCGTGATCGAGACCTACGACCCCGAGACCCAGCGCGCGGACGTTGCGCCCGCGGTGGTGCCGTTCCTGCCTCTGACAGAGGGCGAGGAGCCCGAACGGCTCGCCGTGATCCCCAACGTGCCGGTGGTGATGCCGAGCGGCGGCGGCTTCTTTGCCAGCTTCCCCATGCAGAAGGGCGACCCGGTGCTGCTCGTGATCTGCTGCAGGGACATCGGCCCCTGGAAGGCCGGCAACGGCGAGGTGAAGGACTGCGCGGACAACCGCATGCACGACCTCACCGATGCCTACGCGATCCCGGGGGGCATGCCGAGCGGCAAGGCTCTCGGTGAGGTGGACGGCTCGAGCATGGTGGTGGGCAAAGACGGTGGGCACCAGGTGCGGATCGGTGACGGCGTGATCGACATCGGCACGAGCGGCGGCGCCAAGCAGGCGGTGGCTCTGGCGGAAAAGACCAAGTCGGAGGTTGAGAGCCTGGCCTCGAGCTTCAACAGCTTTGTCACCAACACGTGGGGCACCTTCGTGACCTCCTTCGGTACGTTCGTCACGCAGGTGCTGTCGCACACCCACGTCGAGGGGGCGGCGTACCAAGTGGCACCCCCGCCAGCGACACCGAACAACACGCAGGCGCCGGCGGGGATCTCGCCGGCGGTGGCCTCGCCCGGCACCACCCACGGCGCCGTCAATGACGTGGGCTCGGGAAGCGTGAACGCAGAGGAGTGAGCTTGTGGACCTGCAGCTAGACCCGATCACCGGCGACCTCACGCTCAGCGACGACGGCGACCTCGAGCTCGTGGAGGGGCTCAGCCGCATCGCGCAGCAGTGCAGGATCCGCTTCCGCACCTTCCGCGGTGAGTGGCTCCTCGACCCACGGGTGGGCATGCCCTACTACGAACGAATCCTGGGCGTGAAGCCGCTGCGCAAGGCGGTGGTGCTCGCTGCGATCCGCGATGCGGCGCTCGGCGTGCCCGGCGTGGTCGACGTCTACGACCTCACCCTTGACTACGATGGCCCTTCGCGCAGGGGCGTGGTCACCGGCCGAGCCTTCACCGACCTCGACGAGCCCATCACTTTCGACGCGCCGTTTATCCTCAGCTAGCTTCCCACAGGCATGGCAGGCCTCACCAGCACCGGCTTCGAGATCAAGACCACCGAGGAGCTCCGCGAGGAGCTGGCGGACGAGCTCAAGGCCGAGCTCGGCAACGTCAACACCCAAGCGGACTCGATCCTCGGGATCATCATCGGCGTGGTGGCGGGTCGGCTGGGCTCGCTGTGGGAGCTGGGCCAGTCGCTCTATCGCGCCTTCGACCCTGACACTTCCACCGGGGACGCGCTCGACGGCCTCGCAGCGCTCACCGGCACCACGCGGGCGGGCGCCTCGCCGTCGACTCTGGTCGCGGCGGTGGACCTCGATGCCGACGTCACTCTGCCCGCCGGCTCGCGGGCGACCGTCGATGGTGCGCCCGGTCGCGTGTTCGAGACCATCGCTGCGGCAGGCCCTCAGGCTGGGCGACGCCGGTGGCATCAAGTGGAGATGCAGGCGGTGGATGACGGCCCCGTGGAGGCGGAGGAAGGAACGCTCACCGAGATCGCTACGCCCGTGTCCGGGTGGAACGCGATCGTGAACGAGCCCGTGCCCGGCGTTGCGTGGAGCACCGCGGCCGAGCCCTTCGCGCTCGATGACGCGGATGTGCTCAACTTCCGGATCCCCGCCGGCGGCTCCACTCAAACCTTCACCTTCCTCACCGCCGACTTCGCCAGCATCGGCGCCGCGACCGCGCAGGAGATCGTGGACGTCATCAACGACACCATCGTCGACGGCGTGGCCTCGGTCGAAGATGGGCGGGTGAAGATCACGACCGACGACGCCGGCGCCGACGCGACTATCCGGATCCTCTCCCACTCGGCTGGGCTCTTCGCGGTCGGCACCAACTACGGCATCGATGGCACCGCGGCCGAGCTCGGCACCCTCGAGGAGACCGACGCCGAGCTTCGCAGCCGCCGAGCCGGCGAGCTCGAGCGCCAGGGCACCAGCACCGGCGAGAGCTTGCGCGCGCGCCTGCTCGAGCTCGACGGCATGCTCGACGTGAGCGTGTACCAGAATCGCACCGACGACACCGACGGCAACGGGCTCCCGCCGCACTCCTTCCGCGCGGTGGTCTTCGGCACGAACCTCGACAACGACGAGATCGCTCGGGTGATCTTCGAGAACAGCCCGCTCGGGATTCAGAGCTACGGAAACGAGAGCGCCCAGGTGGAGGACTCGCAGGGAACGCAGGTCACCGTCTCGTGGGACGTCGCCACCGAGATCCCGGTTTACATCGAGGCCACCATCAGCGCGATCGCCAGCTCCTACGCTGGCGACGACGCAGTGAAAGCCGCGTTGCTCGAGTACGTGGGCGGGCTGCGCATGGGAGACGACGTGATCGCCGAGGCAGCCAAGGGTCGGCTGTTCCAGGCTGGCGTGTACGACGTGACGGCTTGGCTCATCGACGACGTGGCCGCGCCCGTGGCCGCGACCAACATCGCCATCGGGCTCGACGAGGTGGCCACCCTGGATGAAGGCGACATCGACCTCACCGTGAATTTCGTAACGCCCAGCTGATGACCACCAAGATCACCAACCACGCCGACCGCATCGTTGGCGACCTGCTCGAGCAGTTCCAAGGCAAGCCGCGCATCGAGGCCCTGGTGCGCGTGGTGGCTGCCAAGGTTCAGGAGATCGAGGACGCCTTTTGGCAGCTCATGCTCGAGCGCTTCCTCGACACCGCCACAGGCGAGCAGCTCGACAACCTCGGGCGCATCGTGGAGCGCGAGCGCGGCGATTTGGGTGATGAGGTCTACCGCGGGATCCTGCGCGCGAAAATCGCAGCCAACCTCTCGAGTGGAACCCATCCCGAGGTGGTGCGCGTGGCCGAGCTCGCTATCGACTCCGCCACCACGGGGGCCACGGCAGAGGTTGTGCTCGAGCATCCTGCGGCAGCAACGATCCGTGTCATCGACCAAGCGCTAGTCGCTGGCCTTGGGCCCCACGTGGCCGACCTCCTGACCATCGCGGCGTCGAGCGGCGTGCGGATCCTGTTTCAGTACAGGGAGAGCTCGCCCGGTTTCAGATTCGACGGCGCCGGCGGCGCCAAGTTTGATGGGGGCTACCACTTCGCAACTACTGTCGAGGGAGCTTAAGAGCGATGGCCACCGCCAGACCTACCGACCTGCCCGAATGGAACACGGGCCTCGCCAACCAAACCGCACCCAACGGCGCCAAGCTGATCCTCGGTTGGGAGCCCGACGAGGAGCCGAGCTCGGCCCTGTTCAACTGGCACATGTACTACGCGGGCGAGCACTTCCGTTGGCTGCGCGAGCGGATGAACGATGGGTTCCCGGGCGGCAGTGGTGACCAGGAGGACTTCCACGTCCGCTCACCGGAGCTCACCGCTTCAGGCGCCGGCGGTGCCATGCATGTGCGGGCCGCTGACGGGCACACGTCAGGCGCGGGCGGAAACGCGGGTCTGCAGGCCGGCGCCGGAGCTGGTAGCGGCGGTGGTGGCACGGCGACGGTGCAGGGCGGCGCGGGTGCAGGCTCAGGCGGTGGCGGCTTCGCTGGGCTCTATGGTGGTGCTGGCGGCGCCACGGGCATTGGCGGTGATTCTTTCCTGCAAGCTGGTGATGGCGGCTCCACAAGCGGCACCCCAGGCAGCGCTGGGGTGTTCGGCGGTGGTGCGGGCGCAGCCAACGTTAACGGCGGCACCGCCAACGTGTGGGGCGGCACCGCTCGCGGCAACGGGTACAGCAAGGTAGATATCCGCGCCGCCGATGGCTCGCAGGGCTCGGGATCCACGCAGCGCGCGCCCGTGTCATACCTCGAGGCCGATGGCCAAAACCTCCGCGTCAATTTCGCTAGGCGGCTGCGGGGCTCGCTGAACACCAGCAGCCCTGCAATCGAGGTGATACAGGCCGGCACGGGCGGCGCGATCTCCGCCACGAGCTCTGGTTCCGGCGCTGCGGTATCGGCGGTGAGTTCTGGCACGGGCTACGGCTTGATCGCTCAGGCAGACACAACTTCTCCAGCTCGATCGGCCTTGCGTGTGGTGCCTCAGAATGCCGCCCCGACCACACACCAAGACGGTGATCTCTATGCGGATAGCGTACGTCTGGGGGCTCTTCGTAGGCGTACGCTTCTAGGAGATGCCGACGGTAACGGGCAGTTCAACACTCTCGTTGCGTCCTTGGCCGACAGCTTTGACCCTACCGCGGGCTTCGCTGATATCAGCTCCGGCTCAGGGACTGTCATTCCGATGGATGGCGTTTACGCCACCAACGATGTTTTTCCGTGGCCTTTGGGAGAGATGTACGACGGAATGCGGTTACGCATTCGAGCTATGGTGGCGATCAAGAATCTGAGTGGTGGTGCTCTTGCGTACTACGCGGGTCTTTTCTACGGGCCCTCCGCGAGTCCTCTTCCGGGAGGCAATGGTCTCTCCCTTGCGGCAACGAGCTTAGGAGGAGACATCGCGTCTCTCTACACGCATATCGTCACTTTGGAAGCGAACATTCGCGTTCTCGACGCTGGAACCGGATCAATCGCAGCTCACGGCCGAGGCTACGCAGTAGCACACAACGGCACGGAGAATAACTTCTTTGAGGAAGGCCAACCTATCGAAGATGAAGCGGGCAGTGTCATCTATGATGACGTTCCGGCGAGCACGACAAATCTCGTCCTGGGGGTATACGCGGTCGGAGCTTCCACAGACATCAAAGGGCGGATCATGGACTTCAACGTTGAACACGTGTCCTGAGCGATAAGACCTCGCCACGAGTCTGGGCGGGAGCATCGACGCCACCGACACCCACATCGTGACGCTCGAGTCAGACCTCCGAGTTGCAAACGCGACGTCCGGCAACATCACGGCGCATGGGCGGGGATGGGCCATCGTGCACGCCGGGACGGGGAGTAGCTTTGTCGAGGAGGGCCAACCAATAGCCAACGACGGGGGAAGCGTCGTCTACGACACGGCGCCCGCGAGCGCCACGGACCTCATCTTGGGCGTGTACGGGTCCTTTGGGTCGTCCTCTTCGAGCCTCGGCATGCAGGTGTTGGACTTCCAGGTCGAGCACGTCTCCTAACGCAATTGCCAGATCCAGCCCCCTTCGTAGAGTCGGGGGCATGCGAACCGTCCGACTCGCTCTAGCTCTCCTCGCGGTCCTGTTTCTATCGCCGGTGGCCACAGCTGGTGGCGCCCACCTGGGCGACAACGTGCAGACCTTCCTCGCCACCACCGCGCTCAACGGCACCGCGGCCTCGAGGACCTTCACCATCAACAACCCTGGGCTGCAGTTCGCCCTGGCCAACCTCGAGATCACGCGCGTGCGCGCGGCTGGCGCCGACCTCACGCTGACCTGCAAGAGCTCGGTGACGAGCTCGGCGCCGACGGCACAGCGCACCACCTGCAGCTTCGACAGCACCGGTGTGTGTACGTCGGTGACCGCGACGCTCAAGAGCGGCACAAGCGCGAGCGAGGTGCTCGCGTGGCAGGTGGGGATCCTCGGGTGGCAGCGGACCGACTGCACCCTGGCGAGCACCAGCGCGAACGGCAGTGACACCGTGGCCGTCGTCGGCCGACTGGTGACGCAATGAAGGCGCAGCTCAGCGTCATCGCTCTGGCCTTCATCGCGCTGCTCGGCTTCGGCGCGCTCACCCACGTGTCCGCGCAGATGGGCGCGCAGGTGTTCCCCCAGGCTCAGCCCAACTTCAGCGGCGAGCTCGGCGGCAAGGCGCTCACGGACACCACCGGCCCCGTGCAGCTCGGCGGAGCGTGCTCTGGCGGCCTGAGTGGCGACGTGTGTATCCCGCAGGGGCAATCGCTCGTGCTCGACAGCGACGGGAACAGCAGCCTCGGATGCACGGGCGACAACGACTGCCGCTGGCGGTCGAACGGCGTGGACACGATCCGGATCAACTTCGGCACGCAGGTGCAGATCAACGGGTCGCTGTCGCTGATCGGTGGCCGCGGCCTCGTGCCGGCGGCGCAGACATCGAACCCCTGCGCAGCTACGAGCAACTGGCCGGAGGGATCGATCCTGTGGAACAGCACGTCGAAGATCCACTGCTACTGCCCTGGGGGCGGCGCTGCCGCACTCAAGACCTCTGACGACACGGCGTGCTTCCCATGAAAACGATTCGCTGGCTCGGCCCCGCTATCCTTACCGCCGCCGTCGCTGCTGCGCTGGTGGCGAACGCCGCTGTCGGTGACCCCGTGTGGGTCGCGCGCACTGACTCGGTGGCGCTCTCCGGCACGCAGCGCACCGCGCTCGCACAGTGGGCGCTCACCGTGTGGCCCGCAGCTCAGCCCGCGGGCATTCGTGAGCTGCACTGCCTGCGTCCGCCGCTGAGGTGCCGCATCATCGACCAGCGCACCGCGAGCGCTGCGACCTATGTCGCAGATGAGGCCGCGGGCAAGGTCGTGGGCTTCGTCTCCGCGGCCGACGGCGAGATCACCTACCGCTACACCGACGGCTACGTGCCTCTCGGGCCGTCGCAGACGCAGGGCCTCGCGTCGTGGGTCTCGGGCGTGTGGGGATCGATCCCCGCGGCCGACGTGGTGGGGCTCCACGTGCTACGCGTCGACGTCGAGGGCCAGTCCACCACCTTCCCGGCGCACCTCGAGCACCTCACCACCGGCAGCCCCAGCGAGTACGCCGACGCCCTCAGCGCTGGCACCGTGGTGCGTAGAGCGGGGACGGTCCAATGACACTCACTCCTGAGTTCGTCGCCGCCGTGGTCGCGTCGCTGCTGAGCGGTACGGTGCTCCTGGTGATCACTGCCGTATCGCGAGGCATGCGGCGGGTGGAGGATGCAATCGCGTCGATCCGCGAGTCTCTAGCCGCGGAGAAGCAGATCCGGATCGAGCACGAGCGGCGCCTTGCCCGCGCAGAGGCGAGGCTGGATTCGATCGAGAAGGAGCTGGCCGCGGTTATCGCGCGGTGAGGTGACCCATGGGTGAGTACACGCAGGCAAAGAAGCCCAGACGCAAGCCGCTGGGACGCAACCAGCTGATCGGCCTGGGCGCCCTCGCGGTGCCGTTCGGCTTCGCGACCACGTGGGTGTTCCTCGGTCGCGCCACCTTCGCCGAGTGGGCTGGCTTCTGCCAGCTGCACGTGCCGATGGTCCTCGGGCTTATCGTGGGAGCGTCGGCCGCGGTGAAGCTGAGGGCCGCCGCGGGGCCGCAGTGACGCGCCTCTGGCGCTGGCTCGCCGCAGGTGGCGCCGCCCTGGTGGCGCTGCTCGCGGGGCTGTGGGGGCTCTGGGCA
>CAYYWA010000008.1:0-29746 GCA_964475255.1 uncultured Sorangium sp.
GTCCAACCCGACGGTGGCGCGGGTGGTCAAGCGACGAACACGGGTGGGAGCGAGGGCGGGCCGCCGAGCGAGGGCCCAGTGTACGGCGCGCCACCGTTGCCGATCGACTGATCCAATCGCGCCCGCATCACGCCGTCATTGGACGGAGCGCGTTCGCTCCGGAGAGCCTTTGCTTCCACGCGAAAAATGCGGGGTGGGCAGCGCCGGATGGAACGCGCGCTGCGGCGTGCGGGACGCAAGTGAGCGGTGCGTGCGAGGTCGGTGCTACGGTGCGCGCTCCGCGATCCCAGAGTGAGGACGCGGCGCGCCGCTGATGACCGTGGAGAGAGACGACGCTCCAGCGCTCGACGAGAGCCGGATTCCCGCACCTCCTGAACTGCCGCCTTCTGGCCGTTTTCGCCGGCGTCCCGGCGCACGACGTCGCAGACCCAAGCGCTCGCTCCGCGAAGCGACCTGGGGCGAGCTGCAGAAGCGCGTGCGCCGGACCGGCCGCCGGCTCGCTCGGCTGCCGCGCAAGGCCCCGACGCTCACGTTCGTTTTGGGCCTCCTCCTGCTCGATGCCACCGTGAACCTCCGGTATCCGGGGGACGAGCCGCCGCTCTGGTATCTGCTGCCGTCGCTCGACATCGTCGCCCTGCTCGCGCTGCTCGCGGTGCTCGGGCGCCTCGGCGTTCGCCTGCCGACCCCGGCGCGCGTCGCGCTCGTCGCCGTGCTCGTGTTCGTTCGGTTCCTTCGCCTCGGCGACGGTGTGCAGGAACGGTACTTCTATCAGCACTTCAACCTCTATTCCGATCTGCCGCTCGTCCCCGAGCTCGTCCGCTTCGCGCACTCCACGCTGCCGCTTTGGCAGTTCGCGCTCGTCGTGCTCGGGTCGCTGCTCGGGCTCGGGCTCTTCGTGCTCGCCCTCTACGGCGCGCTCGCGCACGCGGAGCGCTACCTCGAGAAGCGCCGGCACGTCTCGATCACGGTCGGGATCTTGGGCTTCCTCTACGTCCTGAGCTCCGTCGTCGGCCACCCTCCGCAGCACGATCCGCTCTTTTACGGCGCCTTCGGACAGAGCGCGTACCCGCGCGTCGCGTACGAAGCGAAGTTCCTGATGAACGTGTATGGAGAGAACGCGCGCCACGCGCAAGCCATCGCCCGCGTTCAGGATCGCCTCGCGCGCACCAAGCAGAACCTCGCCAAGCTCGAGGGCGCCGACGTCCACCTCATCCTCGTCGAGTCGTACGGTCAGGCGGTCTTCGAACGGCGGAAGCTCATGGAGGCGGCGCGCAAGACCTACGCCGACTTCGAGGAGGCGCTTCGCGGGCTCGGCTTCTCCATCTTCTCCGGCGTGCTCGATTCCTCGACCTACGGCGGCCAATCGTGGCTCGCCCACGCCACGCTCAATACCGGCATCCGCACGCGGAACCAGCTCGAGTACGAGATCGTGTGTGCGAAGAAGCCGCTCGCCATCGCGACCTTCTTCCGCAACGCCGGCTATCGCACGGTGCTCGCGCAGCCCGGCACGACGCGCGAGTGGCCGAAGGGTGAGTTCTACAATTTCGAGCAGAAGTACTATTCCTGGCAGTACGAGTACGCGGGGCCGCCGTTCGCCTGGGCGACGATGCCGGATCAGTACGTGCTCGACTACATCCGGCGAAAGGAGCTCGCCCCCGCGGCGCGGGAGCGCGATCCGCGGCCGCGCTTCATCGAATACGTGCTCGTGTCGAGCCATGCGCCCTGGAGCGCGCTGCCCCCCATCGTGGAAGACTGGAGCAAGCTCGGCGACGGCTCGATCTTCCACGACCTCGAAGCGACGCACTTTCCGATCGAGTGGCCGCACTTCGAGAACGCCTCCGAGGCGTACATTCGCTCGATCCTCTACGACTTCAAGATCCTACGGCGCTTCATCGCGGACACGATCCCGAGCAACGCGCTCGTCGTCATTCTCGGCGACCACCAACCGGTCCGCGAGGTCAACGGCTACACCGATTCACGGCACGTGCCCGTCCACGTGCTCAGCAAGAACGCGAAGCTCCTCGAGCCCTTCCAGTCGCTCGGCTACACCGCTGGCATGATCCCGCGCTCGCGCGGCCCGGCGCCGGGCCTCGAGACGCTCCTGTTCGACCTGCTCAGCTCCTTCTCGACGGAGTAGGCGGGAGCCCCTCGCGTTCCGCGAGGGGCGTGTCCGCGGAGCGCTCGCTCACTCGGGGATGATTCGCCTGCACGTCCGGGTATCGCAGGCGGGGCCGCCGTCGCATTCCTCGTCGAAGTCGCTCTGAATTCGGCCGTCGCCGCAGAAGGGAGCTCTGCGGCACGCGGTCGTGCACGCGTCTTCGCCGTAGGGGTTGCGCTCGTTGTCGTCTCCGAGATCGCACTCCTCTTGGGGGCGGTCGCGCGTGCCGTCGCCACAGAAGGCGGCCAGGCTGCAGTCGGGGTTGCAGGTGCCGTAGCGACCGTCGTTGACGCCGTCGTCGCACTCCTCACCGGGATCGACGACGCCGTTGCCGCACGCCGTCCGACAGCGGGCGTCGCAGCCGCTGCCCCGCTTGCCGTTGTCGGCGCCTTCGTCGCACTCCTCGCCCGAGTCGAGCTTGCCGTCGCCGCACTTCGGGAGAGGAACCCAGCCGCTGCAGTCCGGCTTGCACGAGCCAGGGCTGCCGTCGTTCTCGCCGTCGTCGCACTGCTCGCCGAAGGCGACGTCGACGGCGCGGTCGCCGCAATACGGCGCGGGTCGGCACTGGAGCGTGCAGAGCCCCTCTCCATACGCGCTGGCGGAGTTGTCGTCGCCCTCGTCGCAGAGCTCGCCGTCGTTGGTCTGCACGTCGCCGTCGCCGCAGCGCGGGCCGAGCTTGCAGCCGGGGGCGCACATGCCGTAGCTGCCGTCGTTCTTCCCGTCGTCGCACTCTTCGCCCGCGTCGCGCTGGCGAATACCGTCACCGCAGCGCGGCCCGAGGCGGCACTGGGTCGAGCACTTGCCGTAGCCGTCGCCGTTGTCGTCGCCCTCGTCGCACTCTTCGCCGGCGTCGACGACGCCGTTGCCGCACTTCAAGGTGCAGCTCGCCGAGCACTTGCTGCCGGAGGTGCCGTTGTAGTTCACGCCGTTGCGGACGTCGTCGCACTCCTCCTCAGGGTCTTGAACGATGCCGTCGCCGCAGCGCGGCCCGAGCGTGCACTGGGTCGTGCACTTGCCGTAGCCTGCGCCGTTGTCCTCGCCGTCGTCACACTGCTCGTACGCGCCCTGCACCTGGCCATCGCCACAGCGCGGCGGCAGCACGCAGCCCGGAGCGCACGCGTTGCCGCCCGAGTCGTACGTGCTCGTGTTGACACCGTTGTCGCACTCCTCCTTGCCGTTCTTCTTACCGTCGCCGCAGTAGGGCGCGAGCGTGCAGTCCGGGTTGCAGCCGCCGTGCTCGCCCGTGTTCTTCCCTGGGCCGAGATCGCAGGCCTCGTCGGGCGTCACGATGCCGTTGCCGCACTCGGGGCGGCAGAGGGTCCGGTCGGCGTTGAAGCCGGTGAGCGTCAGGCGATAGCTCGACTCCGTCGTGTGGCGCTCGGCCTGGAAGACGACGATTTCGTAGACCTTGCCCTCCGCCAGATCCAGGTCGAGCTCGTCCTCGTCGGTCTCGACGTCGGTGCGGGTTTCGTGGAACTGCGTCCTCGTCATCGCGCGCCCGTCCTCGAGCGTCATCGTGCCTTCGAGCGCCGAGTGCACGCCGCCGAGGTCGAGCGCGAGCTGCCCCTTGATGAACACCCAAACGTCGTCGTCTCCGCGGAAGTTCAGCACCTCCCCACCGCGGTACTCGAACCAGTAACGCACCTCGCTCGTAAAGTGGAAGTTGCGCTCGGGTGAGCTGCCGTCGACACCGAACCCGTCATCGTCGATCGGGAAGAATCCGTCGTTCGGATTCGACGGATCGTCGGGTCGATCGAACTCGTACGATCCGTTTTGCTGGCGCTGGAGCACCATGCGCTGCAGGATCGTGGTGTTGCGGTTCGAGTCCCGGTACCAGTCGTAGAAGCTCGCGTCGCTGGTGATGACGCCGGGGGAAGTGGACCCGACGGGAATGATGACCACCGGCTCGGGAGGATCGGGGTTGCGCTGCGGCTTGCCCTCGGCATCGAGGACGGACAGCACGAGGCCCTGCGAGGTCGCGATGACCGGCTGCTCGAAGTCGGGATGCCCCGCGGGCAAGTCATCCCCCGCCGATTTGCTCGCCGCGCGGAAATCACGAATCGCGAGCGGCAGCTCGAGCGTCTCGTTCGCGATCGGCTGGAGCTCGCACTTGTAGCCGGAGTTCGGCTCGAGCTTGCAGTCCTCGCTGCAGCCGTCGCCCGAGACGGTGTTGCCGTCGTCGCATTCTTCGTCGTCGCTCGGCAGGCGGATGCCGTCGCCGCAGGCGGACACGCATTCCCCGGCGCTGCAGTCGGGCTCGATCTCGCAGAACGGCGTGCAGCCGTCGCCCAGATCGTTGTTCCCGTCGTCGCACGGCTCGAGCCCTTCACGAACGCCGTCGCCGCAAACCGTTTCGCGGCAATCGCTCGGCTCGTCGGAACAGACCCAACCGAGCTCGAGCTGGCAGGTCGCCGAGCAGCCGTCGTCGTCGCGCGTGTTGCCGTCGTCGCACTGCTCGCGTCCGAGAATGAGGCCGTCCCCGCAAATCGGCCGGCACACCGCGCCCGGGGGGCACTCCCAGCCTTCTTCGAGCGCGCACGTCGCCGAGCAGCCGTCGCCATCCTTCTTGTTGCCGTCGTCGCAGGTCTCGGCGCCCATCACCTTGCGATCGCCGCAGACCACGAGCGAGACGCAGGGCTCTCCGGGGACGGGGCAGGACCAGTTGTCCTCGATCACGCAGAGCGCGCTACAGCCGTCGCCGCTGGCGGGCGGATCCTCGCCGTCGTCGCACTGCTCGCCGCGGGCGATGTCGAGGTTGCCGTCGCCGCACCAGGCGATGCGCGTGCAGACCTTGCCGACGTTCGTGCAGTCGTAGCCGGGCTCGACCTGGCACGTCTCCGAGCACCCGTCGCCCGACTTGGTGTTGCCGTCGTCGCAGCCTTCGCCGAAGGCGAGGCGCGCGTCGCCGCAGACGTCTTCGGGCGCTTCTTCGCAGGGGCCGCCGTCACTCGGACACAAGTAGCCGGGCTCGACGGACTTGCAGTCTTCCGAGCACCCGTCGCCGTCGTCCTCGTTGCCGTCGTCGCACGCCTCGTCCCCGACGACCTCGCCGTCGCCGCAGACGATGGTCGTGACGCACGGCTCACCGGGCGTCGGACACTCGAAGAAGGGCTCGATCGTGCACCGCCCGGTGCAGCCATCGCCGGGCCTGGTGTTGCCGTCGTCGCAGTCTTCGTCGTCGGCGAGGGCGCCGTCTCCGCAATACTCGAGCAGCTCGCACGGCTCGCCGGGAACCGCGCAGCGGTAGCCGGGCTCGAGCGTGCACTCGTCGGAGCAGCCGTCGCCGCTCTCGTCGTCGCCGTCGTCGCAGGTTTCTCCGAAGTTCACCGCGCCGTCGCCGCACTCGGCCGCCTCCACGGGCGTACACGGCGCGCCCGGCTCGCGGCACGCGAACCCCGACTCCACGGTGCACGTTTCCGAGCAGCCGTCGCCGTCGTCGTCGTTGCCGTCGTCGCACGCCTCGCCCCCGGTGATTTCTCCATCACCGCACACCACGGTGGACGTGCAGGGTTCTCCCGGCTCCTTGCACTCGTAGTTCGGTTCCACGCGGCAGAGGCCCGAGCAGCCATCGCCCGGCTCCGCGTTGCCGTCGTCGCAGAGCTCGCCGGGCTCGACCACACCGTCGCCGCAGGAAGGGCCGCTCTCGCAGTCGTCTCCCGTGCAGGGGCCGCTTCCTCCCTCACCGGTGCCGTCCGCCCCCGCCATCGACGGGATGTCGATCGGGGGAGGGTTCGTGGACGTGCCGGTGGCTCCGCCGTCCGGATCCGGCGCCTCACCGCCCGCATCGACGGGCGAGGGGCCGTTGGTGACGAGCTCGGGATCCGAGCCGCACCGAACCAGAGCGAAGAGGAGCATCGAAGAAAGCAGAGCCGCGCGCGATCGCTGCATGAGGGCGTCCTTCCGGGTCGTAGCCCCGATAACACTCGCCACGTCCCAGAATCAATGCTTCACACTCGTTCACGTCCGTTCGCGTCGACCCGCGACCGCGCGCTCTGCCCCGGCGCTTCGGGCATTGGGCGGGTCGCGCGCCGGGCCTGAGCGCCTCGCTCCAGCGTGAGTGGATCCAGAGGAACGGCGAGCAGCCCGAACGAGGCAACGCGAGCCGAGCGCTCCCCGAACGGGGCACCGCGGCTTCGACCTCGGCCACGCTCTCCCGCCTCAGCCAAAATCCGGGCTCTGGAACGCCGCTCCGTTTGACCGCTCGGCGTTCTGGCCTCTTTCGCAGGGGCGGCACCCGTCGCGGGCTCTCCCCACGCGGGCACTCCGTGCGACGCTGTTCTCCATAGTTTTCGGCGTCTGGTGGAACGGGGACGGGTCGCGCCGAGAAAACGGGCTTCGTGCGCGCCGAACGCGAATTCGTCGGAAAATTCGCGTCGGTCTCGGTTCTGCCGTCCACGTCGGCCCGGAGTCTGGGCCGAGCCAGTCTGCGACGTCTCGGCCAGGCTATCGGAGCGGACGGAGGGCGAGGTAGAGTTTTCGACGGCGGATCCTGAAGGCGAGGCGGGCCCTCGCATGGAAGGAGACAGTCATTCCCTGGGGCAAAGCACACCGAGTCCCGAGGGGAAGGGCCGCGGGAACGCGGTTTGCAGTGCTCCCTGACGCCATGGCCCGGTCCGCCGAGCTTCCCTTTTCGACGGGCCGTGCCGAAGGCTCGCTCGTTCGCGGGCCAGCGAGCGCTTCGGAGGCGGCGCGGCAGTGACGGAGCACGAGGCGCTTTCGGAACGTGCGCTCGCGCACGCTCGCGCTGACGGCGCGGGGGAAGCGCCCGTCTTGGTGCGGACGACCCACCACGAGGTCGTGCTCTTTCCCGAGCCCATGCCGCTCTTCGAAACCCTCGAGCGCAGCATCGCGAGGGCCCGCGAACGCGTGTGGCTCGAGACGTACATCTATCGGGACGATGCGATGGGCGCGTTCTTCGCCGCGCTGCTCGAGCGCGCTGCGGCACGAGGCGTCGACGTGCGTCTGCTCTACGATCCTCAGGGCAGCCGCGGCACGTCGCGCGCGTTCTTTCGGCACCTCGCCGAAGCCGGCGTCCAGGTACGCGCCTACCGACCGTTTCGCCTCGCGCGCAAGCGATGGACGTACTGGCCGCGGGATCACGGCAGGACGGTCGTCGTGGACGACGCCGCGTACACCGGCGGCATCAACTGGGGCATCGAGTGGTGGTCGCGCGAGCTCGGTGGCGAGGGCTGGCACGATGTCTCGGTGGGCCTCCGCGGGCCCTGTGTGCTCGATTTCATGCGCGTGTTCGAGATGCGCTGGGAAGAGGCGAGTCACGTCGACTGCATCTCCGATCACGCGCCGCACGTCGGGACGGTCGACGTCGAGCTCATCGCCGACTCCCCGGCGAGCCGCAGCATCATCGTGGAGCGGCTCTGCGCGCAGGTTCGCGCCGCGCGCCGGCGCGTGTGGATCGAGAACGCCTACTGCATTCCGCCCCGCGTGCTGCTCGACGCGCTGACGCGGGCCGCGCGGCGCGGCGTCGACGTGCGCTTGCTGATGCCCGCGGAGACGGACCTGCCGATCATTCGGACCATCACGCGCGGCGAGTACGCCGACTGGCTCCGGCGCGGTCTCGTGGTGCTGGAGTTCCAGGGTCGCGTGATGCACTCGAAGTTTGCGATCGTCGATGACGATTGGGCCACCGTCGGCACGTTCAACGCGATGACACCGGGAATCTGGTGGGCGAACGAGACGAACGTCGTCGTTCACGATCGGCGCTTCGCGGACGAGCTCGCGCGCGTCTTCGAGCGCGACGTCGCTCGCAGCATCGTCATCACCCTGGGCTGGACGCGACAACGGCCGCGCCACCGGCGCCTGTGGGAGCGCTTCGCGGCGGCGCTCTACCGGCTGGTCGAGCGCACCCTGGTGACGGCCCGGCGTGTGCTTCGCGGACCCTCGATCCGAGTGCGCGCCCTTCCGTCTCCCGCCTCGGAGTAGGGCTTCGCTCTTCGGACGAATCGAGTCCCCGGCTGGGTGGGCTCGATTTGCACGGTTTTGCAAAGGGCGTGTCTCTGGCCGAGACGGCGTTCTCTCGGATTTTTCCGTGCCGAACGTGCAGCGGACGCGGGACCGCGCTCGTTGCCTTCGCGTCCAGGCGGATTCCGAACACTGCACGATCCGTCGCGACTCGAAGCCTTCACGAATGCTGTCTTCGGGAATCGGGCGGAAATTTTTCGAGGACGCCAGCAGGGGCTCGTTGCCCCGTGTCCCTTGGAGTTTCGCGGGTTTCTGAACTACTCTGAGCGCACGCCCGACGTCCCGAGCCGGGTTGCCATCCGTCGATGTCGACCCGCCGCGGAGGGAACGTGATGATCAGAGATCTCCGACCGAGCGAACTCAGGATCCCTCGTGAGCTCATCGCCTCCGTCGCGCTCTTCGCGGCCGCGGCGTGCACGGGTGAGGTGGTCACCGGCGATCCAGGACCCGATGCGCCGCCCAACAATCCCGCGACGAATCCTGGAGGCGCTCCCACCGGGTCTCCGACCCAACCCGGGGGCACACCGACCACGCCCACGCCCGGGTCGACGGGAACGGGCGCGCCGCCGCCCGCCGGGACGACGACGCCGTCCGGCGAGACGCCGAGCGAACCGAATCCGGGAGGGCCCTCGACCCCGACCGAACCGGTGTCGAGCTGCGCGAGCCCCGGGACGGACACCGGCGCGACGGTGCTTCGTCGCCTCTCGGCGCTCGAGTACCAGCTCACGCTGCAAGATCTCTTCGAGCTCCCGGCACCGCCGAGCCTCGAGGGCGTTCCTCCCGATGCCGACAAGGACGGCTTCCGGACGTTCGCGGAGATCCAGACGGTTTCGTCGCAGCACCTCCGCGCCTACCTCGACAAGGCGCGGGAGCTCGCCGACGGGCTGCTCGCCGATTCGACGCGCCGTTCCTCCGTGATCGGCTGCCAGCTCACCGCGCCGGATTGCCTGCGCTCGTTCGTCACGCGCTTCGGCCGGCTCGCGTACCGCCGCTCGCTCGAAACAGCCGAGGTGGATGCGCTCGTGACGCGCGCCGAGAGCGATGCCCTCGACACCGAAGATCGGTATCGGCTCGTGCTCGAAGCGATGCTCACGTCGCCGAGCTTCCTGTATCGCGTGGAGGTGGGCAGCGCGTCGGAAGGCGTGTCCACCTTGACCGCGACCGAGCTCGCGTCGCGCCTTTCGTTCGCGGTCTGGGGGCGCGGGCCGAGCGCCACGTTGCTCGATCAGGCCGAGCAGGGCGCGCTCGATACTCCCGAGGGGTTGCGCACGGTCGCCGAGTCGATGCTCGCCGATCCCAAGGCAGAGCAGTTCTTCGGCGCGTTCTTCCGCCAGTGGCTCGGCTTCGAAACGCTGCGTCCCCCGAACGTTCCGCCCGCGGGTTGGGACGACGCGCTGCTCGGCGCGATGCAGGAAGAGACGGACCAGGTGCTCAAAGACTTCGCATGGGGCGGGGGCACCTTCCTCGACGTGCTGACCGCAAACTACACGCGGACGAGCCGGGCGCTCGCGACGTACTATGGTCTGCCCGCGCCGGGCGCGGACGGCCGGGTGGAGTTCCCCGCGGGGAGCCCGCGCGCGAACACGGGGCTGCTCACGCACGCGAGCCTCCTCAGCGCCAAGAGCGACGGCGACCCGATCTCCATTCGGGGCAACTGGGTGCGCGAGACGTTCTTCTGCCAGCATATGTCGGTTCCGCCGGACCTCGCGGAGACGCTCGGCGAGCGCCTCGTGGGGCTCACGCGCGTGCAGATCGTCGAAAAGCGGAACACGGAGATGGAGTGCAAGGGCTGCCACTCGTTGATCGATCCGATCGGCGTGGGCTTCGCGGCGTTCGATGCCACGGGTCGCTACGACGACAGCGTGGACATCACGCAGTACGGTATCGCGCCGGCGCTGCCGGGCGCGCCGGACCCGAGCACGTTCTCCTCGATCGCCGAGCTCTCGGCGAAGCTCCGCTCGATGCCCGAGGTCTCCGAGTGCCTCGCGTCGCGCGCTTTCCTCTACGTGGGCGGTCGCGAGCCGGTGGCGGCGGACGCGTGCACGCTCGAGTCGGCCACGCGCGCCTTCACGAGCAGCGGCAACTTCGCGGCTCTGCTCGCCGGCATCATCGAAGCCCCCGAATTTCGCTTGCGGCGCGCTCCCGCCGCCACGCCCTGACCGTGTGAGGATCGAATGGCCCTACGACTCTCGAGACGAGCCCTGTTGCGCGGAGCCGGAGCGTGCATGGCGCTGCCGCTCCTCGAAGCCATGCTCCCGCAGCGGGCGAGCGCACAGACCCCCGCCGTGCAGCGGTTCGTGGCGTTCTTCTATCCGAACGGAACGGACCCGCGGAAATGGAATCCGCCCGCCGGTCCGCTCACGGCGAGCAATCTCCCGGAGTGCTTGAAGGATCTCGGAGGCTTCGCCGCCGAGGGGATCTGGCCCGCCGAGGACGCGACGGTCCAGGACGTCACGGTGGTCACCGGGCTCGACCACTCGGGCGTCTGCGTCGACATTCACATGCCGTCGATGTCGCTCTCGGCGCACAAGGGCATCGCGAACAGCTACACGCCGCCAGAGCCGACGCTCGACCAGTACCTCGCCGAGCACCTGCAGGGCGACACCCCGTACCGAACCCTCACGCTCTCGGCGACCGGCAGCACGGACATCGGGCAGGGCCACGTCTCCTTCCGCAAGGGCGGCCAGGTCGAGACCGTGGTCCGAAATCCGCGGCAGCTCTTCGACACGTTGTTCGGCAGCGGGGACCTGGGCAGCGGGGATGGCGCCGCAGCGGAGCGCGCGCGGCAACGCCAGGCGAGCGTGCTCGACTTCGTCAAGGAGGACGCGGCGCGCTTGACCGCGAAGCTCGGCGCGGCGGACAGGCAGCGTCTCGACCAGTACCTCGAGTCCGTGTTCGAGGTGGAAAAGCAGGTCAACGCCGCGATGCCGCCCGCGACCACGTCGTGCACCGTCCCGACACAGCCCCAGTCGGGCGGCAACTGGCACACGAAGACGAAGCAGTTCATCGATCTCGCCGTGCTCGCGATGGCATGCGACCTCACGCGGGTCGTCACCATCCAGTACAGCGACAGCTGGGGCGTGCACTACGCGGACTACACGCTCGGCCAAGGGATGGAGAGCGTCGGCGACTGGAGCGACCATTTCTTGTCGCACAAGCTCGACGATCAGGATCGCGCGACGGACCTCGACGGCCTCGCGCGCGCCGACGCGCAGCGCATCGCCGACGCGCGCGTGGTCGCCACCTCGCGCTTCAAGGTGCGGCGCTTCGCCTACCTCGTCAATTCACTGAAGCGCGCCACGACGGCGAACGGCACGTTGCTCGACGAATCGCTCGTGCTCTACGTCTCCGAAAACGGGGACGGCGACAGCCACTCGCGCAAGAACATGCCCATCTTGCTCGCCGGTCACGCGGGCGGCTTCGAGACGGGGCGCGCCGTCGCCGCGACGGACAAGCCGACCGGCGCGCTGCACGCCTCGATCATCCGTCGCTACGGCCTCGAAGTCGATCGCTACGGTAGCCCCGCCGGAGCGCCCATCGCCGAGCTCTAGAGCGACAAACGGTTAGGAACGCGCCGAGATATGCGGAAAACTGCGTCGGACAGAGTGCCCGCGTGGGGAGGGGCTCCGCCGAATTTGACTTCGGCGGGAGGCGACGCGAGCCACCCCTGCCCCAAAGGCCAGAACGCCGGTCAGTCAAACGGATCGGCGTTCTCGTGCCAACGAGGTTTGGGCTCGAGAGGGCCCAAGGCCTTGGGGGGATGATCCGAGTTCTGGCTTGGCGCCGGGAATTCGCGTTTCCCGACTCGGAAAACAACGAAAACTAGGCTCGCGGCTCTTCCGCTGGAACGGCGCTGTTCTCGCCGACCTCGCTGCTCTCGTCGACGGCGCTGCCCTCGTTCGCGCGGGGCGAAAGGGGCGTTCCGCGCGTCCCGAACACGTAATCGAGCCACGGGCAGCTCACGCCGAAGCGGGTCGTCGGGGCCTTGAAGTGGTGCAGGAAGTGCTCGCGGCGCAGCCAGCGCCCGAACCGCGTCTTCGGCTGGTGCGCGTGCACGTACCAATGGGTCTCATCGTAGACGACGTAGCCCAGGACGAAGCCCGCGAAGGGCGCATACATCGCATCGGTACCGAGCGCGGCGCGGAACCCGAGGTACGTGAGGACGCAGAGCGCGAGGGACGCCGCCGGCGGGATCACGAGACGCGTCTCGTCCCACGGGTAGTCGTGGTGCACGCCGTGGATCAGGAACTGGATGCGCGCCGTCTTCGGGCCGACCACGGGCATGTGGAACGCGAGGCGGTGCAGCCAGTACTCGGCGAGCGTCCACAGCAGGTACCCGGCGAACGTTTGCCAGAGCACCGTCCAGATGCCGATGCCTTTGCCGAAAATCGCGATCGCCAGCGCGGCGATCACCACCGGCAGATAGAGGAACGCCGGGACGAGCGGATGGACATGCGAGAACCGCTCGAGCAGATCCGACTCGAACATGCGGACCGTGCCGCGCTTCACGCGAGGTGGGGTCACCGCCTTCTGCATCGCTCACTCATGTCGGCCATCACATGGAGCGTGGCCTTTCCTGCTCGAGGAACGCCACCGCCCAGGTCAGGATGAACCGGGCCCCATGCCCATTAGCGGGATACGCGCGGGTCGAAAAGTATTCAGTGCGCAGAGCGGCAATTCTTACCCGGAGGCCGGATAAACCGGTCGTTCGGTCTTGCTTCTGAGGTCCAAAAAAACTGGTTGTTTCGACGAGTTACCGCCTTGCTAACCAAGGCCTCAGGCGTCTGCCGGAGGAAGCCGGAGCTGGCTAGGGCTCCTGAGGATTGGTCAGCTTCCGGGCAGGGGAGGGCCGCGATACGCGTCCGGAAAGCCGGGCTCACGGGCGCCCCGCGGCGCGCGGGGCTCGGGCGGAGGCGGGCGGCCCGCTCGGACTTCGGAACGGCGCCGCATCTGGGCGATGAGCGCATCGACGCTGACCGGTCCCGGTCCGCGAAACACGAAGTAGAGGCAGACGAGCGCCATGGTGAGCGCGAACTCCCACCCGTTATTCTCGAGGAACGGCCCGTTGCCGCGATGAACGAACCAGATGGCGGAGCCCGTCACGAGCGCGGGACCGAGCGCGGCCAGGCGCGTCAGGAGCCCGAGCGTGAGCCCGATCCCGCCTCCCAGCTCACCGAGGATCGCGAGGTACGTCGCGACCTCCGGCGTCGGAATGCCGGCGGCGGCGAAGCTGGCCGTCGTGGCCGCCGCGTTCGTCAGCTTCACCCAACCGTGAGCGACGAAGAGGAGGCCAACGCCCAGGCGGAGCAGCGTGAGCGGGGCCACCGAGGCGCGCAGCAGGATCTGCCGCCCGCGTCCTTGGGGCGAGCTGTTCATGCACCGAACCCTGCAGGGAGAATGCCAGCTCGCGCCGCAGGCGACGGCGCGGCGCTTGCTCCCCGACCGGCATGCCCTTCAATCCGGAAGACGTGGACCTTTCGGCGCTCTCCCGATCGCTCGCCACCACGATCGCGGCTCCGCTCGGCGGGTACATCGAGGGCAAGACGGTGCTCCGGGATCTCGTCGCGCGGCGCCTGGACTGCTCGGAGCTCGAGGCCGAGCAGATCGTGGACACGCTCGTCGATCGGGGGTTCGTCTACTACGACGGCAACCCGAGGCTCCCCGCCGACGAAGGCACGTGGCGGTTGCGCAATCGGTAGTGTCGCGCGTTGGTGTCGCGAGCTGCGAGCCGTGCCGTCGCGCTTCGTCGGAGAGGAGCGCTCCGCCTCGGAAGAAGCGGAAAACACGGTCGTGGGAGGCTATCCCCACTTTCGGCCGAGGTACTCTTCGGACGCGGGCTCGCGGCGCGGCTCGCCCCCGAGTGTCTCGAGCTGATCCTGAATCCAGCGTCGATGGCGGCGTTCGTCCTCGAGGTGCTCGGTGAACAAGGCATGGAGCTCCGAGTCCAGATCGGCCCGGTCCATGGCGCGTTCGTAGGCGGTGTTCGTGTCGTTCTCGTTCGAGAGCATCGCCATGAGAATGCCGCGATCCCCGACGAGGTTGCCGATGACGACCTTGCCTTGCGTCAGCACGGCCTTCAAGTCGCCGTGTTGCGGCGGGCGCTTGCCGCGCGCCTCCATCGCCGCTTCGAGCATGCGGACGTGTTGCTGGTGATCCGAGCGGAACTGCTCGAGCCGATGCTTGGCGGTCAGGTCGTCGAGTCGCTCGATCGCCACCGTGTACGCGAGGATCGCGTCGTGCTCGAGCTCGAGCAGCGCGTGGAGCAGCTCGTCCAGTGTCTTCTGGCTTCCTACGAGGGTGGCCATGGTGTCGGGGAAGCGAGAAGCATGCCCCGCCGCGGGCCGTGGGCGTCCGCCCGAAGCGGGAGGACGCCCGTGGCAGCGCGCTACGGCGCGGCGTGGTTGCCACCCACGAAATCACTCGCTCGCGCCCCTCGCGCTTTGCCTCGCCTTTTGGCTGACGCCGCTCCACTTGGATTTCGAGCTGACGCCGAGGGGAAGGTCGAGGGATCGGCCTTCCCCGACTAGGCCCAAGCCCAAGCCCGAAATCCAAGCTCAAGCGTGCCCGTCCACGAGCTCCTGGAGGCGTCGAAACTCGAACGGCTTGGTGAGCACGGGGACGCCGTCGAGCCGCGGGAACTCGTCCCGAAATCCCTCGCGCAAGAGGCCCGTGACGAGCACCGCGCGAACGCACGGCTGCTCGCGCCGAAAGCGCTCGATCACGTCCACGCCGTTGAGATCGTCCTCGAGGAAGTAGTCGGTGATCACCACGTCGGGCTGAAAGTTCATCCCGAGCTCGAGCGCTGCTTTCCCCGTGCGCGCCGTCAGGACCTGATGTCCGTTCTCCTGAAGCCACCAACCCAGCACATCGAGAGCGTCCTGCTCATCCTCCACGATCAAGACCTTCGTCATCGTTCAGCTCCTCCTCCTTGGCCCCCTCCGGAGCCAATGGCAGTTCAATCGAAAACTTTGCGCCTTTCCCTTCCTCACTGCTCGCCCGAATGATGCCGCCGTGTGCGGTCACGATTCGATGGGTGATGCTCAGGCCGAGGCCCGTGCCGCCCCCACGTCGGCGCTTCGAGAAGAATGGATCGAAGATCCGCGGTAGATGCGCGGCGGAAATGCCCGGGCCGTCGTCGGACACGACGAGGCGAATGCAGGGATACGCGAGGCGCGAGTGAATTTCGACCGTGCATTTTCCGGGATGTGCCTCGACGGCGTTGCGGACGAGGTTCACGAACACTTGCTCGAGCTCGGTTGGGTTCGAGCGGATGGGCGGCAGCCCCTCTTCGAGCTTCAACCGGAGCTCGAGCTTCTCCGAGCCGAATTCTGCCCGAAGTAGGTCCACGGATCGACGGATGATCGAGTTCGCGTCGGTCGCCCACTTCTGCGTCGTTTCGTTGCGGGCGAAACGGAGCACGCTCTCGATGATCCGACCGCAGCGCTCCGCGTTCGCCTTGATGGACGAGATCATTTTTCCGCGCCGCTCGGCGTCGGGGCTTTTCTCCGCGTAGTCCGCCGCGAGCGCGATGTTGTTGAGTGGATTGTTGAGCTCGTGCGCGATTCCCGCCGCGAACGTCCCGAGCCAGGCCAGGCGCTCCGCGCGCCGCAGCTGCTCCTCGGACCTGCGGAGGGCGGCCGTTTCGCGCTCCCTGAGGCGAGCTTCCTCGATGATCTGGCGCTGAATCGCGCTCGTGAGCACGATCGCGATCGCGCGGAGAAATATCAGGTCCTGCTTCGAAAACTCGCGCGGCTTCCTGCTGTAGACGCCCAGCAACCCGAAGGGCTGTCGACCTTCTCCCGAAATCGCGAGCCGAACCCCGCTCTGCACGCCTTCGGCGAGCAGGGAATCGGGCCAGGTATACGGGCAGGATGCGCGCTCGAACACCACCGCCTCCGCGCGGCGGAGGCCCGCCTCCGCCAACGAGTCCGGGACGACGGGCTCGCCGCGATCCGCGGCCGCGCTCGAGAAGCCGACGCGGCAAACCACCTCGAGAGCGTCCTTCTCCTCGGTGAGGCGCAAGACGTCGCAGAGCTCGATGTCCGCGACGTTGCAGAGCGTTCGCAGTCCCTCGCGCAAGAAGCTCTGGAGATCCATCTGCTCGAGCGCGCGGAGGCCGAGCTCGGCGATGATGGCCTGCTGCTGCTCGCGCGCGATCGCCTGCTCCCGCGCGCGCTTGATCTCCGTGATGTCCCAGAACGCGCTCACCTGGCCGTAAGTGGCCGCGGACGTGTCGACGAGGGCGGCGGAACGAAGCACGAGGTGCCGTGCGCCGCCAGCGCCGGGCAGCTCGATCTCGAGGTGCTCGACCGGGCTCGCGCGCGTCGCCGCTTCGAGCAGCGGTCGCTCCTCCGGGCTCGCGTCGTCGTTCGCCCAAACCAGGTACGCGAGCGGGTCGCTCGTCGTCTTGCCGACGTGACTGCCCGGGATCTGGAGCATGTCTGCGGCGGCGCGGTTGATCGCGACGCCCTGCTGGCCCTTTTCGTAGTAGGCGATGCCGACCGGCACGACGTCCATCAGGGCTTTGAGCCAGCGCAGTTGACTCTCGAGCGCCGCGCCGAGCTTCTGAACCTGGAGCTCGGCATGCTTGAGCTCCGTGATGTCCGAGAAGGTGATCACCACCCCATCGATGACGTTCTCGATGGAACGGTACGGCAGCAGGCGCACGAGGTACCAGTGGTCCTCGCTGGACCGGAGCTGGACTTCTTTCGGCGTGAGCGTCCGGTGCACCGACGCCGCGTCCTGTTCGAGCTCGTCGTAGCGGAGGCGCCGCACGGCGCGGCCCGCCGGCTGCCCGCGATCGCCCTCGATGACCCCGAGCAGGTCGGTCGCGGCCGGGGTGAAGCTCTTCACGCGCAGCTCGCCGTCCAGGAACAAGGTCGCGATGCGCGTGCTGGCGAGCAGGTTCTCGACGTCGCTGCTCGCGGCGGCGAGCTCGGCCAGGCGCTGCCGGAGCTCGCGGTTCATCAGCTCGAGCTCGACGTTGGCGCTGTCGACGGAGAGCCGCGCTTTGGCGAGGTCTTCGTTGCGCGCGCGGAGCTCCTCGTTGGCCGCGACGAGCTCGCCGTTGCGCGCGCGGAGCTCCTCGTTGGCGTGAACGAGCTCCTCCACGAGCTCGCGCAGACGCCGCTCCGTCTGATCGAACTTCTGCAGCACCTCTTCCTTCTGGACGGAGGCGCCGCGGACGGCTTCTTCCGGCGCCGCCGGCCGAGCCCGCGAGCCCGCGCGGCGCTCGAAGAACACCACCTCCGCGCCCAGAGCCGACTCCGGCGGGCGCATTTCGTTCTTGCGCAGCACGCGGTGCCGTTTGTCCACCGGCGCGAAGAGCCCGGAGAGGATCCCGGCGCGCTCGATCGAGCCGGGCAAGAGGTGCCCTCCCGGAACGAGCGCGTAGTGGAAGAAGGGCAGGAGGCGCGCCACGAGGTCCGGTGAGCCGTGCAGGAACAGGTTGCGGCACGAGATCACGTCCATCCCCGAGAACGGCGCCTGTTTCGTGAGGTCGTGCGGGGCGAACACGACGCAGTCGCGAATGCGCTTGCCGATGCGGTAGTACCCGTTCGCCCGCTCGAAGTAGCGCGCCAGAATGTCGCTCGGCACGTCCGCCTCGATGCTCCGGGAGTACGTCCCGTTGCGCGCCGTGCGGAGCGCTTCGGCGTCGGTGTCCGTCGCGAACAGTTGCAGGCGCGGTTCGAGCCCCGACAGCTCCGCGTTGTCGATGATCGAAATCGCGAGGCCGTATGCTTCCTCTCCAGTCCCGCATCCCACGAGCCAGGCGCGCAGGGGAGCTCCGGGAGGCTTACGGGCGAGCACGTCGGGAAGCACCGAGCGCCGGAGCACCTCGAAGGCGTCCGGGTCGCGAAAGAAGCGCCGCCCGTCCGTCAAGAAGTCGTGGAGCAACAGATCGGGCTCGTGTCCCCCCCGGGGGCGCACCATGCCGAGCACCTTGTCGCGCCGGGAATCGACGTCCGCATCGGACTCGAGAGCCGGCTCGGGCAAAGTCGCTTCTAGTTGGAACGTGGACGAGCGGTTCAGCTCGGTCTCTCCGTTGTTCATTGCGCCCTCTCGACAGGAACTGCCACTCGGTGCACCCCCGGCCTACCGCTATTCCGCCCTGCGGTGCCCGGTTCGTCTGCGTGCTGTTCGTATTTGAGGCGGGAGAAGCGATGCGGATTTCGACCTCGCGCGGGTGAGCGAAAAACGGCGAAGTCCACCGACCCCGGGACGTCCGAATTCCGCCTCTGCACGATCTCGATGTGCGGCCGCGACGAGCTCCCCTGCGAGCTCGCGCGCGCTCGCGAAGACCGGCACCGGCGCCGTGGATCCCACGATCCCCGACTGCGATCGCTCCACTCCCCGGGGAGTCTCGCCCGTGCACGAGATCGGCAAATTTGGCGGGCGAGACTCGCGTCCAGCCCCAATCGAGCGCATCCCTATCATGTTCCCGTGGCCCTCGAACAAGTCGGAATCTCCGGGGGGGCGCATCCTTGCCCATGAGGCTGACTACGGCAAGCGATTTCGGAGCAACACGTACGTATCGCGCAACGCCGCGCTCGGCGCGATGGCACGCGTCTTTGGTTTGCTCCACTGAACAAGACGCGGCGTGCGCGAAATCTCGTCACGGAGTGTCAGCCCGCGCGGTTCCTGGCATCCCAACTCGTTCGGGGGGCCAACGAAGAAACATCTATGAGCCACCATCCTGTGCGCACGCCCCGTCAGGATGCGCTTCCACCCGATCCGTGGTGCATCGCCGACGTTTCGTGCTCGGTCACTGCGATGGTGGTCGGCAGGGTGCTGGCGAAGGGCGTCGCGGGGACGAGTTGATAAGGGTCATCACCCTTCGGCAAGGACTTGCGGAAGTGCTTGCGAAATGCTCCCCAACGGCGCGTTCGGCGGCAATGTTGAGCGCGGCGCTCGGGAATTGGCGCGAGCGCTACTGCTTCCGAGCGATGGCGCGCGCGAGCTCTTTTTTGCTCATCCGGGAGCGACCGGCGATGCGCAGATCTTTGGCTTGCTCGTACAGCTCTTGCTTGGAGCTCCCGAAGAAGTCGACGCCGCCGAAGGTCTCACCCCGTCCGCGTCGCTTCGCCTCCGTCGTCGGCTGCGCGGAGCGCGGATCCGACGGACCACTCCCGTCCTTGGGGACCCAGCGGCCGCCCTCTTTCTTGAACGTGCGTTTGAGAGCCGCGAACGCCGTCCGGTGCGCGCGCTCTCCCTCCCCGTACCGACCGACCGCGCTATCGTGCGCCTTCACCCAGGTGTGTTGCGCCTTGGCAGGGGAACGTCGAAGCGTCGAGGGGAGCTCTTTTTGCCCCGGCATTCCCCCCCTCGCTGCAGGAAGCAAGCCAACGTGGCGAATCTTTATGAACGCGACGGCCGGCTCATGGGCGAGCCCAGCCCGCTCAGTCCCGCCGAGACCAGTGGGCCAATCATACCGGAGGGTAGGCCGACGCCGGAGCGGATTGGGGGGAGACGAGACGCATGCAGCGCGCGACGGAGCGGCGCTATCCTGAGCCCAATCGGGCGTCCTAGCGCGTGAGGACGTCTGCAGCGATGCCGAGGCAGAGGAGCGCTACCCAGAGGACGTTCAGAATCGCGATGAACCGGGTGACGAACGGCTCCTCCGCGAGGTGCATGAAGACGACGAGGACGATGCCCGCCTTGATCGCCGCGATCGTGAGGGCGATGTACACCGCCCACCGATGCAGCACCAGGTCCGTCGTGAGGAGGCTGAGCGTGGTGAGGACCACGAGCGCGAACCAGGCTCCGAAGTAGCGTCTGCCGCTTGTGACTGCGTTCATGCTCAACCTACGAGGTACATGAGGGGCCAGAGGAAGATCCAGATGACGTCCACGAGGTGCCAGTAAAGGACGCTGAGCTCGAGCGAGGTATGCCGGGTCGGCGTGTACCGTTCGCGCAGCGTGAGGACCAGCACGATCGTGAGCGCGGTCAGGCCCCCGATGACGTGGAGCGCGTGGAGGCCCGTCATGAAGAAATAGAGGGTAAAGAAGATGTTGGCGCCCCGCGTGGGCAGCTCGGCGAAGCGATACGCGGTTCCGGGGAAAATCCCGTGCGAGAAGTGGTCGGAGTATTCGACTCCTTTGAGCGCGAGGAAGGTAAGCCCCAGGGCGAGGGTCGCGATGAGGGAGAGGACGGCCGCGCGCCGTTGGCTCCTTCGCACGGAGTGAACCGCCCAGGCCGCGAAAAAGCTCGACGTGATCAGGATGAAGGTGTTGATCGTGCCGATCGCGCGGTTGTTGTGGTGGGAGGCTTCGACGAACTCCGCGCCGTATCCGTTGCGGTACGCCGTGTAGAGC
Source organism: uncultured Sorangium sp. (assembly GCA_964475255.1). Taxonomy (GTDB): domain Bacteria; phylum Myxococcota_A; class Polyangia; order Polyangiales; family Polyangiaceae; genus PMG-095. Next base: position 20,452 of record CAYYWA010000008.1, read on the forward strand.
CCGAAGAGGGCTCCGAAGAGCAGGACCTCGCTGGTGAGGAAGAGCCACACGCCGACGTGCGCGGCGTGCTCTTGCTTGGCGAAGCTCTCGAAGTGGTCCGCGTGCGGCTCGGCGACCTCGAGCGGTTCGGTTTGGGTGGCCATGTCACTCGACCTCCGGCAGGTGGAAGTCGTACGGGCCGCGCTGCATCTTGGGCTGGACGATGAAGTTGTGCTTCGGGGGCGGGGAGGCGGAGAGCCACTCGTAGCTGCGCGCGCCCCATGGGTTGCGCTCGGCGCGCTGACCATGGAACAGCGCGACCAGGAGGTAGATCAACGTGAGCAGCATGCCGATGCCGAGAATGCTGGCGCCAGCGGTAGAGAGCACGTTGAGCCACTGGTACTCCTCCGGGTAGCTGTAGTAGCGACGCGGCATGCCCGCGTTGCCGAGGAGGAACTGGGGCATGAACGTGAAGAAGAACCCCGTGAAGACCGTGATGGACGAGACCATGCCCCAGCGCTCGGAGTAGACGCGACCGAACATCTTCGGAAACCAGTAGTGGAGCGCGGCGAGGTATGCGGTGAGGGTGCTGCCCACCATGATGAAGTGAAAGTGGGCAACGACGAAGTAGGTGTCGTGCCAGTGCACGTCGAGAGACGACGTTGCCACGGCAACGCCCGTCATCCCGCCGAAGACGAACAAGAACAAGAACCAGAAGAAGTAGAGCATCGGGGTCTCGAACGAGATGAGCCCTTTGCGCAACGTGGCCGTCCACGTAAACACCTTGATGGCCGAGAAGATGGCGACGAACATCGAGAGGATGCCGAAGATGCCGCCGCCGAAGAGGGACATGCCGGCGACGAACATGTGGTGGCCCCAGGTGAGAAAGCCGACGAAGGCGATGCCGAGGGAGGAATAGGCGATCGCTCGGTACGAGGCCGGCGGGTTGTGCGAGAACGTACACACCACCTCGGAGATGACCGCCATCGCGGGCAAGACCATGATGTAGACGGCGGGGTGCGAGTAGAACCAGAAGAGGTGCTGGAAGAGGACGGGGTCGCCGCCGAGCACCGGGTCGAAGATGCCGAGGCCAAAGGTGTGGTCGATCGCCACCAGGAGCAGGGACATTCCGAGCACCGGTGTAGCGAGGATCTGGATGATGCTCGTGGCGTAGATCGACCACACGAACAGCGGCAGCTTGTGCCACGTGAGGTGCCGGGCGCGCATCGTGTGGACGGTGGCGATGAAGTTGAGCCCGGTCATGATCGACGACAGGCCGAGCACGAAGACACCGAGCCCGATGAGCGACACGGACGTGGGGCTCGTGGTGCTGTAGGGCGTGTAGAAGGTCCAGCCCACGTCGGCGCCGCCGTTCACGATGGCGAACAAGGTGAGCGCCGAGCCGAGCAGGTAGACGTAGAAGCTGCCGAGGTTCACCCGAGGGAAGGCGACGTCTTTCGCCCCGAGCATGATCGGCAGCATGAAGTTGCCGAACGACGCCGGGATGGCCGGGATCATGAACATGAAGACCATGACGATCCCGTGCAGGGTGAAGAGCCGGTTGTACGTGCCGGCGTCCATCAGGGTCCGCTCGGGGGTCAGGAGCTCGAGGCGCATCACGAGCGCGAACAGGCCTCCCAGAAACATCGACGCCGCGGTCGTGACGAGGAACATCACGCCGATTCGCTTGTGATCGCGCGTGAGCAGCCAGGAGGCGATGCCGCGCTCGGCGCGGAGGTAGTCGGTGACGGCAGTGCCCGACGTGGGGTCGACCGACGGAACGGTGGAGGGCGACAGCGTTGTGGTGGTCATGGCGTCGTTTTCTCGGAACCCTCGGAGCCCGGGCCTCCGTCGGACTCGGATGGGGAGTCGTTCGAGCGCGGGCGCGCGCCGTTCGAGGTGGGCGGGGCGCCGTTCGCGGGAGCGCCGTTCGCGGGAGCGCCGTCCGCGGGAGCGCCGTCCGTTCGCGGAGCGCCGTCGGCTTCGGTGCTCGGAGGGCCATACGGCGGCGCATCGGTTCGAGGCATCGTTTCGCCGACGAGCGGGCCCGGGACGACGGGGATGAGCTCGCGCGGGCTCTGCGTCGGGAGCTCGACGGACGGCGCGGTCGGCGGCACGAGCGGTGACGCGCGGAGGTCTCGCCGTTCACGCCCGAGCTCGCGGATGTACTCGACGAGCGCTCCGACCTCGGCCGCGGTGAGCAAACCTTGGTACGAGGGCATGAGCGCCGGGTACCCGCGCCGGATCTTGGCGTTCGGATCCATCATGGACTCGGTGATGTACGCGGCGTCCGCGATGAGCGTGTTTCCGTCTTCGAGCTCGATGCGGGAACCGAACACACCGGACCAGGTGGGCCCGATGTGCGGCGCGCCATCGGCGGTGTGGCAGCGCAAGCAGCCCTGAGTGACGGCCACGCGCTCGCCCATCTCCGCGAGGGAGAGCGCCGCGCCCGGCGTTTGGCCGACGACCGCCGGCTCGACGTAGCGCGGGCCCGGGAGCTGCAGGCGATCGAGCTCCTGGATGGCGGCGACGTAGTTCTGACCCGTCAGCGCGACGACGTCGGCGCGCATCGTGGAGTGCCCTTCACCGCAGTACTCGGTGCAGAAGCCCGGGTACACGCCGGGCTCTCGGACCTCGAACCAGAGCTCGGTCACGCGCCCGGGGACCACGTCCTTTTTCACCCGAAAGTGGGGGACGAAGAAGCTGTGGATGACGTCGCGCGAGCTCAGGATGAGCCGAACGGGCCGGTCCGTCGGGACGTACAGGACGCCGTTCGAGGTGTGGCCGCTCGGGTAGACGAAGGTCCACATCCATTGTTTGCCGGTGACGTGGATGTCGAGCGTATTCGTCGGCGGGGTTTGGATCCGAACGAACTGTCGGAAGCCGATGATCCACCAGACGACGAAGAGCACGAGCAAGAACGCGATCACCGCGATCTCGAGCCAATAGGGCATGCCGCCCGGGCCGTGGGTCGCGTTGGCGTCTTGCCCGAGCGCGCCGCGCGCGGCCGAACGCCGATACTTGACGATGAAGTAAGCAGCGAACGCCGCCACGGCGGTCGCGCCGAGCATCGTGACGATGATCACGAAGTAATGGAGCTGATCGATCTCCCGCGCGATCGTGGACGATTGCGGGGGCAGAAACAGAATGGTTCGCAAAAACTCATTCACGGCCCGCGCGCGCTCCCTTCCTGGACAAAAGAGCGATGCCGAGGCAGAGCGCGAGAAAGATCCCGCCAGCCCCGATCTGGAACGCTCGCTCGATCAGCCCCCGGTACCGAGCCGCGACGCCTTCGAAGCGAAAGCAGGCGAGCACGCGTTCGACCAGCTTTCCGCCTTCGCTCGCCGGTTTTCCCTCGAAGGCCGCCCGCACCTCGGCCGGCTCGAAACGAATGCCGTGGAGATAGCGCACGACCTCGCCCTTGGGCGAGATCGCGAAGATCACCGCGGGGTGCGCGTACTGCTCGGTGCGCTCGTCCCATCGGTACCGGAAGCCGACCGCCTCTGCCACGGCGTCGATCGCGGCCTTCTCCCCGACCAGAAACGGCCAGAGCTCGCGGCGATCCGCGTAGCCCGCGTGGGCGAGCACGGTGGCCTGGGTCCGCGCGGCCTCGTGAACGGTATCCCGCGGATCGATGCTGATCGTGACGAGCGAGTACGCGCTGCCGAGCGGTGTCTCCGAGCGCCGAACGAGATCGCCGACGCCGCGGAGCACGAGGCTGCAGAGCATGCTGCAACGGTTGTAGGCGAGCACGAGCAGGGCGGGCTTGCCGTTGCCGACCAGCTCTCCGAGCCGAACGCTGCGCCCGTCGCTCGCGACGAAGCGAGCCTCGAGCGGCAAGCGCGCGCCGACGCGCTCGTCCACGCCGATGCCGAGCATCGCGGGTGGCGGCGCCGTGCCGCCGACCTCGGGCCGAACGCGCAGCGCGGCGCGGGCGGGCTCGGCGCTGGACGCCCCGGGCGTCGCGAGCGACGCCGCGAGGGCGAGGCAGAGCATCCAGAACAGGCGTGTCATCGGTTCTCCCGCGGCGGTGGCTCGAGCGGAACCGGCGGTTTCCGCTGGTCCGGACGCCGGTCGATGTAGAGGTCGATCGCGCGCTCGAGCGGGATGTGCACGACGCGGCGCTCGCGATTCACCCAGCCGAAGCTCTCGCGCATGCGGCGCGCAGCGACGTTGGTGGTGACGACCTCGCCGCGAAACAGGGTCATCTCCGTCTGACTCACCTCGCGCGGCGGCTCCGCGCTGCGCGGGCTCGCGGCGAGCACACCCTCCTTGCCATCCATCAACACCCAGGCGATCAGCACGCCGATGCCCGTGATGGCGACGCTCACGGCCGCGGTGATGGAGATGAAGCGGCCGTTGACGCGATCCGGTTCTTGCTCGACGTTCATAGCGGGCTCCGGTACTCGAGGCTCTGCACGAGCGCGGGGTCGTTGACGGGCACCAGGGCCTTGCCCCGCAGCAAGAAGGCGCCGAAAGCGACGGTGGTGCCGCCCACCGCGGCGAGCGCCGCGAGATCCCAGACGTTCGGCACGGGTCCGTGGCCTTCGCGAGACGGCGCGACCAGCCAGAAGACGTCGACGTAGTGGAGGACCACGATCCACGCTCCGACGATCGCCATCAGCTTTCCGTCGAACTTGATGGGGCGGAGCAAGAGCACGAAGAACGGCAGCACGAATCGCCCGAAGAAGAGCAGCGCCGCGATCGCGCCGAAGCCGTTCCGGGTGCGCTCGAGGAAAAACTCGACTTCCTCCGGCTTGTTCGCGATCTGGATCAGGAGCACCTGGAAGAAGGCGATGTACGCCCAGAAGATGGTGAACCCGAGCATCAACCGGCCGAGCGCGTGGAAGTGGGGCGGGCGAATCCACGGCTCGCCGGGGATGGAGCGGCGGGCGGCGAACGCGAGCACGGTGAGCAGCCCGAGGCTCGCGATGAAGCCGCCCGCGAAGTAGTAGACGCCGAAGATGGTCGAGTACCAGAGCGGCTGCAGCGACATCAGCCAATCGAACGCCGCGAAGGTGAGGGCGAGCGCCACGATCGGGAGGAGCGCCGAGGAGAGCGTCCGTTCGCGATCGTGAGTGAGCGCCGCGCCCCGAGGCGCCTCGCGATCGCGCGCGAGCGACCAACGCCGGAGCAAGAACGCGACCCCGATCCAGATCGCGAAGTAGACCACCGTGCGGCCGATGAAGAACGGGACGTTGAGGTAGGCGCGCTTGTGCTCGAGGAGCTCGCGGACCTCCGACGACACCCCGTCGGCGGAGACCCACACGTAGAGGTGATCGAGGCCGAAGGCGAGCGGAACGAACAGGATCGCGAGCGCCGGAAAGACGGAGGGGATCGCCTCGTTCAAGCGGCGCACCACGACGTTCCAGCGAGCGCCCACCGCGTACGTGATCATCAGGAAGATGAGGCCCCCGAGCGCGATCGACGTGGCGAACGCGAACGCCGTGAGGTAGCCCACGTAGGTGTCCACCGTGGCGACGGCCCAGCCGATCGCGACGGCGAGCCAGCCCACGAGCGCGACGATGGCAGAGACGAGGAACACTTTTCGGCCGTCGAAGAGCAACGCGCGTTCCTCTCCGGGCGACGCTACCGAAGCCATGATTCCGCCTCCTTGCGGAGCTCGGGCGACAGCGCGGCGAGCTCGATGTTTTGGCTGAGCTGCAGCGCCTGGACGAAGGCGACGACGGCCCAGCGGTCCCGAATCGCGAGCTCCTCCTGGTAGCTCGGCATGAGTCCGTATCCCTGCTCGATGACGCGATACAGGCGCCCCGCGGGGTAGTTGCGGAGACGCGGCTCGTGCAGCGAGGGCGGCGGCCGGAGCCGCATGTTCTCCGCGACTTGCGAGACGCCGTTCCCGAGCTCTCCGTGGCACGTGGCGCAGAAGATGCGATAGCGATTCTCACCACGGGTGAGCAGCGCCCGGTCGACCTGGATGGGGATGTAGGAGAGATAGCCGCCTTCTTCGAGGCCCGTGACGAGCTCGGGCGGACCGATCACCTGATCGCGGTGGATCGTTCCCCGCGGCGGGTCGCGCATGATCTTCCCATCCGTGAAGAAGCGACTCGACTCGTAGGGCTCGTAGCGGAACTGGTGGATCATGCGCTCGAGGTCGACGCCGTCGTCGTCGCAGGCGGCGGCGAACGGCGAGAGCCCGAGCGCCAAGACCAGCGAAAGGGTGCGTCGGCTCATTGCGGCCGACCTCGCTCGTAGAGCTCGACGCGGAGCGGCCGGAAGCGGGCGAGCTCTTCTCGCGTGCGCTCGGGATCGAAGCGCGGATCGGTGCCATCGACACGAAGCCAGAAGCGGTCGACGCTGGACGTCTCGAACCCCTCGACCTCGAACACCGGATCCCAGAGCTTCACCAGGCGCCCGAGCACGAGGACGCCGAAGAAGGCCGTAAACGAGGCGAGCAGCACCCCCATCTCGAAGGTGATGGGGACGAACGCGAGCGGCATGTGCGGGGGCCGGCCGCCGACGTCGAGGGGATAGAGGTAGCCGACGAGCAGCCACTGGAGCCCGTAGGCGAGCCCCGCCCCGAGGATGCCGCCCACGAAGATGGCGAGCGGCAGGCGCGAATGCCGGAGCCCGAGGCCGACGCGCACGTCTTCCGTGGAATAGGGGGTGTGGGCGTCGATGTCGCGATAGCCCTGTTCGCGCAATGCGTACGCGGCTTCGGCGAGCTCGGTGGGCCCCGGGAACTCAGCCAGCAGCATGCGGTGCATGACGACCCTCTCCGTGGTGATGCTCCTCGTGGAGCTCGTGGCGGAGCTCCTTCACCTCCGAGGCGGACACGATCGGGATGAAGCGCAAGAACAGCAAGAACAGGAACAGAAAGAAGAAGATGGTGCCGAAGAAGATCGTGAGATCCACCCACGTCGGCGAGTACGACTCCCACTTCGACGGCAAGAACTCCCGCTCCAGGCTGAGCACGATGATGACGAAGCGCTCGGCCCACATGCCGACGTTGATCGCGATCGACGCCCAGAACAGCACCCAGACGTTCCGGCGCAGCTTGCGCGACCAGAAGAGCTGCGGCACGAGCACGTTGCCGAGGAGCATCACGTACCAGAGCAGCGACCCGGGCGCCGTGGGGCGCGCGCTCAAGAACTGTTGGATCTCGTACGGGTTCCCCGAGTACCAGGCGATGAAGTACTCGATGAGGTAGCCGTACGACACCATCAGGCCGGTCGCGAGGATGAGCTTCGCGCAGTTCTCGAGGTGGCGTTCGGTGATCACGTGCTCGAGGCGGAACAAGACGCGCGCCGGGATCACGAGCGTGAGCACCATGGCGAAGCCGCTGAAGATGGCGCCCGCGACGAAGTAGGGCGGGAAAATCGTCGAGTGCCACCCCGGCGTGAGCCCCATTGCGAAGTCCGAGCTCACGATGCTGTGCACGGAGAGCACGAGCGGCGTCGCGAGCCCGGCGAGCACGAGATACGCCGCGCGATAGTGCCGCCACGTGCGCTCGCTGCCCCGGAACCCGAGCGCGAAGATGCCGTAGAGTCGGCGGCGCCAGCGCTCCGGCGCGCTGTCGCGAATGCTCGCGAGGTCCGGGAGCAGCCCGAGATACCAGAAGAGGAGTGAGACCGTGAAATAGGTGGAGATCGCCGCGGCGTCCCAGGGGAGCGCGCTCTTCACCTGAGGCCAGGTCGCCGTCGTGGACGGGTAGGGAAAGAGCCAGTATCCGAACCAGGGTCGCCCGAGGTGCAGGAGCGGAAACAGCGCCGCCTGGATGACGGCGAACAACGTCATCGCCTCGGCGAAGCGGTTTATGGACGCGCGCCAGCGTTGCTCGAACAGATGGAGCACCGCCGAGATGAAGGTGCCGGCATGCCCGATCCCGATCCACCAAACGAAGTTGATGATGCCGAACGCCCAGGCGACGGGGACGTTGTTTCCCCAAACGCCGATTCCGGTCCACACGGTGTAGGTGATCGCCGTGAACAGGACGAGCGTTCCCGCGAACGTGAGCGAGAAGGCGAGCTTCCAGCCGTTGCCGCGGTACGTCCACGAGCCCGAGAGCAGCCGATCGCTGAGCTCCCGATCCGTCGGCGCGCCGAGAATGAGGGGAGGTGCCGCCATCAGGTCGCGAGCTCCTCTTTTTCGTTGACGATCTTCGCGAGGTAGAGCGTGCGCGGGCGCGTCCCCTGGTCGTGCAGGACGGCGTACGAACGGGGCTGCTTGCGCCACGCGACCATGGGTGTGTCTTCGTGCTCGAGGGAGCCGAACTGAATGGCGCCGGTCGCGCACGCCTGCTGACAGGCCGTGACCACTTCACCGGGCCGAATCGGCGTGCGTTCGACGCGGGAGCGAATCTCCGCCGTGCGGATGCGCTGCACGCAGTACGTGCATTTCTCCATCACGCCGCGCTCCCGCACGGTGACCTCGGGATTTCGCTGCATGCGCGTGGTCGTCTCGTCGCGCGTGTACTCGAAGTAGTTGAAGCGGCGGACCTTGTAGGGACAGTTGTTCGAGCAGAACCGCGTCCCGATGCAGCGGTTGTAGACCATCTCGTTCAAGCCGTCGGGGCTGTGAACGGTGGCGTTCACCGGACACACGTACTCGCAGGGCGCCATCTCGCAGTGCTGGCAGAGCATCGGTTGATGCACGACGCGCGGGCGCTCGTCCTGGCCGAAGAAGTAGGTGTCGATGCGCAGCCAGTGCATTTCCCGAGCGCGCAACACGCCCTCTTTGCCGACGACGGGCACGTTGTTCTCGGCCTGACACGCGACGACACACGCGCCGCAGCCGGTGCAAACGGTGGTATCGATGGTCATCGCCCATTGCGGTCCGCGAAACACGCGCGGCGGGAGGAGGCTCGGCGTCTCGCCGTGGAGCTCCCCGGTGATCGCCTCGGGGTTCTTGCGGTACTCGCCGAGGGTGCCCACCAATGCGAGCGGGCGACGGTAGAGGTGGCGTTGCTCCTGGGTCACGGCGACGCGCTCGCGCTTCGGCGTCACCTCGACGGCGATGTTCCCCACCGCGGCCGCATCGCGCGGTCGAAGCCGATACGCGTTCGCGCCGAGGCCCTCGGCGATCGGCCCGCCCTGGGTCCGCCCGTAGCCGAGCTCGAGCGTGATCGAGTGATCCGCGTGGCCCGGGAGGATCAGCGCCGGAACGTCGAGCGCCCGCTTCCCGGCGCGAACGTGGAGCACCTGGCCGGTCTCGACGCCGAGCGCGCTCGCGGTCGCCGCGCTCAGGATCGCGGCGTTGCCCCAGCATTGCTTGGTGAGCGGGTGGGGCAGCTCCTGGAGCCAGGGATTGTTCGCGAAGCGCCCGTCGGAGACGGCGGGAGACGTCTCGAAGTTGAGCG
>CAYYWA010000008.1:29756-47857 GCA_964475255.1 uncultured Sorangium sp.
CGCGGGGGGTAGACTCCTCGACGTGGCGCGCGCGCCCCGGCGCTGGGGGCTCGAGCGCCGCGCGCAGCGGCTCGGCGGCTCCCGCGAACGAGGGCTTCGCCTCCACGCGTTCGAACGCGCTCTCGGGGTCGAGCCCGCGCTGCAGCAGGGCTTCCCACTGCGGTCCTTTGCCCTGGGTCCGGGTGCGGAAGTGCTCGCGCAGCAGCTCGTGCCCACGCGCGTCGACCTCGCCCGCGAAGAGCGCGAGCACTTCGGGGATGCTGCGCCCCGGGTACAGCGGCTCGATCAGCGGTTGAATCACGGAGAGCGTCCCGTCGTAGGCCCGCGCGTCGCCCCAGCTCTCGAGATAGTGAGTTCCCGGCAAGACCCAATGACAAGCGCTCGAGGTCTCGTTCTCGAGCTGGGTGAGGTGGAACGTGTTCGGGACGCTTCGGAGGTGCGCCGCGAGCTCGAGCTCGGCATCTGCGTCGTAGACGGGGTTCGTGTCGAGGAGCACCACCGTATCGACGGCTTTGCTGCGGATCGCGGTGACCAGATCCTCCAAGGAGGCTTCTCCCTCGGGCGCGAGGAGAACCGGTTCCGTAAAGGACGTGGTCTTGCCGTGATTTCCGAGCGCGGCGTTCATCGCGTGGGCGGCGAGGTGCGTGCTCACGGGCTGGCGGTCCCCGGCGATCACGATCGAGGCGCCCGGTGCCGCGAGCAGGTCGCGCGCGACGGCGCGGATGAATGCGGCATGCGGCGAGCCCTCGGCGCGAGGCAGCCGCCGCGCGATCTCGGCGGGTAGACCCGGGGCGCCGCGCCCGGAGGCGGCGAGCTCTCCCAAGATCCGGAGCGCGACTCCTGGAACGTCGAGCGCGCGCACGGCGAGCCGGTGATCCGCCACGCTCCCCGTCGGGGTGAACATGGCCTCCACGGCGTAGAGCCGATTCATCGGGTCCTTGGGTCGCTCGAGGCGCCGCCCCTCGGCGAAGTCGCGCGCCCAGCGCACGGACATCGGCATCGTGGACGTGAAGTCGGCGTCGAGAGCGAGCACGACGCGAGCCTTCGTGAAGTCGAACTGGGGCTCGAGCGGGCGCCCGAACGCCGCGCGCGTCGCGGCGTACACCCGCGTGTGCGGCGTCGGGCTGTGGAACACGAAGCGCGCCCCGGGCAAGCGCTTGCGGACGCGTTCGATCAGCATCTCGATCAACGGCGAGCTCTGGGGCGGCATCACGAACCACGGGGGGCGTCCGCGCGCTCCCACGCCGCGGACGTCCCGGAGCGCCAGCTCCCAATTGGCGGGAACCCCGTCCCGGAGCGGCGCTTTGAGGCGCGCCGGGTCGTACAGGTCGAGAATCGACGCCTGATCCCATGCGGACGTCGCGCCGAGGCTCGCCGGGTGATCGGGGTTTCCCTCGATCTTCACGGGTCTGCCTTCGCGACTCTCGACGACGAGCCCGATCGCGAACCCGTCGAGCACGGCCGAGGTCGCGTACTGGAGAGGAACTCCCGCCGTGACGCCGGGCGGCTGCCGAACGTAGGGGAGGATCTTTTCACGCCGGCGCTGGCCGCAGCCGCCGAGCGCGGAGAGCGCCGCGCTCGCGCCGAGCAAGCGGAAGAGCTCGCGCCGGTTCAGGTCGGGCCGGGTGAGCGCCGCGTCCGAGAATTCCCCGAGGGCGGACTCTGGCGCTCCGGGCGCGCTCGAGGGTCCGGTGGCCGTCGCGCCCGAAGGCGCGACCGGCAGGCGTACACGCTGCTGTTTCCCGATCGCCACTCTCTACCTCGCGGTTAGCGATGACAAGCCGTACAGGTGGTGAGGGGGGTGATCGCGCGAACGGTCTCCACCTCCGTGTCCGGACGCGCGGGCATCCCCCAGAACGCGTCGTAGCTCGCGGTCTGCACCGCGGCGCCGCCCGGGAAGCGATCGGCGTTTCGGTGGCAGTCGAGGCACCAACGCATCTGCAGCGACTCGACCTTCTCGACGCGCGCCATCTGATCGACGCGTCCGTGGCACTGCACGCAGCCGATACCTCGCTGCACGTGCACCGCGTGATTGAAGTACGCGAAGTCGGCCAGATTGTGGACCCGGTTCCACGGGATCGGTTGGTTCGAGAAGTAGCTGCGCCGGACCGGTTCGAGCAGCGGGCTCTCGTTCCACACCTGCGCGTGACACCCCATGCAGACATCCGTGGAGGGGACGCCCGCGGTCGCCGACGTTTCGGCTTCGCGGTGGCAGTACAGGCACTCGATTTCGTCATCAACGACGTGGTGCCGATGATCGAACTCGACCGGTTGGTCGACTCGGACGAACTGATCGGTGTTCCAGGGGGTTCTCACGTACACCATGAGCGCCACGAGCGCCGCCGGAGGCGTGAGCGCCATGAGCACCAACAGCACTCGAAAAACCGTGTTGGAGCGGCTCGGAAAAAGGGCAGCCATCGTCGATTCGCCGCGAGCTCGCGACGAATGCAATTAGCGGCCCACGCGGCGCGGCACGACGTGCACCACAGAGTTGCCGCGATGTCCGCGCGAGCCCCACCCTACGAAGGCTTTTTGCGCACGGAGCGAGCCGCAATTCTGCCACCGTGCGGCGGATCGCGGCGTGGCCGCTCCCGGACCGGACGCCGATTCCCTCACTCGTCTTCTCCCCCTCTCGTCGCCCCCAATGACTCGGTCTTTCGATTCGAGTCACCCGTCCCGATCGGTCTTCCCCGACCAGAACGACAAACGATTGGGAATGCGCCGACCCGTGCGGAAGATGGCGTCGAACGGAGTGCCCGCGTGGGCAGGCCCCGCCGAATTCGCCTCGGAGGGGACGGCGGCGCGTGCCGTCCCTGCGAAACGAGGCCAGAACGCCGATCCGTCAAACGGAGCGGCGTTCTGGGATGCTCGAAATCGCGGCTCAGGTGGACGCTGGGTCTTGCTGCGCGTAGGCGGGGAGCGGCACGGGCTCGCGGGGGCGCGCTCCCGCCGGCACGTTGTGCCGTCTTCCGCTCGCTCGCTCGAACTCGGAGACGTCGTGGGCGCAGATGATGGTGACTTCCGCGCCGTGGGCCCGCTTCAGCTCGCGCAAACGCGCCTGGTTGTGAAGGCGCTGCTTGCGATCTTTTTCCATGAGGCGTTGATAAGCGCGCAACCCCGGCGTGCACGACGGCGCGGAGACGTTCATCTCAGCGTGATAGAAGTACGCATCACCGGCGAGGAGGAGCCAGTCGCGCTCGCGGCGCACGGCGACCCCGGCGTGGCCCAGCGTGTGGCCGAACAGGGGAATGAGCAACACGTCCTCGGGGGCGCCCACGAGCTCGCGCACGCACTCGAAATCGAACCAGCGCTCGCCGCGGGGGACCTCGTAGGTGAGCCAATTGCCCCGAGTGGACCACTGCTGCGGCCGGTAGCGCATGCGATCGAGCGGTGTTCGGCGCGCCATCGCGGCGGCTCGCTCGGGCTCGAGCAGGTGCACGCGTGCGTGCGGGAAGTCGTCCAGGCCGCCGGCGTGGTCGAAGTCGAGGTGCGTGAGCACCACGTGGCGCACGTCGAGCGGATCGAAGCCGAGCGCTTGGATTTGCCGGATTGCCGTCATCTCCTCGCGGAGGTCGGGCTTGAGCAGCTCGCGAAACGTGCGACTGAGTCGCGCGCGCGGCGCCGCGACGTCGCGCAGCCCGTAGCCGGTGTCGACGAGGACCAGGGAGCGGCCGGCTTCGACGAGCAAGCAGTGGCACGTCAGACGACCGCGGAGGCCCTTCGCGGTCCGGCCGTCCATGACGTAGCCGCCGATCGGGCAGCTCGAGACGCAGTTCAGGTGGTGGATCTTCATGGAATGTCTCCGGCAGTGCGGGCGCGTGTGGGCGTTCGCCGCGCGAGCGCGCGTCAGCGCGACGCCGGCTCGTTCGCCTCGTCGCGTTCGGGCGCGTTCGCGTCGTCCCGTCCGCCCCGGAGCAGCGCCACCGCCGCGAGTGCCGCCACGATCAGCGCGAGCGCGCCGAGCAAGCGCGGTGACCGCATCCGCTGATCACGCCGGCGCAGCCCGCGCGTGGACAAAACCGGACGCGTCGCCTCGGAGCGCGAATCGGGCATACCGGGAGTCGAGTGCTGAATCGGTGATTGCGGCATCGAGGACGGTCCGCGCTTCGGCTCGCGCGTCCCTGACTCGTGAAGTCGCAAGGCACGTGCCAGAGCAGCCTCTCCGGGCCTCGTCGCGCGGCGCCACGGCACGGGCCTTGCTGCAGTTGTCGGTCACGTTCGACCGAGTGTCGAAGGGCGCGGTCCGCACCCGAGCGAGCTCGCGCGGAGCTTTCGGGAGCGTCGGCCGCAGAAGCGAGGAAACGAGCACTCCATGACAAGCCCCGTATTGGCTGCTTTGTTCGAGGACCACCCCAAGCTGAGCGAGGCGCTGCGTCGGCTCGCCGAAGCCGGTTTCCCCGAGGAGGATCTCAGCATTCTCGCCTCGGATCGCACCGCGGAGCGCGACCTCTCCGTCTCGCGGCGCGCGGAGAACGAGCTCCAGTCGCCGCTCGAGGGCATCTTGCTCCGCCTCGCCTCGAAGCTGCGCCCGCTCGCGCCGCTCGGGGCTCCCGGCTCGGGAACCGTCGCCGCGGGCCCGTCCGTCGTGTTGCTCGAGCGCGCAGGGCTCGGTACGGTGCACGGCCTCGAGCAGGCCCTCACGCGCTGCGGGGCTCCGCCGGACGTCGCGCGGCGCATCTTCCAGCGCGTGCGAAGCGGTGCCGTGCTCGTGCTCGGGCGCACTCCCGAGGATGACGCACGGCGCACGTTCGAGACGGCGGTGAACGGAGCCGCGCTCACGGTGGAGCTCCAGGGCAACGATCAGCCGATCAACGCCGTCGGCATCGTCGTGCCGCCCCAGGCCTCACCCGGCGAGCAGCGCGCGGCCTTTCTTCCCGCGATTCGCGGCCTCGGCCGTGACGACATCCTGCGCAACCGAACACAGCGCTGAGCGGAGCCATGCCTGAGCGTCAGGTCCTTCCAGTTCTTCCCCTGCGCGGAACGGTGATCCTGCCCGGGCCCACGATCACGCTGAGCGTGTCGCGCCCGGGAGCGCTCCGCGCCCTCGAGGCGGCGATGCAAGGGGACCGTTTGATGTTCGCCGCGGCGGAGCGGACGGAACGGGAAGGCGCCGAGCAGCCGAGCTCCGACTCCTTGCACGCGATGGGCGTGCTCGTCCGCATCGGGCAGGTGCAGATGGGGCTCGGCGGGCTGCAGGTGATGCTGACGGGCGAGCAGCGCGCCGCCGCCATTTCGTACTTGCCCGGGCCGTTCTTGCGGGCGGTCGTGGTGCCGGTGCAGGCGATGCCGCCGGTGGATCCCAACGAGCCGACGTTCCTCGCCCTGTACCGGGAGACGCGGGAGCGCGCCGTCGAGCTCGGGCGGCTCCGCGGGCTCTCCGAAGAGGCGCTGCAGAACCTGCTCGAGTCGATCACCGACCCGAGCGCGTTCACCGACTTCGTCGCCAACTACCTCGACCTGCCGATGGCCGAGAAGCAGCACCTGCTCGAGACGCTCGCCGTCGAGTCGCGGCTCCGCCGCGTGCTGCTCCACGTTCAACGCGAGCTCGAGCTCCTTCGGGCTCAGCAGGAGATCAAGAACAAGGTCGCCGAGGAGATCGGCGGTCGGCAGCGCGAGCTGTACCTGCGCGAGCAGCTCAAGGCGATTCGTCAGGAGCTCGGCGAGGCGGACGAGGCCCGCGAGCGCGACGATCTGCGCCAGCGCCTCGAGCGGCTCGATCTCCCCGAAGAGGCGCGCACGGAGGTGTTCCGCGAGCTCGGGCGCCTCGAGCGCATGGGGCCCGAATCCATGGAAGCCCAGGTGATTCGCACGTTCTTGCAGTGGGTCTCGGAGCTACCCTGGAACCAGCGGACGCCGGACGCCCTCGATCTCGTGAACGCGGCGCGCGTCCTGGACGAAGATCACTACGGGCTCGGGGACGTGAAGGATCGCGTCCTCGAGTTCCTCTCGGTGCGCGTGCTGAACGCGCGGCGCGCCGCAGCGGCGAGCGAGGCGTCTCGGGCGAGCAACGGCTCCGGCGGAAACGGGGCCGGACGCCCGGAAAAAGCCGAAGGGCCTCCGACGGCGAAGACGGAGGGCCGTCGGACCGCGCGCGCCCTCGCTCGCGGTCCGATCCTCCTCTTCATCGGCCCTCCCGGCGTGGGCAAGACCTCGATCGCGCAGTCGATCGCGCGGGCGCTCGGGCGCAAGTACGTGCGCGCGGCTCTCGGCGGCGTGCGCGACGAGGCCGACATCCGCGGGCACCGGCGGACTTACGTCGGCGCAATGCCCGGGCGCATCATCCAGGGGATGCGTCAAGCGGGCTCGAAGAACCCCGTGTTCCTCCTCGACGAGGTCGACAAGCTCGGCGTCTCGTTCCAGGGCGATCCGGCGAGCGCGCTGCTCGAGGTGCTCGACCCCGCACAGAACCACTCGTTCACCGATCACTACCTCGGCGTCCCGTTCGACCTGAGCGAGGTCTTGTTCATTGCCACGGGCAACTACATCCACAACATTTCGGGCCCGCTGCTCGACAGGATGGAAGTGGTCGAGTTCGGCGGGTACACCGATCGCGAAAAGGCAGAGATCGCGCGGCGCTTCTTGATCCCGCGCCAGCTCCAGGAGTCGGCGCTCGAGATTTCGGGGAAGCCACCGGTGTTCACGGATCGGGCGATCGCGACCATCATCAGCGAGTACACGCGCGAGAGCGGCGTCCGCCAGCTCGAGCGTCAGATCGGCGCGGTCGTGCGCAAGCTGTCGCGGCGCGTCGCGACGGGTGAGCCCGTGGACACGCGCATCGACGAGCCGTTGGTGCGGGAGCTGCTCGGCCGCCCCCGCGCCCGCCCCGAGCGCGCCGCCACGGAGGACGAGATCGGCGTCTCGACCGGCCTTTATTACACGCCGGCCGGCGGCGACATCATGTTCGTCGAGGCGGAGGTGCGCCGGCGCGGCTCCGACGGCGGAGCCTCCGGCGACATCTCGCTCATCCTCACCGGGCAGCTCGGCGACGTGATGAAAGAGTCGGCGCGCGCCGCGCTCACCTACGTCACGGCGCATGCGCGCGAGATCGGGATCCCGGCGGACCAGGTCGGGCCGTTGGAGGCGCACGTGCACGTCCCCGCGGGAGCGATCCCGAAAGACGGCCCCTCGGCGGGCGTGACGATCGCGACGGCGCTCGCCTCGGCGCTCTCCCGGCGGCGCGTCCGTCGTGACGTGGCGATGACCGGCGAGATCACGCTGCGCGGGAAGGTGTTGCCGATCGGCGGGGTCAAGGAGAAGCTGCGCGGCGCGCACCGCGCCGGGATTCAGCACGTGATCTTGCCCGCGGAGAATGCCGTGGAGCTCGAGGATCTCCCGGAAGACGTGCGCGCCGAGCTCACCGTGCATCCTGTCTCCGACCTCGGCGAGGTGCTGGCGATCGCGCTGCTCCCGCCCGGCGAAGCGCGGCCCGCGCGCGAAGCGCCGCCCGGCGATCGCCCGGCGCCGCCCGGGGTCCTCCACGCGGGACCCGCGCGCTCTGCGTCGAAGTAGCACCGACCTCCGTGGTGCTCCGACGCCTTGCGGACGCCTTGCGATCGTCGTCAGCGTTGCGGCTCTCGCGCGGACGTCAGCGGTGCGGCTCTCGCGCGGAGTTTCGCGTCTTGGCGTTCGTCTCTTGCGGACCCTCGCCGGCCGTCGACGGTTCTAGCGGTGGTGGTGCCCCCGCGCGACGTTCCCACCGGGTCGCGGACGCTCGTTCTTCGTCAGCGGGGGGTCTCGCGGACGCTCGGTGAGCCGTTCGTCCGCGCGGACGCGCGCGACGGCTCCGGCAAGAGCTCGCGAAGGCCGCCCTCCGGAAGCAGCGCGCGCGCCTGGGCGATCTGCCCGGCGCTCAGCAGGCGCTCGAGGGCGTGTCCGACCGCCTCGGTCAGCTTCGCGGCCCCCTCGTAGTCGAGCGCGAGGCGCTCCGCGATCTCGGCCTCGATGTTCGCGCGCGTGATCGAGCGATCCGGTCCCGCCGGCAGATCGAGCCAGTGGTCGTGGAACTCGCTCGGGAGCTGAGAGATGAAGTCCCGCGCTTCGCCCGGGGGGAGACGCCGGACGATGGCGGAGACGAGGATGTCGAGCGCGGTGAGGGCGCTCTCCGGCGTCTCGAGCCCGGTCGCGTCCTGGACGACGCGCGCCGCGGACAGGGTCGTCTGTCGCTGCCTCGTCTCGTGCGCCTGGGCGCGTTGCTCGGGGGACGGCCCGACTTCGGGGCGGGTTGGCCGTATCGGATGCACGACGCCCTCGGGTTTGAGCTCGGACGCTTCTGCGAGCTGCGCGCGCACCACCTCGGCCACGGCGCGCGGATCGACCCGTTGCGAGAGCAAGAGGTCGTCGAGCGTGACGAGGCCGACGACGCCGCCCCCGTCTTCGACGAGCGGAATGCGGCGAACGCGCCGCTCGCGCATCAGGCGCAGCGCCTCGCGCTCGTCGGCGTCGATCGACAAGACCACGGGGTTCCGCGTCATGACGTGCTCGAGACGCGTCGTGTTGAAGTCGCGCTCCGGCGCGACCACGCGCATCGCGACGTCGCGATCCGTCAGCACCCCGACGACGCGACCCTTGTCTTGCACGATCACGAAGCCGATGTGATTGCTCTCCATCGCGCGAACCGCTTCGTAGATGGGCGTGCGCGGGTTCTGAACGACCAGCCGCGACCGTCGGTAGCTTTCGAGGCTCATGCGGTCGATTCCCTGCAATGGCAGGGCCAGCGATCGATCGCTCCCCTGCACGACGGCCCCGCCGAGCCCCCCTCGGCGGGGCGGGAATCGAGCTCCATGCGTGGCGTGCGCCGTTTGCGCCCGGCGCGGGACGCGAGGTCAGGAGCGCATGAAGAACGAGACGCCGAGGCCCGCGGCGCCGAGCGTCGCGGCCGCGAGCAGCGGATGCAAGCTCACGTACGTGGTCGCGCTCCTCCGCAGGACGCGGCCCGAGTAGTCGCCGCGTTCGAGGCCGTGCGTTCCGTGCGGCACGTACAGAGCCCCTTCGGGCGCGCGCCCAGGGCGCGGCTCGCGCTGTTGCGCGTCGTACGTCGCGCGGAGCAGCCGATCGCTGAGCTGCGGAAAGCGCCGGAAGAGCGCGCTCTGCAGGCGCGCGCTGCCGCCCACGAACACGTCGCGCTTCGGAGTCTCCGCGCAGCTCAGGATGGTGCGCGCCACGAGCTCGGGGGCGTAGACCGGAGGCGGCGGTGTCGGGTCCTTCCCCGTGAAGCTCCCCGCGTGCTCGAAGAACGGCGTATCGAGCGAGCCCGGCTTCACGAGGGTCACCGCAATCGGGGCGCGCTCCTTCTCGAGCTCGATGCGCAGCGCGTCGATGAACGCGCGCACCGCGTGCTTGGCGGCGGAGTACATGCCGAGCAGCGGCATCGCGACGTCCGAGGCGATGCTGCCGACGGTGATCAAGGCTCCGCCGCCCGCGCGCCGGAGGTGGGGGATCGCGGCCCGGCACCCGTACACGGCGCCCCAGAAATCCACCTCCATGACCCGGCGCATGTCGGAAATCGAGAGATCCTCGAGACGGCCGTAGATGCCGACCGCCGCGTTGTTGATCCAGGTGTCGATGCGGCCGAACGTGTGCGCCGCGTGAGCGGCGAGGGCCGTGACCGCGGCTTCGTCGGCGACGTCGAGCACGAAGGAGCTGCCTTTGCCGCCGCTCTGCTCGATGTCGCTCATCGCTTTGCGGAGCCCGTCTTCACTGCGGGCGCCCAGCACGACCTTGGCTCCGCGCTCGGCGGCCATGCGCGCCGTGGCGAGCCCGACGCCGCTCGACGCGCCCGTGATGACGATGACCTGGTCTTCGAGTTTCTTGAGCTGCATTGAATGCATGTGGAGCTGCAATGGTCGTGCCCTCGTCGAGCAGTGTTCCTGCTCCGTCGTGCCCGCGTCGAGCGGTGTTCGTGCTTTCTCGCGCCGGACCGCGCCGGATTGCCTCACCCCGGGGCGAAAGCGCGCTCGGTGTCGAGGAGCTCTGCACGCAACGAACTCGCCAATTTGCCACGTTCCGTCTGCCATCGAGTCGGCTATGAGCATCTCGAGCGGGTCCACTCATGAGCGCCCAGCATCCCGAGCAGTCGAGAGGACGTCGCATGGCGATCGGTGCGGAGCCGCTGCCGGAGGGCGGTTGCTCGGTGCGGATCTGGGCGCCCGAGGCGAGCCGCGTCGACGTGGTGCGGTGCACGAGCGGGAAGGGAACGGAGGCCCACGCGCTGGAGCCCGAGGCGAACGGCTACTACTCGGGCGTGGTGCCGTTCCTCGGCGTCGGAGACCTCTACGGCTTTCGGTTGGACGGAGCCGACGCGCTCTATCCCGATCCCGCCTCGCGGTTTCAGCCCGAAGGGCCTCACGGTCCGTCGGAGGTCATCGACCCGTCGAGCTTCCCCTGGACCGACGCCACGTTTCCCGGCCTCGGCAAGGCGGGGCACGTGATCTACGAGCTTCACGTCGGAACCTTCACGCGGGAAGGGACCTACCGCGCCGCCACCGAACAGCTCGGAGAGCTCCGCAAACTCGGGATCACGATCGTCGAGCTGATGCCCGTGTGCGAGTTCGCTGGGCGCTTCGGGTGGGGCTACGACGGCGTCGATCTCTTCGCCCCCACGCGCCTCTACGGGCGCCCGGACGACCTGCGCCGCTTCGTGGACGAAGCGCATCGCCACGGGATCGGGGTGATCCTGGACGTCGTCTACAACCACCTCGGCCCCGACGGGAACTACCTCAAGCGCTTCTCCAAGGATTATTTCACGGATCGCTATCGGACCGAGTGGGGAGAGCCGCTCAACTTCGATGGACCGAACAGCGCGCCCGTGCGCGAGTTCTTCATCGAGAACGCGCGCCACTGGATCACGGAGTATCACTTCGATGGCTTGCGGCTCGACGCCACCCAGTGCGTGTACGACGCCACCCGGCCGCACGTGCTCGCCGAGATCACGCGCGCGGCTCGCGAGGCGGGGAGGGCGCGCGGGGCGAGCCTCTTCATCGTGGCGGAGAACGAGCCGCAGCACGCGGAGCTCGCGCGACCGCTCGAGCGCGGAGGGTACGGCTGCGACGCGCTGTGGAACGACGATTTCCACCACACGGCGATGGTCGCGCTCACCGGCCGTCACGAGGCGTACTACTCGGAGTACCGCGGGTCGCCACAAGAGCTGATCTCCGCGCTCAAGTGGGGTTACCTCTACCAGGGCCAGCACTACTTCTGGCAAGGCAGGCGCCGTGGACACGCCGCGCTGGATCTCGAGGCCACGAGCTACGTGACCTACATCCAGAACCACGATCAGATCGCCAACTCACTCGCCGGCGCGCGCATCGATCGCCTGACGAGCCCGGCGCTCTTGCGGGCCATGACGGCGCTGTTCCTGCTCGCTCCGCCCACGCCCATGTTGTTCCAAGGTCAGGAGTTCGCCGCGTCGGCGCCGTTCCTCTACTTCGCGGATCACCCGCCGGAGCTCGCGCGGCTCGTCGACGAGAGCCGCAAGAAGTTCCTCGAGCAGTTTCCGTCGATCGCGATGCGCGACGCCTCGGATCGCCTCGAGCGCTCCTCCGACCCCCACACGTTCGAGCGGTGCAAGCTCGACTTCACCGAGCGCGAGACGCACCGCGAGATCTACGATCTCCACCGCGAGCTGCTCGCGCTCCGGCGCACGGACCCGGCCTTCGCCCAGCAGCGCGCCGATCTCGTGCACGGCTCGGTGCTGGGCCCGGAGTGCCTGCTCTTGAGGTTCGTGTGCAGCGCCGGGGATCGGCTGCTCGTCACGAACCTCGGGCAAGATCTCGAGCTCCGCCCCGCGCCGGAACCGCTGCTCGCGCCTCCGGCGGGCACGGAGTGGCAGGTGCTCTGGTCGAGCGAGCACCCGCGCTATGGAGGGCTCGGCTACGGCGAGCCGTGGCAGGACGGGATCTTCGAGTTTCCCGGTCGCTCGACGACGGTGCTTCATGCCGTGAGCGAACGGGCGCGGGGAGGGGGAGGCAGGTGAGGGCAGGCGATCGACGGGAGACACACCGCTGAGCGAGGACAGTCATGGAGAAGCATCCCTGGTGGCAGCGCGGCATCATCTATCAAATCTACCCCCGCTCCTTCATGGACCAGAACGACGATGGAGTGGGCGACCTCGCCGGGATCATCGAACGGCTCGACTACCTCGTGTGGCTCGGAGTCGACGCGGTCTGGATTTCTCCCGTGTATCCGTCGCCGATGGCGGACTTCGGCTACGACGTCAGCGACTATTGCGACATCGATCCCGTGTTCGGGAGCATTCGGGACATGGACACGCTGATCGAGACGGCGCACGCGCGCGGCCTGCGCGTGATCTTGGATTTCGTGCCGAATCACACCTCGGATCAGCACCCGTGGTTCGTCGAGTCCCGCTCGTCGCGCGACAACCCGAAACGCGACTGGTACCTTTGGCACGACGGCAAGGAGCACGGGGCGCCGCCGAACAACTGGCTCAGCGTGTTCGGCGGCAGCGCGTGGGAGTGGGACGAGGGAACGAAACAATACTACTATCACGCGTTCTTGAAGCAGCAGCCCGACTTGAACTGGCGGAACCCCGAGGTCCGCCGTGCAATGTACGGCGCGATGCGCTTCTGGCTCGACCGCGGCGCGGACGGCTTTCGGGTCGAC
Source organism: uncultured Sorangium sp. (assembly GCA_964475255.1). GTDB lineage: Bacteria > Myxococcota_A > Polyangia > Polyangiales > Polyangiaceae > PMG-095. The sequence goes on from CAYYWA010000008.1 coordinate 42,375, forward strand.
GTGATGTGGCACCTCATCAAGGACGCGCACCTGCGCGACAATCCACCGAACCCCGACTACGTCCCCGGCCCCGGGCAGCCGCCCTACAACGCGCTGATCCCCGCCTACTCGACGGATCAGCCCGAGGTCCACGAGGTGGTCCACGAAATGCGCTCGTTGGTGGATGCTTACGGAGAGCGCGTCCTCATCGGCGAGATCTACCTGCCGATTCGGCAGCTCGTCGCTTACTACGGCGACGACGGTCGCGGCGCGCACATCCCGCTGAATTTCGAGCTCATCAATCTGCCCTGGGACGCTCGCAGGATCGCGGCGTCCATCAGCGAGTACGAGGGCGCGCTCCCGGACTACGCGTGGCCGAACTGGGTGCTCGGCAACCACGACAACTCGCGCATCGCGAGTCGAATCGGCCCGCTCCAGGCGCGGAACGCCGCCCTCTTGATCCTGACGCTGCGCGGCACCCCCACGCTCTACTATGGCGACGAGATCGGCATGCGCGACTCCGTGATCCCGCCAGAGGTCGTGCGCGATCAGCAGGAGAAGAACCTGCCGGGGCTCCGGCTCGGGCGCGACCCCGAGCGTACGCCGATGCAGTGGTCGCCGGGACCGGGCGCGGGGTTCACCCGCGGCACGCCCTGGCTGCCGTTCGGGATCGACTACAAACACCTCAACGTCGAGGCGGAGCGCGACGACCCGGGCTCGATGCTGTCGCTCTATCGCCGCCTCATCCAGCTCCGACGGCGCGAGCCGGCGCTCGTGATCGGCGGGTACACGCCCGTGGTCACCGAGTCGGAGGAGGTGCTCGCGTACCGCCGCGAGGCGCGCGGCAAGGCGTTCCTGGTCGCGTTGAACCTCGGGCACCGCCCGGCGCAGCTGCTCTTCGAGGAGAACGAGTGCCGCGGCAAAATCGTCGTGGCCACGGAGTACCGGCGCGACGGAGAGCGCGTCGACGACCGGATCGTGCTTGCCGGCGATGACGGCGTCCTCGTCGAGCTCGACACGGGGTGCTGACGCGCTTCGGGACCGGAGAGCGGGCAGCGAGCGAGACAGGCGCCGGGTTCTCTGGGACACTCGGCGACGATGACCCTCGCCGACAGCGTCCGGCGCCGGCGCGCGCTCGTCGACCTCATCGTCGATCGGGCCCACTACGACGACGTCGTTCAACGCGCGCTCGGCCGGGCGCGCGTCTCGCTCTGGATCGGCACCGCCAACGTGAAGGACGTCCGCGTGGAGGCGCCGATCGGCTCCGTCGCCCGGGCGCGCGGTCGCTATCTCTCGATCACGGAGCGCTTCGTCGAGCTCGTGCGGCGCGGCGTGGAGATCCGGATCCTCCACGCGCGGCCCCCGTCCAGAGCGTTCCAGAGCGCGCTCGCCGCGACGCGGACGCTCGAGCCGCCGCTCTTCGAGATGCGCGAGTGCCCGCGCACGCACCTGAAGCTCATCGCCGTCGATGGCGCGTATCTCTACCTCGGCAGCGCCAACTTCACGGGCGCGGGTCTCGGCGCGCGCGGCGATCGCCGACGCAACTTCGAGATCGGCATCGCCACGGAGGACGACGTGCTGCTCGATCAGGCGCAGCGCCGCTTCGACGACATCTGGTCGGGACGCGAGTGCGCGGGCTGCGGTCTCCGCGCGCAGTGCCCGAAGCCCATCGACACGCTCACGCGAAAGCGGGCTCGCCGGCTCCGGACCGTGCGCTGAGCCGCGCTCGGCCCAAAATTCCGGCTGGCGTGAGAGCGGCGCGCCGAGCTCGGCTCAGGGCGGCGGCCCCGCGTCGTTCGGGTCCACGGGGGGCTCCGACTCGGGGGGATCCGGAGCGGTGGTCGGGTCGAGCGGCGCGCCTCCGGGATCCACGTCGGAAGGCGGCGTCTCTTCACCCTGCCCGCCGGGTGCGTTGCCGATGTCGTCCACCATGGAATCGTCGCGCGGAGCGGAGCCCGGCACACTCTCCGGGCTCTGAACGTCCGGGTCGTTGCCGCGGCACGCGCCGAGCGCGAACACGGCTGCCAGCGCGAGCGCTGAGCCGAAGTGCGGAATGGTCATCAGGAGCCTCCGGGCTCGGGTCGCAAGCGGCGTGCCAAGACGACGCGGATTTCCGCGCTTCTCCGGGCTTCGAGGACGTCGGGATCGAGCTCCGAGAGGATCCGGTGGGCGTCGCGGAACGAGATCGGATTGCCGAGGATCGGGCGATCGTAGTTCGCCGCGCGATCGCGCAGGTCCGTGTCTTCGCGGACGCGCACGAGAACGGCGCGCTCCGGGAGGAAGAGGGTCGTCACGCGCTCGAGCGCGTCGGCGGTGACGGGCGCTTCCGAAACCACCTTGTAGCTTCCGGCGCGTTCGCCGAGCGTGAGCGCCGGGGCGACGCTCTGAACGTCGAACGCGTGTCGGGCCTGGACGACGCCCGCGCGCGTGCCGATGAGCACGGAGTCTTCGATGACGCCGTCCTCGACGGTGCAATCGACGAGCACGGAGCGCCGCACGCGCGCTCGGCCGATGCTCGAACGGACGAGGCGATTGCCGTCCGCGTCGGGGGCGACGTCGATCCCGGCGAGCGCGCGGGCGATGTCTCCGCGGGCGTCGTCTTTGGCGAGCGAGGTGTAAAAGTCGAAAATCTCCCGGTGCTGGCCGATGTCGCCCCAATACGGCTCGCCGAGGTCGAGCGCGACCAGGCGCGGTGCACGGCCGTGCTGCGCCGCGAACCGGTCGACGACGCGACAGAGCCGAGCGAACAGGTCCGGCTGCTGCTGCTCGAGCGCGGAGAGCGCGGGGACGTCGCGGACGGTCTCCGCCCACACCCGCGCGCGCTCGCCGGGATCCGGCATCGCCGCGGTGACGAGGGCCGTGAAGAACTGCGGGTCGAGGTCGGGTCGGGTGCGCCGATCCGCTCCGGGGTCCATGACGTCGCTCGCGAACTCCTCGAGCAAGGCGTCGAGCAGCGCGCGGGAGAGCGCGATCGAGCCGAGGTTCACGCCACCCCAAAGCTCGCTCCCGCGGCGCTCGATCAGCCCGCGGTCGGCGAGCGCCTCCATTTCCGCGAGCGGTCGCCTCGGGATGAACGCCGTGATGCGACGCTCGGTGTCCACGCCCACCCAGTCCTTGTGGAGCGCTTCGCGCTCGCCGATGGGCCGCATCGAGACGAACCGCACGACGTCGGCGTCGGCGTAGAACGCATCGCTGCCCGACAAGTCGCGCGCGGCGATTTGCACCTCGTCGCCCCATTTGACGACGATGCCCTCGAAGCCGGACCGACGCAAAAAGCTCTCGACCGGCGCGAAGTAGCGGAGCGCGAGCTCCACCATCGGCAAGGAGCGGCGCCCGTCGCTCGTCGGGAGCGAGACGAACGAGGCCATCGCGGGTTTCTGGCCGTTGTCCGTCTCCGTGAACGGCGTGGAGCGCGTCCCCTCGCCGAACACGAAGGCGAGCAAGGCCCCCTCACCCGGGCGCACGTGCTCGCGAACGCGCTGCCATAGCAGGAGGAGCCCGAACGCCTGATTCACGGGGAGGTCTTCGTGGAGCGAGAGCGTGTGCTGCGCGCGCAGCTCGCTCCGCGCGGTGTCGAGCGCGCGCTTCCAGAAACGCTGGGCCGCCGCGGAGCCCGCGACGGTGCCGACGAGCGCGGGCGGGTTGCCCGTCTCGAAGAGCGCTGTCGTCGCGGCGATGTTCTCGCGAATCTGCGCCGCGAACGCGTCGTCCCGAGCGCGCGCGAGCAGCCGAGCGAGCGCTCCTTCGGGCTCCCGCAGTCCCTCGGCCACGATCTCCCGCGCGCGCTCCGGCGTGGAGGCGAGGGCGTAGAGTCGCAGCTGCGGGGCATTGCCGGAGGGACGGACGTGCGCGACGTCGCCGCTCGAGAAGCGGACCCGGATGCCGTCCAGGAAGTCGATGCGCTCGACCGCGCCGTAGCCGAAGAGCGTCGCGAGCTCGTCGCGGATGCGCGTGAGCCGCGCCGAGAGCTCCGGCTCGGCCTCGCTCGGCGGCTCCCCCGCACGCTCGAGCGAGACGGAGCTCTCCGCGAACGTTGCCGCGAGCACCTCCGGAGCGTTCGGCGAAAAGCGCGCGGCGATCGCGCGCCCGAGGGCGGCCGGCACGCCGTCGACGAGCCCGGCGTTGCCGAAGCGCCGCGGCAGGCGCTGCGCGAGCTCGTGGACCCGCACGCCTCGGGTCTTCGCCTCGGCGAGCACCGTGACGATGGGCAGAACGGCGTCGCGCGTGGCGAGCGCTTCGAGCGTGCGCCCGGAGCCCTCGAGCCGCGAGCCGACGAGGAAGCCACCGTTGGCTTCCCACCCCACGACGCGCTTTCGGGCCAGCGCTTGCATCGCCGCGACGACCCAAGGCGAGCCGATCCGCGTGCGCACCACCTCGACCCGCGCGCGCGGGAAATGGAGCTCGATGGCGTCGGTAGCACTGATCGGGACCGCGATGCCGTCGGCGTCGAGCGCTTCGGCCACGAGCATGCCGAGCACGTCGCCCGGGAGGAAATGGACCGCGCCTTCGCCGTCGATGCCGAAGACGAGCGGGCGATCGCTGTCGCCGTCCGTGGAGACGAGGGCGTCGAGCGCCCCGTGCTCCGCGCGCGCGCTCTCGGCGAGCGCCTGGATCTCGGCCACCATCGCGTCGGAGACGGCCTCCGTGTCGATGGCCACGAAGTGCGGCGTGCGCCCGCCCCGGACCACCCGAGCGCCGAGGCGCTCGAGGATTTCGGCGAGCAGCTCGCGGCCCACCGCCGAGTGCTCGTAGACGAGGATCGACAGGCCTGCGAGCGCGTCGGTCGGGAAGTAATCGAGGAAGCGACGCACGTACGCCTCGCGCGCCGCGTTGGTCTCGGGAGGCAGCGGCTCACGCGCTTCCCCGCGGAGCATGCCGGCGTCCGTGAAGAGGGAGGCGTTCGCCGGGCGGGCCGACTCGGCGCGGCGCACCCGCTCGACCGCGGCGAGCACCGGCGCCTCGTCGGATTTCAAGAGCTCGCCGCGGCTCGCGTTGAACTTGATGCCGTTCCGATCGAACGGGATGTGACTGCCCGTCACCATGATGCTCGGGCACCCCTCTCGGAGCGCGAAATAGGTGAGCGCGGGGCTCGGCAGCTTGCCGCAGTGGATCACCTCGAACCCCGCGTCGCGCGCGGCGCGGGCCACGGCGAGGGCGATGCGATCGCTGCTCGGTCTGAGATCCGAGCCGATGGCGACCGGCATCCCGGGGCGCGCGTCCTCGATCTCGACGAGGTAGTCGAGGAACCCGCGCGTGTTGACGTAGGCCTCGAGATCCGTGATGTCGGAGACGAGACCGCGGAGCCCGCTCGTCCCGAAAGCGAGCCGCGTCGGCGTGCGTCCGCGAAACGTGGGCACGCGCGGCAGCTCCGGGACCGAGGTGATGACGACCCGGCCGCGACGCACTGGGGGGGGGGGGGCGGGGGGGGGGTGGTGGGGGGGCGGGGCCCCCCCACCATGCCCCGGCGCCCCAGTGGTGGAAACGGTAGACACAGCGCCTTTGGA
>CAYYWA010000009.1:0-42517 GCA_964475255.1 uncultured Sorangium sp.
GCAACGATGGTGCGCGACCGCCCCGCGAGCAGCGCCGCTTCGCCACCCAAGAGGGCGAGCTCCGCGTACGTCTCGGTCGTGCGCATCACGTGCACGCCGCGCTCGCTCGCGGTGGTGCCGCTCGTTTCGAAGCGCACGGTGTCGAGCTCTGGCGGATGCGCGGCGACGCGCGTCAGTCGGAACGCGTCCGTCGGCACCGCGGGGATCGAGGCCACGGTGTCGAGGGTGCTCCCATCGAGCGCCACGAGCCGCGCGAACCCCGGCACGTGCTCGGCCTGAAAGCGCGCGATGGCGAGCGCGAGATCCGCGAACGCTTCGGAAGCGCCGCCGCTCCGGGCGAAAGCGCGCACACGCGCGTGCAGCGCGTCGGAAGCCGAGAGCGCGCTCACGAGAGCGCCTCGTCGAGAGCGGGAACGAGGGCGCCCACGAACGCGTCGAGCAGCTCCTCGGCGATGACCAGCGGCGGCGTGAGCACGAGCACCTCGCGCCGCCCGCCGCCCGTCGAGGTGATGTAGCCGCGCGCGAGCAGGGCGCGCATCAGGCGGGCTCCGGCGCCCGCTTTCCCTCCGAGGTCGAGGCCCACCATGAGGCCGGCGCCGCGCACGGTCGTCCCCGAGGGATGGTGGGCGAGCGCGCGCTCGAGCCGTTCGACGAAGCGCGCGCCGACGACGGCGGCCCGCTCGGGGAGCCGCTCGCGCGACAGCACGTCGAGCGTCGCGAGCGCCGTTGCGTCCGCGAGCGGCGCGCCCGCGAACGTCGACGTGTGAACGACCTCGGCGGGGCGCCGCCAGCTCGCCATCACGTCCTTCTTTCCGAGCACGGCGCTCACGGGGAGCCCGCCGCCGAGTCCCTTCCCCAGACAGACGAGATCCGGGAGCACGGAGGCCGAGCGGAGCAGGGCCCCTGCTCGACCGAGGCCCGTCCAAATCTCGTCGGCGACAAGCAGGGCGCCCGCTTCGCGCGTGGCGCGCGCGAGCTCCGGGAGAAACCCGGGGGGTGGAACGACGACGCCCCCGCGTCCGAGGATCGGCTCGACCAAAACGGCGCCCACCGTGCCCTGAGCGAGCTCACGCCGAACGGCGTCGAGCGCGCGCTCCTCCGCGACCGGATCGCCCGGGTAGTCGATGAAGCGGACGTGGCCGCCGAGCTGCGCCGCGAAGGGCTCCCGATAGCTCGCGCGCAATCCGCACGCCGCGAGCGGGCCGTAGCCGAGGCCGTGATAGGCGCCGCCGAACGCGAGCACGCCGGGGCGACCGGTGGCGAGCACGGCCGTCTTCAGCGCGGCGCTCACCGCGTCCGAGCCGGACTGGGCGAGGATGACCTGCGCAGCGCCGCCGGGATAGAGCCGCGCCAGGCGCTCGGTGAGGGCGATCTTCGCGTCGCTCGGGTGCACGTCGCCGAGCGCCGAGAAGAGCCGCTCCGCCTGCAGCGTGAGCGCGCGGACCACCGCGGGGTGCCGGTGCCCGAGCAGGAGGCCGCCGAACGTGCCGGCGAGGTCGACGTAGCGGTTCTCGTCCACGTCGATCACGTTCACGCCCTCGCCGCGGGCGTACACGATCGTGCCCGCCTCGGCCGCGGCACGAGCGGGCGAGTGCTCGGGATTCGGCATGGGGCCCATCGGCGCCGCCACCTCGGCATGACGGAGGAGGAACGTGCGCGAGTTCGGGCCGGGGGGGCGCGAGCGGAGCAGCGGCACCTCCTGGCCCGGCATGCCGAACGCCGGAGTCGGAGAGGACGGGGTCACGGCGGGAAGCTTTGGCGAAGTTTTCGCCGGGTCAACCTGGCGGGACGGCGCCCCGTCGCGTCAGGACGAGACCCGGTTTCTGCCCCCGCGCTTGGCCTCGTAGAGCTTCTCGTCCGCGCGCTGGATGAGCTCGGTCGCCGCCCGATCCTCCTTGGAGAGCTGCGCGCACCCGATGCTGATCGTGACCGGGATGCGCTCGCCCTGGAAGACGAAGGCGTGCGTCGCGACGCGCTCGCGCAGATCGTCGGCGAGCGCCCGCGCGCCCCCGAGCCCCGTCTCGGGCACCACGATCACGAACTCTTCCCCGCCGTAGCGCGCGAACACCTCGTCGCGGCGGATGCGGTCCTGCACCACCCGGGCGAGCTCGCGGAGCACGTGATCCCCGGCGAGGTGTCCGTACTGGTCGTTGATGCGCTTGAAGAAGTCGATGTCGAAGATGATCAGGCTGAGCTCGCGCTCGTAGCGCCGGGCGCGGATCAGCTCCTTCTCGAGCGCCTCGAACAGGTAGCGCTTGTTGTGGATCTGCGTCAGGCCGTCCACGATGGTCATCCGATAGATTTCCTCGTGGTACTTGGCCTCCGCGTCGAGCCCGGAGAGGAACTTGAGGATCGTGGGGCCGATCTTGATGCGATCGTTGTTGGAGAGGACGCTCTCGTTCTGAATCTGCTCTTCGTTCAGGTAGGTGCCGTTCGTCGAGCCGTCGTCGACCACGTACCAGGCGTCGTCGCGGAGCTCGAAGTGCGCGTGGCGGCGCGAAACGCTGTCGCCTTCGAGGACGATGTGGTTGTCCGCGCCGCGACCGACGCGCAGCGGGCTCCTGTCGAGGACGAAGCGCTTGCCGAGCATGGCGCTCTCCGGCAGCGCGTAGATCACGACCAGGCAGTCAGTGCCTCGCCCGGTCTCGGGCGGTGGCGCCTGAACCACTTGCGTGACTCGGGTTTTCTCGTCCTGTTCGCTCAAGAAGCCCTGACCTGGTCCCTGTCATTCTGGGAACGGCCCGGGAGGGAGCCCACCCGGACGGGCCTCACCGGGCCTTGGTGTCGCAGTCGCCTTGACGAAGCGACTGCCCAGACGTGCGGGACGACCGTGAAGGAACGGGAGCCCCTAACACGGAGCAATGCATTCGAAAACGGATCCGGGGCTCAGGTTCTCAAATTCCTCCGACCGAAATACTTTAACCTAGCCTGGAACCTAACGTCCCGAAAATCTCGGGTTTTTTGGCGGTGGTCCCCTCCCTCCGGGTGTGGGTGCGCTCCCTTCGGGGTGGTCTCCACGCGCAACGCCGGCTCCGACAAGCCCTTTGCCGAGCCGGGCAATGAGGCCCCCGAGCCGCCAGCCCCGCGGGGGAGGCTCCTCGGCCTCCGGGAGTGACGTTTCGTCAGTCGACCGGCACGTCCAGCCCGACGCTCCGCATGAGGCGGAGGGCGTTCCCCGACGTGACCGGACCTGGATACACCTTGTAGTCGAAGCTCATCTTCCCGTCCGTCACGCTCTCGCGCAGGTGGACGAGCCGCACGTGCGCCATGAGCTCGGGCGGGAGGCGGCAGAGCTCCTCGTCGTGCGTGGACACGGCGCCGAGGGCGCCGCGCCGCAGGAGCTCCGCGAGCACCCAGCGCGCTCCGATCTGCCGCTCCCGCGAGTTCGTCCCGTGCAGGATCTCGTCGAGGAGGAAGAGCACCGGTTGACCCCGTGCGCTGGCGTCGACGACGCGCTTGAGCTTCGTGATCTCCGCGAAGAAGTGGCTCACGCCGCGCTCGAGCGAGTCGGCGACGAGGATGCTCGTCTGCACGGAGAGCTGCGAGAGGCGAAGGCGTCGCGCGACGACCGGCGCGCCGGCGAGCGCGAGCACCGTCGAGATCCCGATCGCGCGGAGCAGGGTGCTCTTGCCGGACATGTTGGAGCCCGTCACGAGCAGCGCCGAGCCCTCGGTCGGCAGCACGACGTCGTTCGCGACCCGCTTCTGCGGATCGAGCAGCGGATGAGCGAGCCCTTCGGCGTGAAACGACGTCTCCGTGACGAGCTCGGGGAAGGTCGCGCCCGGCTCGTCTCCCGCGAAGCTCGCGAGCGAGGAGAGCGCTTCGAACCAGCCGATGACGTCGAACCACTCGCGCAGGCGCTTGCCCGCGCGGAGCTGCCACCGCTCGAGCGCGAGCGTGCAGTGGATGTCCCAGAGCAAGAGCAGGTTCGCGAACGGGTGAACGAGGCCGTTGTGGCGGAGATCGAACCAGCCCACGAGCGTGCGGAAGCGCTGCATGGTCGCCGACGGCATGCCCTGGGACGTGCGGAGGCGCTCCCTCAGGCCGGCGAGGAGCGGATCGGTCGTGTCGAGGGTCTCGATGAGCTCGAGCAGCGTTCCGTACCGAAGGAACGCGCCCTCGCTCGCCGACACGGCGGAGAAGGTGAGCGACGTCTCGCGCGCCGTGCGCACGAGCACGATGGCCTGCGCGGCGAGCCCGACGAGCGGCGCGATGCCGGTCGTACCGAACGCGAAGTAGCCGACGAGGGAGGCGAGGGTGAACGGGGGAAGGATGCGCGAGCACCAAACGCTCACCGCGTCGTGGATGAGCGCCGGCTCGGACTCGGCCCATTTGAAGAGCAGCTCCGGGTTGGGGGCGCTCCGCACGCGTGTGGTTCCGGGCTTCGCTCCGGTGACGCCGAGCGCATGGGCCTCGAAGCGTTGGCGCAGGTCGAGGTCGGCGGCGAGCGCGCGGACGGTCCGCTGCCGCACGCGGACCTCTTCGGCGGATGCTGGCTCGAGCAACAGCTCGGCGAGCCGCTCGCGGCCCACGCGCGTGCGCGCGACGTTGAGCCGCTGGAAGAGCGACGCCCGCCCGAACAGGTCGAGATCGAGCGCGTACGGATGATCCGGCGGCGCGAGCCCCTCGCCGGTGTCGGGCACGCTCGCGAAATCGTGGCTCGATCGCGCGAGCGCCGCACGGTTCACGTCTACCCAGCGCTCGGCGAGGTCCTGCGCATCGAGCACGCGCGCGTGCATCACGACGAGCCCGACGAACGCCCCGAGCCCCACGAGCGCGAGCGGCACGCAGAGGCTCGCGGGCCCTCCCGCGAGCAGCGCGACGAGGGAGATCGTCGCGACGGCGAAGGAGAGCCCGCGCAAGTTCGAGACCAGGCGCGAGCGCGCGGCCTGGCGCGCCGCCTCCGACTCCCACGTCTGCGCCCGCTCGGCGTAGGTCGGCCGGGACGGAGCGGTGCGCGGGGCGACGCCGGCCTCGAGCGTCACTTGGCCGCCCTGTCGAAGCGGACGGTGACCGTCGCGCCCACGAGCGGTGCATCGGGCAGGCCCACCCGCCGCCGATCGACGATCTGGGCCACGCAGTGCGCTGCTTCCTGGCTCACGCCGACGCGTTTGCTCACGCTGACGCCCTCGGCGACACCCTTGGGGCGCACCAGGAAACGGACCTGTACCTCGCCCGTCGGGCGTTGCATGCCGCCGTGATCGAGGACGCACTGCACGTAGCGGGCCTTCGGCTGCGCGAGCCGCTCGTTGCTGAAGTCTCCCTGGCCGCCTTCGTCCGGCACCACGGGGCCCACGGTCACCTCGATGCCGGCCTCGCGCGCGGCGTCCTTGCCGGGAGGCTCGGGAGCACGCCCTGGGGTCTCCGTCGTGGCAGCGGGGCTGCCCTTTTCCATGAGCGCCGCACCCGCGAGCGTGCGCGCCTCTCCTTCGCTGATGCACCGCACGACCATTCCTTTGCCGTCGCTGATCCGACCCCAGGGGCAAGCGGGGTCGAACGGGTAGCGGCGGAGGAGCGACTCCGGATCATCGGCGCTCTGCGCGGCGGCCGACGCGGTGAGGAGAAGGAGAGCCGCCGGCAGCGGAGCACGCGGGCGGCGGAACGAGCCGATGCGGGTGGGCTTGGGCAAAGGCATCATCGTGTCGCATCTTTAGCCCGACTCCGACCGGGGAACGACGGCAATTGCCGGCTTGCGGCCCGGAAAGCTGGATGGTACTCGGGGGCGCATGCAGAGCCCGCGGATGCGACAGGTCTTCGTGTCGGCTGGACTCGTGTCGATCGCGCTCGCGGTGCTTGCTTGTGGTGGCCAGGGCTCCGACGACGGCTCGGGGAGGAACGGCCGTTCGAGCGGTGGAGCTCCCGCAGCGAGCGGTGGCGCTTCCGGGGGAACGGCCCCGAGCGGCGGCAGCCCGAGCGGCGGTGCGTCGAGCGGTGGCAGCTCGGGAAGCGGCGGCGCGGCTTCGGGTGGCGTGAGCGGCGGAGCGGGCGCTTCCGGAGTCGGCACAGGCGGTTCGACGGGCGGTGGCGCCGGTGTTGGAGGCACCGCGGGCGACGGCGGAACGGCAGGTCAAGGTGGCTCCGGTGATGGAGGCACGGCGGGCGACGGCGGAACGGCAGGTCAAGGTGGCTCCGGTGACGCGGGATCCTCGGGAAGCGGGACGACGATGCTGAGCGGGCCCATCGAGCGCGGCGGCAAGGCCGTCCTCGAGTTCGGCGAGGTGTTCTTCGAGGTCACGCCGGCGGTCGCCGGGCGTATCACCTCGGTGCGGCTCGGGACGACCGAAGTGCTCGCCGGGTCGAACGTTCACCCCAACAACTACGGCTCCACGTTCTGGACGAGCCCGCAGAGCGACTGGGGTTGGCCGCCGCCCACGGCCATCGACTCGGACGCCCACACGCTCATGGCGGAGGACACGAGCTTCTCCGTCATCGGGCCCGCCGTGACCGGAACCGGGACGGTGATCGATCAGGTGAGCGTCACGAAGAAGTTCTCGCCGGACTTCGAGAAGAACGCGATCGTCGTCGAGTACACGATCAACAACGGCGGGAGCTCGGCGAAGCAGCTCGCACCGTGGGAGATCACGCGCGTCGCGCCGGGTGGGCTCACGTTCTTCGCCTCGGATACGGCGCCGTTCGGTGCGGAGGGCGGGCTGCCGCCGGTGACCGTGACGAGCATGGCCGGCTGCTACTGGTTCCAGCCCACGGCGAGCACGCCGGAGGGCAAGTCGTTCAGCGACGGAAAGGGGTGGATTGCCCACGTCACCCCCGACGATCTCTTGCTCGTGAAGACGTTTCCGGATGTCGCGATGGGGCAGTTCGCGCCGAGCGAGGCCGAGCTCGAGATCTATTCGACCTCGGCGACGCCGTCCGAAGGCTCTCCGTACATCGAGGTGGAAAATCAGGGGGCGTACCTGTCGATCCCCGCGCAAGGCAGCTCGACCTGGACCGTACGCTGGTACCTGCGCCGCTTGCCGGACGGGGTGACGCGGGCGCCGAGCCAGGCGCTCGCAGACTTCGTCGCCGAGACGATCCAGTAAACGAACGTGGCAGCACAGGCCGGGCCACCGAGCGCCGCCGAGGTGGTGCTCACTTTCCTCGAGAGCGTGGGGCGTCGCTCCGAAGCCGAGCTCTACCTCCGCCTCTTTCACCAGCTCCCCAAAGAGAGCTTCGCGCTGATTGCTCCCGGCGGCCCCGTGGTCCGCTACGGCGCCGGTGCCCTCGTGGAGCAGCTCCGTTTGCTCGCGGAGCTCGACCTCTTCGCGCCGCTCGTCCTCGGGCTGTTCGACCCGGAGTCGGTGGCCGCGAGCCTCGAGCGGCTCGGGCGCGCGCTGCCGTCGGTGGGGCTCGTGACGACCGTGCACGCCATCGGGGAGGAGGGCCTCGCCGAGACGATCCGCAAGGAGCTCCGCGCCGAGCGGGTGCCGATCCTGGCGTTCTCCGCGAATGGCTCGACGCTCGACGAACGGCTGCGCGAGCTCGCCGAGCTGGCCCGCGCTCTCGACACGCGCAAGGTCGTCTTGCTTCGGCGCCGGGGCGGTCTCCGCGCGCGGGGCGATCGTCCCATCGAGCTCGGCTCGGGGCACACGCTCGCCACCTCGGGGGGATGGATCTCGGTGATCAACCTGCGCACCGATCGCGCGGCGCTGCTCGCTTCACGGCGCATCGGCAAGCGCGACACCGAGCTCGTCGAGAGCGCGAACACGTTGATCGGAGCGCTCGGCTCGAGCTCCCCGCTCGTGAGCGTCACCTCGCCGCTGACCCTCTTGCGAGAGCTCTTCACCGTGAAGGGGGCCGGAACGCTGATCAAACCCGGGACGGCGATCGAGCGCCGCGGGGCGTACGCCGAGCTCGACGTCGCGCGCCTCAAGTACTTGCTCGAGGTGAGCTTCGGGCGCCCCCTCGTCGCCGAGTTCTTCGACAGGGCACCGCTCGCCGTGTACTACGAGGCCGCCTATCGCGGCGCTGCCATCGTCTACGACGAGCCCGAGGCCCCGTATCTCAGCAAGTTCGCCGTGTTGCCCGAGGCGCAAGGCGAAGGCATCGGCGCCGACTTGTGGCACGCGATGCAACGCGATTTCCCGAAGCTGTTCTGGCGATCCCGCCCGAACAACCCGATCACTCCTTGGTATCAGTCCGTCTGCGACGGCATGCTGCGGCGCCCCGGCTGGGACGTGTACTTCCGGGGTGTGCCGGCGGAGGCCGTTCCGAAGATCGTGGCGCGCGCCGAGGCGCTCCCTGCCGATTTCGGCGGCGTGAACGAAGCGGCCGGCGTCGGGGCCCCTGCCGCGCCCCCGCCGGAATGAGGTTGGAGCGGCAGACACGCCTCATCGTCGAACCGTGTTCTACTTTTTCTTGCTCCTCGTCGCCGCCATTGGCGGGGTCATCTACTTCTGGTTCATGCTCCAGAGCGTTCCCGGCATGTCCGAGGAGCGACTCGGCACGCTCGAGCCGCTCCCGCCCGACGTCGGCGTTTGGAAGCGAGACGAGGACTCTCCCGAAGCCCGCTCGGCGAAAGACCGCGGCCTCGTGCGTGAGGTTCGGTTCTACTACGACGAATCGAACCATCGCTTGTATCGCCAGGCGCGGTATCGCAGCCTCGAAACGGACGACATCGTGGAGACCGAGGCCGACCAGCTCGTGAAACGCCGCCGCGTGAAGCCCTCGGCGAACAGCTAGAGCGACAAACGGTTAGGAACGCGCCGGAATATGCGGAAAAACAGTGTCGGGCAGAGTGCCCGCGTGGGGAGGGGCCCCGCCGAATTCACCTAAATTCCCTTCGGCGGGGAGGGGCGCCCCGCGCCGCCCCTGCGAAAGGCGCCTGAGCGTCCGTCCATTGGGATGGCGCCCATGCAACGAGAACGGATCGAATCGGCAGCGGTGGGCACTCGGCCTTTGCGCGAGGCGGTGAGTGTGCTTCAGTAGCCGCGAGCCAATGCGAAGGTCTGTCCGCACGTCCGCCTATCGCGCGAGTTTGCGCGCGCTCGGCCGTGCGGTAGCGCTCGCGCTGTTTGCGTTGTTCGCGGGCGCGCACGTCCTGCCGGCCGTGCACCACGCCATGGTTCGGCACGTCATTTGTGCCGTTCACGGGGACCTTCAGCACGCTGACGAGGCGGAGGCCGCGTCGCCGAGCCGTGAGCGCGACGCATTCCCCGCCATCTCCGAGTCGCATGCGGTTCACCTCGACGAGCATTGCTCCGTGCTCGCCGCGCCGTCGGAACGCGCGACGGAAATCGCCGCGCCCGCGCGGACGCGCGCACCGCACGCGGCGCGGCAGCGTCCATTGCCTCCCGGGGCCGAGCGCGCGCGCTCGAGCCTCCCAGTCCTCGCGTTCGCACCGAAGCTCGCGCCGCCCGCCTGATCTCCACTTTTTCAGGCGTTTTCTGGCGCGAGACTCGACTCTCGCGTGCCGGTCCACCTTTCGGCGGAAGCGGTGCGCGCGGGTCCCTGACGGCCCTTCCGCCGCGCGCAAGCGTGCGGGAGGCGCTCCATCGGTGTTCGAATGTGCGTTCCCTTTCCCTTCACGAAATCGTGCACGGAGCGTCGCGGTCCACGAGGTGTGCTCGCATGCGGCGCAGTGCT
Organism: uncultured Sorangium sp.; assembly: GCA_964475255.1. Taxonomy (GTDB): domain Bacteria; phylum Myxococcota_A; class Polyangia; order Polyangiales; family Polyangiaceae; genus PMG-095. Next base: position 9,580 of record CAYYWA010000009.1, read on the forward strand.
CCTCTTCGCCGCGAATGCCGGAGCCGCTCCGCCGCGGGCGCCAGCGGGCGTGGCGTCCTCGGGCTCCGAGCTCGCCGACATCGAGGCAGCCCTCGCGGCCGACGCCGCGCTCGACACGGCTGCCGATCCGTCGGGGTCGAGCGGTGGCCCGAGCCCCGCTCGGCCCTCGATGAACCCCGATCTCGCCCTGGTCGGGTCCTTCGCAGGAGCGCTCTTCTCCGAGGAAGAGAATCATCAAACCGGAGCCCACGATCCCACTCGAACCGGCTTCGAGCTGCTCGGGCTCGAGCTTGCGTTCGGTGCCGCGGTGGATCCCGCGCTCCGCTTCGACGGCAACCTCGTCTTCGGGCATTCCGGGGTCGAGCTCGAAGAAGCGTACGCGACGACGCTCGCGCTCGGCGCGCGGCTCTCGGCGCGTTTCGGTCAGTTCTTGTCTCGCTTCGGTCGTACGAACGCTCTGCACCCGCACGCCTGGCACTTCGCGGATCAGCCGCTCGCGCTCGGGCGCGTCTTCGGAGGCGAAGGCTTGCGAGGCGTCGGGGTCGAGCTCTCCTATCTCACGCCGCTGCCGTGGTTCGTCGAGCTCACGGTCGCGGTCACCGAAGCGAGCGGCGAAGAGACGGCGCGGAGCTTTCTCGGCGATGACGAGCGCGCCCCCGAGGACATCGAGGACCTGCTCGCCGTCGCGGCCATCGAGCAGTTCTTTCCGCTCTCTTCCGACTGGTCGCTCGCCTTCGGCCTGTCCGGCGCCTTCGGCCCGAGCTCGACGGGTGCCGGAAACCGTGCGGAGGTGTACGGGGCCGATCTCTACCTGAAGTATCGGCCGATCACCGAGCGATCGTCGCTCGAGCTCACGCTCACCGGCGAGTGGCTGTATCGGCGCCGGCGAACACCCGGCGACGTCCTCGACGACGCGAACGCGTTCCTCGAGCTCGTTCTGCGCTTCGAGCGGCGCTACGGCGTGGGAGTCCGGTACGAGCTCGGCTCGCCGAGCTACGGCCGCGACGGCGAGGTTGCGACCGACCCGCTCGATCCCGAGTGGCGGCGGACCCGTTCGCGGATCGCCGCCGCGATGAGCTACGCGCCGAGCGAATACTCCCGCTTTCGCGTGCAGGGCTCGCGCGACTCTGCGTTCGGTGAGCCCGTCTGGGCAGGCTTCTTGACGGCGGAGGTCGCCATCGGCGCCCACCGCGCTCACGCGTTCTGAACGATCGAAGGGAGGAGAACCTCATGATGCGCTTCGCGCTCGTGTTTTTCATGGCCACCGCGCTCCTCTTGGGCGCGTGGGACACCGCGGCCGCCCCGTTCAGGGTCGTCACCACCACGCCGGATCTCGCGGCCGTTGCCAGCGCCATCGGCGGCGATCGCGTGCACGTTCGCTCGCTCAGCGCGCCGACGGAGGACCCGCACTGGGTGGACCCCAAGCCGAGCCTCGCGCTCGAGCTCAGCAACGCGGAGCTGCTCATCGCCGTCGGGGCGGAGCTCGAGGTGGGCTGGCTTCCGACCCTGCAGGTCGGCTCGCGCAATGGCAAAGTCCAGAAGGGCAGCCGCGGCTACCTCGAGTGCTCGGAGCTCGTCACGCTGCTCGAGGTGCCTCGCGGGAAGGTCGATCGCTCCCAAGGCGACCTCCATCCTTCGGGCAATCCGCACTACATGCTCGATCCCCGCGCTGTCGAGCGCGTCGCAGTCGGCATCGGCAAGCGGCTCGCGGAGCTCGATCCTCCGGGCCACGCCGTATACCTCGAGCGAACCAAGCAGTTCGTCGCCGGGCTGCGCGGCGCGCGCGCGCGTTGGGAGGAGCAGCTCGCCTCGCTCCGGGGGCGGTCCGTGATCACCTATCACCGGTCGCTCCGCTATCTCGCGGATTGGTTGGGCCTCGTCGTCGTGGACCACCTCGAGCCCAAGCCGGGAGTGTCGCCGAGCCCGAGCCACGTGGCGGCAGTGATCCGAAGAGCGCAGGAGCGAAAGGTGCGCCTGCTCGTCCAGGAACGTCACCACCCGACGAACACGTCGGAGCTCGTGGCGAAGAAGAGCGGCGCCACGCTGGTGCGGATCCCGGGCACCGCGCGCTTTCCGGCGCAGACCTACGTCGCGTTCATGGACGAAATCGTGAAGGCGCTCGCGGGGGCGCGGTGACTCGAACGGATCGGCGTCTAGAGCCGGAGCATCCCTGCGCGCACGGAGCGCTGCGATGAACGCGACCGAACGCTCGGAAGCGATCCTGGTTTCGTGCGAGGCGCTCGTGGTCGGGCGCGCGGGGCGAGCGCTGTTGCCGCCCCTCGATCTCACGATTCGCCGAGGGGAGCTCTGGGTCGTCCTCGGTCGGAACGGCGCGGGCAAGACGACGTGGGCGCGGACACTGCTCGGCCTCGAGCGGGCCGTCGCGGGTCGCGTGACGATTCCGCCCGGCGTGCGCCGGACGTATCTCGCTCAGCAGCGTGAGCTCGACGCGGCGTACCCGCTCCGCGTGCGCGACGTGGTGGGCTTCGGGCTCGAGCGCGGCACGTCGTTCTTGCGCCGCCGCGGGCTCGAGCACCGCGAGCGACTCGAGCGAGCTCTCGAGGAAGCCGGCGTCGGAGCTCTCGCGGACCGGCCCTTCCGCGAGCTTTCGGAGGGTCAGAAGCAACGGGTGCTCCTCGCGCGGGTCCACGCCGCGCAGGCGGACCTCGCCGTGCTCGACGAGCCCACCTCCGCGATGGACGCCACAGTCGAGCGAGAGGCATGGGCGCTGCTCGCACGGCTGCGCCGCGAGCTCGGCCTCGCGCTCGTGGTGATCACGCACGCGCACGCGCTCGTTCGGGCCCACGCCGATCGCGTTCTCGTGCTGGACGCCCAGTCCGTCGTGAGCGGGACACCCGAGGCCGTGCTCGCGGCGCGCTCGCCGTTCGACGCGCCTGCACCGGAGGAGTCGCATGGAGTCTGACTCGAGGCCTGACTCTGCCCACGCCGAGCTCGACGCTTTCGACCGCATCCTCGACGAAGCGGAGGGGCACGGCTCGCCGTCCGCGCCGCGGGCCAGCGAGGAGCGAGCGCCCTCGACTCACGAACGCGAGCACGAGCACGAGCACGAGCACACCCACGCGCACGAGAGCACGCCCAGCCTCTCCGATTTCGTCGAGCGCCTCGAGCTCTACCGCGACCCGATCGCCTGCGGGGTGCTGGCCGGTCTGGGCCTGGCCGGGCTCGGCGTGTTCGTGGTGCTCCGTCGCGCGGTGTTCGTTACGGCAGCGCTCACGCAAGCCGCCGGGCTCGGCGTCGCGCTCGCGTTCTACGCCGCGAGCCATCGAGGCCTCGAGATCCCGCCGGTGCGCGGGGCGCTCGTCGCGTGCATCACCGTCGCCGTGCTCGCGCTCGGGACCGAGGCGCGCCTCCTGTCTCGCGAGGCCCGAGTCGGCATCGCCTTCGTGATGACGTCGGCGCTCGCGGTGCTCGTCGGAACGCGCATCGCTCAGGAAGCGCACGACGTCTCCGCGATCCTGTTCGGCTCGGCCGTGCTCGTGCGACCCGGCGACCTCGTGAACGTCGCGGCCGGAACCGCGCTCTCCCTGGGGCTCCTCGCTCTCCTCCACCGGCCGCTCGCGTTCACCGGCTTCGACCCGGAGGGTGCGCGGGTTCATGCGCTCCCCGTGCGCGCGCTCGAGATTGCGTTCTGGGCGGTCGTCGCGCTCGAGGTGTCCGTCGCGACCCGCGCGCTCGGCGCCTTGCCGGTCTTCGCGTTCTCCGTCCTTCCGGCGGCGGCCGGGCTCGCCGTCTCGAGCGGCATCGTGGGAGCGCTCTCCGTCTCCATGCTGATCGGCGGGCTCTCGCCGGCGCTCGGCTACGTCGGCGCCTATCTCGGAGAGCTGCCCGTGGGTGCGACCCAGGCGGCGGTGGTCGCCGTGTCGACGCTCACGGTGCTGGGAGTCGCCCGCGCTCGCCGACGGCGCTGACGAGTCTTTCTCCCCGGTCCGCGTCGGTCCCGGCCCGCAACTTCTGGCGTCCGTCCAGAATCCGGGCTGAATTCGGGCGTCCCCTGTCCTCGACCGGTCGGGCGCTCCCGGGCCGGTGTCTGCGCGCGCCGAGAGCCCTGCTACGATCGAGGGGCGTGATCGTCGGTGTTCCCAAGGAGATCAAGGAGCACGAGTACCGAGTGGGATTGCTCCCAGTCGGGGTGGAGGAGCTCAAGAGGGCGGGACACCGCGTCCTCGTGCAGCGCAGCGCGGGACTGGGCAGCGGCATCCGGGATGCGGACTACGAGCGGAGCGGTGCGGAGCTCGTCGAGGATCCCGCCGAGATCTTCGGCGCGGCCGATCTCGTGGTGAAGGTGAAGGAGCCCCAGCCGGCAGAGATCGCGCTCGTCCGCGAAGGGCAGCTCGTCTTCACCTATTTTCATTTCGCCGCCAGCGAAGCGCTCACGCGCGGCATGCTCGCGTCCGGGGCGACCGCGATCGCCTACGAGACGCTGCAAGACGCACGGGGGCACCTCCGCTTGCTCACGCCGATGAGTGAAGTCGCGGGGCGGATGAGCATCCAGCAAGGCGCGAAGTATCTCGAGCGACCGCAAGAGGGGCGCGGCATCCTCCTCGGGGGTGTCCCCGGCGTAGAGCCCGCGCACATCACCGTGCTCGGCGGGGGCGTCGTCGGCTCGAACGCCGCGAAGATCGCGGCGGGGTTCGGGGCCTCGGTCTGCGTGCTCGACACCAACCTCGACCGGCTGCGGTACCTCGATGACGTCATGCCGCCGAACGTGACGACCCTGTTCAGCGATCGTCACAACGTGCTCGATCAGCTCGCGAAGGCCGATCTCGTCGTCGGCGCCGTGCTCGTGCGCGGGGCGCGGGCGCCGCACCTCGTGCGCCGCGACGATCTGCGCCTGATGAAACCTGGCGCGGTCGTCGTCGACGTCGCGGTGGACCAGGGAGGCTGCTTCGAGACCACGCGGCCGACCACGCACGGCGACCCCACTTACGTCGTCGATGGAGTCGTGCACTACGCCGTGACCAACATGCCGGGCGCCGTCGGGCGAACGAGCACGTACGCGCTCTGCAACGCGACGCTTCCATACGTGCTCCACCTCGCCGCCCGAGGTCTCGCCGGCGCGACGCGCGAGAATCGCGACCTGGTGAGCGCCGTCAACATCCATCGCGGCGAAGTGACCCACGAAGCCGTTGCCAGAACTTTCGACCTGCCCTGGGCGCCATTCGGCCCATGATGGCGGTCGGCGGCGAGCGGGCGCGACGTGCGCGAGAGCAGTCGTTCAGGCTCGCTTTTTTTGACAAAAGGAGACATATGGTGTCGCGAGACTCATGAGCGCCGAACGGACTCGAGGAACGCCCGGCGGCACCGCGGACGGCGCGGACTCGCGCGATTCGGCGGACTCCGGTTCCGGAAGCAAATCGCGGGGGAGCGCATCCTCGACCCCCAGCACGGGAGCGGCTGCAGGCTCGCCGAGTCAGCCGGGGAGCAGCGGTCCCTCGAGCTCGGAGCCCACGTCGTCGCGTCCCTGGCGCGCGCCCTCGAGCGCCCCTGCCACGGACTCCATCGATGCGGAGTGGGCGGGAGAGGCTGAGTACGACGCTTCGAGCCCGCTGGTGTCGCCCAAGCTCCCGAAGGACCCGTCGATTCCCGCGGACCTTCGACCCCCCGAGTCGGCGCCGCGCCCGCCATCCGGCGCGCTCGGCGACTCGAATCGGTCGCTCGTGCCGACCCCGGTGCTGAGCCCCTCGAGCTCCCGCGCCGTCGGGATTTCGGGTCGCGAGCCGCCGGCGCCGTCGTCCGGCAGCGCGGTGAAGGTCGATCGCTCGATCTTCTCCGCTTCGGACCCTCCGAGTCGGGTGTCGAGCGAGCGTCCGACCTCGGTGCGCCCTTCGCCGCCTCGGCCGGAGAGCGCTCCGCCGCCCGTGCCCCGCCGCACGCCGGTGCCGCGTCCCGCCTCGGTGAGTCCTGGGCCGCTCTCCGTGCGCGCCGCGGACAGCACCGGCGCTGCCTCGACGCCCGCACCGCCTTCGGCGCGCCCCGCCACGCCGGTGCCGCGCCCCGCCTCGGTGAGCTCCGGGCCGCTCTCCGTGCGCGCCGCGGAGAGCGCCAGCGCTGCCTCGACGCCCGCGCCGCCTTCGAGCGTGCCCCGCCCGGCCTCGACACCCGAACCGAGCTCGGCGCCGCCAGCCGACTCCGCATCGAGCGCATCCCTCGCTCCGGCAGCCGATCCCGCCGCCATGCCGTCGCGCCCGGCCGAGGCGAGCTCGGCACCCCCCTCCACTCGAGCGAGCGACCCGCCGCCTTCGACGGGGGAGGGCATCTCTCGGTCGCAGCCCTCCGAGCCCGCCGAAGCCGCGCCACGGCGCACGCGCGGGGTCATCGTTCCGCTCGCTATCGCCACAGCGGTCCTCGCGGGGGTCTTGCTTCTGCTCGCTTCGGGCGGCGACGAGGGGGGAGCGCCGACGGCCGCCGAGCCGCCCGCGTCGCCAGCGAAGGTCGATCCCATCGCGGAAGCGCCCGCAGCCGCAGCCCACGAGGCGCCCGCGACGGCCGCACCGGCTTCGAGCGCGGCTCCGAATTCGAGCGCGGCACCCGCTTCGAGCGCGGCGCCAGCGGAGACTTCGAGCGCGAACGCTCAGTCGGAGCCGGAGCGCGCGACCGAGGCGCCCGGCGACGAGGAGGCGGACAAGAAGGGCGCCTCCGGCGACGAAGAGGACGGCAAGACCGTCACCGTGACTGTCCTCATGAGCCCCGAGGAAGAAGCGGAGCTTTATCGCCGAGGGCGGCGTGTAGGGCGCTCCGGCGTCCAAGTGAAGCTCCCCGTCGGGGAGCGACGCGCGTACGAGGTCGTGGCCAAGGGATATCGCACACGCAAGCTCGTGCTCGACGGGTCGCGCACGCGGGTCCGGATCATTCTCAAGCCGGACGTCCCGAAGGAATAGCGCCCCGAGATCGGCTCGGCCGAAGACTACGGGTTCCTTTGGTCGGGGAAGGCCGACGTCTAGGCTCAGTCGATGTCGCCCTCCGGGCGCCCGCGGTCCGGAACGTCGAAGCTCGTGACTCGGGTGCTCGGCGTGCTCCCGGCGGGCTTCCAGCGGTGGGCGTACGGGATCATCGGCCGCGCGAGCAGGTAGAGCGCGCTCGCGTCGTAGCTGCTCATCGGCGGGGTGGTCGTGCCCGCGCGGTGCACGAACGCGGGCTTCGCGGAGCCGCGATCGAGCTCCAGCACGTCGCGACACCCGAGCGCGAGCAGGGCGGCGGCGAGCGGCGCGCTGCTGTCGTGGACGATCTGGGCCACGACGAGGCTCCCCGAGGGACGAATGCAGAGCGCCGCACGCAGGCGCAACGTGCCCCGCGCGCTGGCGCGCCCGAGCGGCTTACCGTCACGTGCGAGCATCGGCAGCTGCACCGCGAGCTGCCCGCGGGCGAGCTTGGGCGACTCTCCTGGAAGCGCGATGTACGGCGCGTGCCCGTCGCCGACCACGAGCGTCGCGTTCCCCGCCAGCAGCGGAATGCGCGCGACCGGGCCATCCACGATGCCGAGGCGCGACGCCGTCGTCGCGTGACCGAGCCCGATGGCCGCGAGCACGCGCTCGGCATCGGCTCCGGACAACGCGCTCGGTGGCGGGCTGCCGTCCGCCTTCGGCTCGCTCGCGCCCGCGCGAACGCGAACGTCCACGCGACCGTTCTCGATGCGCAAGAGGTCCACCTCGAGATTGCCGATGGCAAGCTTCGCGGTGAACATCCCGGGCAGCCACGAGGGGGGCGGCTGCAGGCCCGGGGCCGGGGCCCACGTCACCGAGCCGTCTCGCGGGATCGGCTTGCGGACCATCACGTAGAAGAAGTCTTTGGCCGACCAGCGTGCGTAGCGATCCGGCCCGATCTTCATCCTGTCGTCCGCGAGGCGCAGCACCATGTCGCCCGTGCTCGGATTCTTGATGTTGGAGAAGACGAAGCCGCAGTGCCCCGGATTCATGTCGAGGTGCACGCCGTAGGAACACCCCGCTTGTTGCAGGGCTCGCCCCAGCGTCTCGCCGTCGATCTCCGGGCCCCACGCGTAATAGAGGTGGCCCGCGGGCGTCACGCAGAGCGCCGTGCGCTCCGTCATTACGCTCTTGCCTTCGAGGTGCCAGCCCCACAGGTTCCTTCCGGTCGGGTTGGCCACGCCGTCCTCGACGAGGGGATCGAGGTTCTGCCGGAAAGAGACCAGCTCGGGCGGGACCTCCTCGGTTTGTGGCCAGCTGCCGAGACCGACGCGGCCGAGGTCGTCGACGACGATCGAGGCGCCGCCCGGAACGGGCGGGAGGAGCACGCGGCGATTGACCATCATCCCGTATTCGCCGTGGGTGGTCTTGAACGCGCCGTTGAATGTGGCCACGACGCGCTCGTAGATGGCCGGGTCTCGCGGGAGGCGCCCTTCACCCGGGGGGCCCGTGGTGGGCTTCGGGTCCTCGTAGCCCGCCTGCATGCCGAGCTCGAGCTGGCGCATGTCCATGGCGATGAGGAGCACCTCGGAATAGGGGCGTTCGGGATCCGGGCGAATGAAGGTGCGGTAAAAGTACGGTGCTGGCGGTCCTCCCTCGGGCAGCGCGTCGGGCAGGGGCTTCAGAAACTCGTACGTGACGGGCTCCCAGATCCCTTCACCCGGTCTCGACGTCTTCCAGAGCGAAGGGATGGGGGGAGGCGGCCAGGTGGCGCGCGTGATCCCGACCGCCGCGGGATCGAGCACGCGCGCGCGCGGGCGCTCCGCGTCCTCGCGCAGGGCATCGTCGGTGCCGTGGGTTCCGAACAGGGAGTAGCTGATGCGCCGGACGCTGTCGCGCGCGCCGAAGGCGACCCGCTCGAGCCACGCGATTGGGGTCGGGCCGAGGATCGCTCGCGTGCTGTCGACGAGCCAGAACACGAGCGGTTTGCCCCGGTGAACCCGCGGGAGCGCGCGGGCCGCATAGGCTTCGGCGCCACCCTCGCCGTGGAGCGCCCGTTCCTCCACGTCGTAGGACAGCGACCGGCCGCGCTCGCCGAAGTCTACGGAGAGCCGGCCGTTGCGCAGCGAGAAGCGGGCGAGGCGGGCCGGCGCATCGAGCACGATGTCGGTGCGTCCAATGCCCGCGAAGCTCCCAGTCTCCTGGTACGAGCTCACGCGGAGCAGGAATCGGTCGAGCAGCCCGTCGGGGCGATCGCTCTCGGGGACGCCGCGCGTATCGAGGATGCTGATCCCCTGGATGCGGTCGAACGCGAGGGTCGCGAACACGGCCCGATCGCCCGCCACCTCGAGCGCCACGTCGTCCCCGCGGGGTGTGTCGGTGAGATTGCGCACCTGCGTCACCTGGACGGGGGTCCCCTCGCTCGTCAGCCGCACGCGCGCCCGGTACACGTCGCGCGGTGAGCCGGGCTCCGGCGCGGCGAGGAACAGCACCCGACGCCCGACGACGAGGTCGCTCAAAAACCCGCTGCTCGGTTCCCAGGCGATGTCCTCGGGCTCGACCACCCCGTTGGCGGCGTCCCCGAGCATCCGCGCGAGGCCGGGCAGCGAGCGCTCCGGAGGCCCCGGAACCGCCGCACACACCACCGCCCCGCTCGCGACCGCGAGGCCGACGAGGAGGGCCCGCGGCCGGAAAAACTGCGCGAATCGCGACATCGCTCGGGCGCTTCGTCCTAGCCACGGACCCGGTGGGCCGCAAGCAAGTCCCTTGTTCTTATACGTTTCGGCTGATACGGGGTGTGCTCGCGTGGCTGCGAGCAACCTGACCCTGCGCCTCCTGAGTGCTGCCGTCGTGGTGCCGCCGCTCCTGTTCTTGATGTTTCGGGGGCCGGCCTGGGGGTTCTTTTTGCTCGTGCTCCTCGCGGCAGCGCTCGCCGTCCGGGAGCTCCTGCGCTTGACCCATCGCGGCGACACGTTCGGGCAGGGCGTCGGTATCGCGATGACGCTCGCGTCGGCTGCAGCGACCTACGCGTTCCCGCGTGACCCCCGCGTGCTCTGGGCCGTCCTCCTGCTCGTGCCGATCGTGGGCATGCTGCTGCCCTTGGCGCGGCTCGGGGAAATCGGGACCGCGGCGCTCCGCATGACGGCCTCTGCTACGGCACCGCTCTACGTGGGCGTCTCGCTGGCCACGCTCGCGCTGCTGCGCCGCGACTTCACCGACGGACCCGGCTGGGTCGTGCTCGCCCTGACGTTCGCGTGGCTCGCCGACACGGGTGGCTACTTCTTCGGGCGCTTCCTGGGGAGGACGAAGCTCTACCCGGCGGTGAGCCCCAAGAAGACGCGAGCAGGCTTCGTGGGCGCGCTGCTCGGCGCGGTGCTCGGCGCGGTGGTCGCGCGTTTCTGGTTCCTCCCGGGGCTCGACCTCGCGCGCGGCGTGCCGCTCGCTCTCGTCGCGGGCGCGTCGGGCCAGGCCGGCGATCTCGCCGAATCGCTGCTCAAGCGATCGACTGGCGTCAAGGACTCGGGCTCGCTCGTTCCGGGGCACGGCGGAATGCTCGACCGCGTCGACGCGCTGCTCGTCGTTGCGCCGCTCGTCTACCTGTTCGCACTCTTTACGCAGTCGAACTGAGCGCTCGGACCGGGGCCTTGCGCTGCGGCACCCGAAGACGCACGTTTGGCGGGTAACGCGGCACCTCCGCGAGCAGCGTCCCCGCCATCGCACCCGCACGCTCAGCCGCCGCGCGTCGCCCTCTTACCGGAGAACGGCCTCCAGCCGTATAAAATCCGGGGGGGGCCGATCAGGAACATCCGATGAACGATCTCAAGCAGCCATCGGCGCCGCCGAGCTCGCACCGCACCGTGTCCGACGAGCGCGGGCGTCCGAGCACCGCCGAGCAGCCTTCCACGCGCTACCACTACTTCCGCGTCGTCCAGAGATACCTGGATGCAGCCGCCAAGCTGGCCGGCACTCCAGACTACGTCCGCACGATCTTGAGCGAACCGAAGGCCGAAATCATCGTGCACTTCCCGGTTCGCATGGACACCGGGGAGTACCGACTCTTCAAGGGGTACCGCATCCAGCACAACAACATCCTCGGCCCGTACAAGGGCGGCATGCGGTACCACGAGCACGTCTCGCTCGACGACGTGAAGGCGCTCGCCGCCGTGATGACCTGGAAGTGTGCGCTCATGAACCTGCCGTTCGGTGGGGCCAAGGGCGGTATCAAGTTCAATCCGCGCGGCGTCTCGCGTGCCGAGCTCAGCCGGATCACGCGGCGTTTCTTCCACGCGCTCGGATCCAACATCGGGCCTGACTACGACATCCCGGCGCCGGACGTCGGCACCAACGCACAAACGATGGCGTGGGCGCTCGACACGTACATGAACACCGTGGGCACGGTCAGCAAGCAAGCCGTGCTCGGTGTGGTCACCGGCAAACCCGTGAGCGTGGGCGGCACCTACGGGCGCGAGAAGGCGACGGGCCAAGGCATCGTGCACACGATCCGGTTCTGGGCCGAACGCAACAAGTTCGACCTTCAAGGCAAGAAGCTCATCCTCCAGGGCTATGGCAACGTGGGGTCGAACGTCGCGGTGCTGCTCAGTCACCTCGGCGTGTCCCTGGTCGGTGTCGGCGATCACACGGGGTACCTCGCCAATCCGGAGGGCTTCAACACGTACCGGTTGAAGCAGTACGTGGAGCAGAACGGCAGCATCGCGGGCTACCCGAACGGCAGCAAGATCTCGCGCGAAGACTTCTTCTCGCTCCAGGCGGACTTGTTCGTTCCGGCGGCGCTCGAAAACCAGGTCGGGCCTGCCGAGGCCGAGGCGCTCCAGGTGCGGCTCGTCGCCGAGGGCGCCAACGGTCCTTGCTCACCGGACGGGGAAGCCGTGCTGCAGCGGCGCGGCATCGAGATCCTGCCGGACGTCCTCGCGAACGCGGGCGGTGTCACGGTGAGTTACTACGAGTGGGTGCAGAATCGACGGAGCGAACAGTGGACGCTCGAGGAAGTCGACGAGCGCCTCGAGCGCGCGATGCACGACGCGTACGAGCGGATGGAGCACTTCGCGCGAGCGCATCAGTGCGACTTCCGCCTCGCTTGCTACGGCGTCGCGCTGGAGCGGCTCGCGCGCTCGTATCAGGATCGCGAGATTTTTCCGTGACGCGCGGCGCCTCGGCCCGCGTCCCCGGCCGATAGCCTCCTCGAAATGACGAACGGCCCGGATGCTGATTCCGGGCCGTCGCTCATTTGGCCGATTCTGTCGGCGGCCGGCTACTGCGCGGCCGCGATGAGGGCCTTGAGGCGCTGCATGGCGCGGGAGTGGAGCTGCGAAATCCGCGGCTCGCTCACGCCGAGCTCCGCACCGAGATCCTTGAACTTCACCCCGCGGAAGTAGTGCGAAGCGACGATGTGGCGTTCCCGCTCGGGGAGCTGCTCCACGGCGCGCACCAGCGTCTCCTGCGTGAACTTCGCGGCGACGGCGCTCTCGCTCGAGCAGAGCTGGCTCAAACAGCGAGATTGCTCCCACTCGCTCACGTCATCGAGGCGCACCACCGCGGGGGGCGGCACGTACTCGCCGGTCTCCGCGGTCGCGCTCGCGGCGGCGGCTCGCGCCCGCCGCGGCAGCCAATCCTGTGCGCGCAGCTCGTCGAGGATCGCGCCGCGCACGCGCACGCGCACGTACCACTCGAACGAGTCGCCTGCCGTCTGGCCGTGGCGCCGAATCGCGTCCCACAGACCGCCCATGCCGGCCGCGAGGAGATCCTCACGGAGCACGTTGCGCGGGAGCTTGCGCTGGAAGCCGCCCGCGATCTTGCGCACGAGAGGCGTGTATCGCTCGAGCAGCTCCTGCGCGAGCATGGGGTCGAGCCGCTGCCTCCGTTCGGGGGCGCGTTGCGGCGCTGGCGCCGCGGGGACGAGGCTAGGTCGTCGAGCGGCACGAACACCGCCGCTCTTGGGCCGATGCCGTGCCGGCACGACCGACGGTCTCGGAACGAGGCTGAGGCGCGGGGGGGTGCTCGGCCGGGGAACGGGCGTGCCGGGCTCGCATTCCGCGTCCATCTGCGTAGCTAGGGTCGTCAAGGCAGGCATCAGGATGTCTCTCCGTCCGCCTCGAACTGCAGCCGGTATGCCACGGTATTTTGTTTTTTGATTTCCGTGGCTTGCGCGACTGGGCGCGTTTGCGGTGGTTCTCCCCCGGGTCGCAGATGACCCCCCTTGCGCGCGCCTTCGAGGGGCTTACTCCAGGGGATCCGCCCCGTCAGGCCGTCACCGGAGGGTGGGTCGCTTCGGACCCTCCACTCCGAGGCTCGAGGTGAAACGGGGAAAACTCCATAAATTTCGCTGATTTCAGCAGAGGGTCCCGGACGACTCACGCCGGGACGCATGGCTCAGGATGAGCCCCGGAACCCCTCACCGGGTGGCCCCCTCGACGGCTCGCGCCGCCCGGGGGTCTGAAGTCCCCGGCCAGAGTGCCCGTTTGTTGTGTAGCCCGGTTGGGCAGTGCGAAAATCGTGCACCAGTGAGCAGCATTCCGCGCCAACGAGCCTGACATGGGAGAAGGAAAAAACCTGGTCGGCGTCGATATTGGGTCGTCCGCCGTCAAGGTCTGCCAGGTCAAGGAGACCCGGCGCGGCTTGAGCCTCGTGCGCTTTGGCTACGTGCCGCTCGCGCCCCAGGTCATCGCGGACGGCCAGGTGATGGACTCGGGCGCCGTCATCGCGGCGCTCCAGCGCGCCTTCTCCGAAGCGCGGATCCGCCAGCGGGAGTGTGCCCTCAGCGTCTCCGGGCAGACGGTCATCATCCGGAAGATCGTCGTCCCGATCATGACGCCCCAGGAGCTCGACGAGCAAATCCAGTGGGAAGCCGAGCAGCACATCCCCTTCGACATCCGGGACGTACACGTGGATTACCAGGTCCTTCGGCGCCGACCCGAGGCGAGCCAGATGGATCTGCTGCTCGTGGCGGCGAAGCGGGACCAGATCGAAGGATACGCCGAGCTCGCTCGGAGCGCTCGGTTGAAGCCGGTCGTGTGCGACATCGACGCGTTCACGGTCCAGAACGTGTTCGAGCACTCACGGGGCCTCCCGGAAGACCAAACCATCGCGATCATCAACGTCGGCGCGAGCCTGTCGTCCTTGAACATCGTCGCGAACGGCGTGAGCGCCTTCACGCGGGAAATCGCCAACGGAGGCAACGCGATCACCGAGGAGATCCAGAAGCAGCTCGGTGTGCCGTTCGAACAGGCCGAGAGCTACAAGTGCAACGCCGCCGCTGCCCGAGAAGGGCGGGCGCCGCTCGTGCCGCCGAACGTGTACGCGATCATCGACAGCGTCACGAACGCGATCGCCGCGGAAATCCAGCGAAGCCTCGATTTTTACCTCGCGACGAGCGGGCAGGGGGACATTGCTCGCGTCTACGTGACGGGCGGTAGCTCCAACCTGCCCGCGCTCATCGCCGCGATCGAACGCCGGGCGCGGGTGCCGGTCGAACCGTTCTTGCCCACGGAACGGTTTCTCGTCGAGGGGCGCGACGTGAACCACGACGCGTTCCATCAGCACGCCGCGGAGCTGTCGGTGGCGCTCGGGCTCAGCATGCGCAAGGAGCGGGAGGCGCGGGCGGCATGATTCGCATCAACCTGCTCTCCCAGAAGAGGCGCTCCCAGCGCAAGGAGGGCAGCCAGGCCTGGCTCGCGGCCGTCCTCGTCGGAGTGCTCTTCGAGATCGTCCTCTTCTTCGTGTTCCACGGGATGAAGGTCGAGGAGCTCGACGCGCAGAAGCGGAAGAACCGCGAGATCAGCGCGCAGATCGAGCAGGTCAAGAAGTCCGTCGCGCAGCACGCCGCCGTGAAGGAACAGCTCGCCGAGCTCCGCGCTCGCGAGGAGGCGATCCAGAAGCTCCAGGCCGCGCGGACCGGGCCGACGGCGGTCCTGCTCGAGCTCTCTCGCATTCTCACGCCGGGACGCGGTCCGAGCGTCGACCCGGATCGGCTGATGCAGATCCAGCGGGACAACCCGCTCGCCGCGATCACTCCCGGGTGGGATCCGCGGCGGCTCTGGATCCTGAGCTTCCAGGAGGAAAAGCGCCGGGTGCGCATCGCCGGGCTGGCGCGTGACGGCGAAGACGTCAGCGAGCTCGCTCGCCGCATGAGCCTCTCCGACTACTTCGCGGACGTGCGGCTCTTGCCGGCGCGGCGCGACGTCGATCCCGAAACCAAGCTCGAGCTCGTTCGGTTTTCTCTCGAGGCGGGGGTGAAGTACTGATGGCCCGCGAAGTCTCGCTGCACCGCCTCCCGCCATTCGCCAAAGCCGGCGTCGCCGTGGGCCTGCTGGCCCTGGTCGGCGTCGTCTACTTCATCGTCTTCTACGGCAGCGTCGCGAGCGACATCGAGGCGGCCAAGGCCGAGGAGGGCCGCCTCCGCACGGCGCTCGCCGACGCGCGCAAGGCGGAGTTCGCCTACGAAAAGGACCTCTCCGAGCTCACGGCGCGCAAGCAGCGAAAGCGCGAGCTCAACAAGATACTCCCCACGGACACGGAGTATCCGGCGTTCCTGAGCGCCGTGCAGAACGTCGCGAACGTATCGGGCGTCACGCTCACGGCGTGGGCGCCGAGCCCCGAAGTCCCGGAGCAATTCTACGCGCGCGTCCCGATGCGGATCGAGCTCACCGGGCGCTTCCACCAGGTCGCCAAGTTCTTCTACGGAATCGGCCAGCTCGATCGCATCATCAACATGGAGAACATCTCGCTCTCGCAACCGAAACCGGTGGGGGAGGACGTCCTGGTGCGTGTCGAGGGGCTCGCGACCGCGTTCCGCGCGATCGAGGACGCACCGGCGAAGACGACGGACAAACGTGGGGCGGCGAAGAAGGGCAAAAAATGAGCGCGCGCGTCGTGATCCTCGCTTCGCTCCTTCTGGGCGTGTCCGCGTGTGACGACGTCCCCGTCGTCGCGAGCACGTCGTCCAAGGAGCGGGCGCCCGCGTCGTCGAAGAAACCAGGCGTCAAGGAAGAGCCGCCGCCCGTCGTGCGCGCCGAGGTCGACGAGAGCGAGCTCGTGGAGAGTGACCAGAGCCGCGATCCGTTCCGTTCGTATGCGCGTCTCTTCGCGGCGGAGGAGCGCGCGCGTCAGCCGCCGCAGCGCAAAGTGGTGCTCTCCGAGTATTCGATCGACGAGCTCAAGCTCATCGGGATCGTGACCCGCGTCTCACCGCCGCGCGCGATGCTCGTCGATCCGACGGGCAAGGGGCACGTCGTCCAGCGCGGCCAGTTCGTGGGCCGTCCCGATCTCGTCCGGGGGGCGGGACCGGGTGCCACGGCCTACCAGGTGAACTGGCGCGTACAGAACATCCGCAAGGAGGACGTGGTGCTCGTCCGCGAGGATCCGACCACTCCGGGGATCCCCCTCGTCTCGCGGGTGATCCCCTTGCGAACCGAGGCCGCGCTCCTCGAGCTGCCGAAAGACCCGGGGGCGGCACCGTAGCGCGCCGCTCGGTCGTGCCGCGGCGGTGAAACCGCCTGGCGAGCGGTCCTTTCTGCGCCGTGCCGCGTCGCGCCAGGTCTTCGTCGGCCCAATTCGGGAGCCGGTCGGCCAGGGCGAGGGCGGGATGAGCTCGAAGTTCGATGGCAGGGGTCACGCCTGGCCGCAGAGCCGCCTAACGTCGACGAGTGCACGACGAGTCCCCGTTCCTTGCGGCAGGCGCGTGCGGCCCCGTTGGGAAGGCCGTAACAGAATGCGTCCGCCGAACCCATGACCGCGTCTCGACACGAGCTCGATGTGCTGATGGCGCGCCTCGCCGCGGGGGATCGCGCCGTGTTCGGGCGCGTCTTCGACCTGCTCTTCCCTTCGGTCCAGCGATTGTGTCTCGGCCTGTTGAAGAATGAGGCGGACGCCGCCGACGCCCTGCAGGACGCCATGCAGAAGATTTTCGAGCGCGCTTCCCAGTACGATCCGGAGCGCCCGGCCATGCCCTGGGCGCTGGCGATCGCCGCCTGGGAGTGTCGCACGCACGCGCGGCGACGCATGCGGCGGCGGGAGGTCTCCGAGGAGGCGGGGTTCGAGCCGCCGGTGACGTTCGATCCGGAAGAGGGCCACGTGCGGCGCGACCTGGTCGAGGCCGCCCTCGCGGCGCTCGGGGAGTTGTCCGAGACCGATCGCGAGACGCTGGTCGCGACCTACTGGGAGGAGGCCGCCCCGGTATCCGGAGCGACGCTCAGAAAACGGCGGGAGCGGGCGCTCGCCCGGCTTCGCGGCGCGTTCAGGAGGCTCTATGGCCTCGATTGACGTCGTCGGTCTTCGCAAGCGGGCCCGCTTTGCGTACGAGCTCGGACGGCTGCGCCTTTCGATCCTCGGCGTCGTCCCCGTGCTGCTGGTCGTCCTGGCCGCGGCGTCGGTCGCGAATCGGCCGGCGTCGACCCTCGCGTTCGGAGCGGCGACGATCCTCGCCGGTGGCGCCCTGCTCTGGTACGGACGCGAACCGCGCAAGGCCGTGTTCCCCGGCATCGCCGCGGGGCTCGTGCCCCTCGTGCTCTCGTTGTGCGCGGGCCGAGTGCACACGTGCGGCGTGAACGGGTGCGGCACGCTCTGCGTTCCTGCCTGTGCGCTCGGTGGCGTCGTCGCCGGGCTCGCCGTGGCTCGAGTCGCCGCGCGCCGTGGCTTGGGGCTCTGGTTCTTCATCCCCGCGTCGGCGCTCTGCTTGCTGACCGGAGCGATGGGCTGCGCGTGTCTCGGCTACTCCGGAGTCGTCGGACTCGTCGTCGGTTTCGGCGCCGGGCTCGTCCCCGGGCTCGTGCGGCGCGCTGTGGGTTAGGCCGAGGCGCTGTTCGAAGGTGGGTGTGAGTCTCGGGGACGAGGTCGCTCGGTGTGTGCCGAACGGCGTTCCTCGTGAGCGCGCCGCCGAGGCAACGGCGGGCGCTTTTTTTTGCAGAACCGTCCCGCAAACGGTTAGGCTCGCTGCGATTTGTCAGCCGTAGAAGGCCATCGAGCTTCACGATGAGCGTTTCCTCCTTCCGCTTCGGGGCCGTGCTCTCGTTGGCGGCGGCGTTCGCTGCGTTTTCGACAACTCCGGAGCTCTGGGCTCGAGCGAACGACGTCCGCAGCGCCACGCACCTTGCCGTGGACGCAGAAGGCGAGGGCGGCGCGACGGTGCGCGTGGAGTTCACGCGGCCGCCCACGTATACGGTGCGTGTCGAGCGCGGCGGGCTGCGCCTCATCGTGGACGTGCCCAACGCGGAGCTCGATCGCGTGCCCTCCGCGTTCACGGACCGCGTTGGCGTGCTCGGCGGCGTCTTGGCGCAGACGTTCCGGCAGAACGGGAAGAGCACGGCGCGCGTGCTGATCACGTTGGAGGCGCTCGCCGAGCACCGGGTCGCGGTCGAAGGGAACGCGCTCGTCGTGAGGCTAGCCCCCAAGGGGAGCGCGGCGGCGAAGGGGAGCACGGCGCCCGTTCCCGGGCCGTCGAGTGATCGCTCCGCCGTTCCGCGCGTCGAAGACGTGCGCTTCGAGCCCGCCGAGCACGACGATCGCGTGCTCATCGAGCTCTCCGAAATCGTCGAGTTTCGGGCGGCTCCCGGCGCGCCGGGTAAGGCGCGGCTCGAGCTCTTGGGCGCGGAGTTGCCCGAGTCGCTCGAGCGGTTGCTCGACGTGAGCGCGTTCCAGGCGCGCGTCCGCTCCGTGGCCACGTACCGGAGCGACGGGCGCGTGGTGCTCGAAGCCGATCTCGCCCCCGGAGTCGTCGCCGACGTCGAACGACGAGGCCGGGACCTGGTCTGGTCGTTCGCCGAGCAGGGCAAGCTCCCGTCCAGCGCGACCGGCGTGGCTCCCGACGGGAAGGCCGCTCGGCGCAGCCGGACCGTGCACGTCGAGGCCCCGCTCCAGGGGGTGATGGACATCCAAACGGGCATCGCCCACGGCCCGATCGAGACCGAGGTCGCCCCGGATCGGGCCGCGGGGTTCAACTCCGGCTTCTTCGCCCAGCAGCGTCAATACACGGGGCGCCGCATCGACCTCGACCTGAAGGACGCGGACATCCACAACGTCCTTCGGCTGCTCGCGGACGTCGGGCAGGTGAACATCGTCACGTCCGACAGCGTGAGCGGCTCCGTCACGATCCGCATGCGCAACGTGCCGTGGGATCAGGCGCTCGACGTCGTGCTCCAGGCGAAGGGCCTCGGCCTGGTGCGGCAAGCCAACATGATCCGCGTCGCTCCGCTCGCCGAGCTCGAGAAGGAGCGCGAGATGCAGATCGCGCGGCGCATGCAAGAGGTGAAGCTCGCCCCGCTCGAGACGCGCCTCATCCCGATCAGCTACGCGCAAGCCTCGTCGATCCAGGAGCGCGCGCAGCCGTTGCTCTCGGAGCGCGGCACCATCGCGGTGGACGAGCGGACGAACGTGCTCATCGTGCGCGACATCGCGGGCAACCTGAACCAAATCGAGGAGCTTGCCCGCTCGCTCGACACACAGACGCCCCAGGTCCTCGTCGAGGCGCGCATCGTCGAGGCGACGAGCCGCTACTTGCGCGACGTGGGCATCCAGTGGGGCGGGGACGCGACGTTCTCGGCGGCCACGGGGAACCCGACGGGGGTCAGCTTCCCGAACTCGATCGGGATCGTGGGTGGCGCGAGCGACTCGGACACCCCGACGGCTGGATTGAGCCCGTTCACGGCTCAGGTGGCCAATCCGAACTTCGCGGTGAACCTCCCGGCGGCCGTCGGCGCCGGGTCCGGTGGTGCGCTCGGGCTCACCTTCGGGTCGATCGACAACAACTTCAACCTCGCGCTGCGCCTGTCGGCGGCCGAGGCGAGCGGCATGCTGCGCATCCTGTCGAGCCCGCGCATCCTCACGCTGGACAACAGCGAGGCGCGCATCTCGCAAGGCACGTTGCTCCCCTTCTCCCAGGTGAGCGCCCAGGGCGTGCAGACGACGTTCCAGGAGGCGAAGCTCCAGCTGCTCGTGCGGCCCCACGTCACCGCGGACGGCAGCGTCTCGATGCGCGTCAAGATCAACCGCGACGAGCCCGACTTCAACCAGACCTCCGCGGACGGCGAGCCGACGATCTTGAAGCGCGAAGCAGAGACCGATCTGCTCGTGATGGACGGACACACCGCCGTGATCGGCGGCATCTACACGCGCAACACCGGGCACAATCTGGATCAGGTCCCGTTCTTCGGGGACATCCCCCTGCTCGGGCTCCTGTTCCAGCGACGCCGCGCGAGCGACACGCGGAGCGAGCTCGTCATCTTCCTGACTCCGCGTATCGTCAATCGCGCCGAGGCACTCGGGCGCTGAGCGGTCGAATCAGGAGCGGTCGCCCGCGTGGGCCTCCGCGCCGTCGAACGAGCGGGAGCGGGGCTCGTAGGACCGGGGCCGCGCGCCGGGGGTGTTCGGGGCGAACGGCACGGCGCCGCCCACGAGCGCATCGGTCCACGGGAAAACGAAGCGGAAGCGAGTTCCCTTTCCGGGCTCGCTCGAGACCTCGACGTCACCGCCGAGGGCCTTCATCGCGTCCAGCACGGCGGACATGCCGACGCCGCGCCCTGCCGTCTGGGTGGCGGCGCTCGTCGTGCTGATTCCGTCCGTGAACAAGGCGCGGACGAGGTCGGCGCGCGTCCGATGCGGCAACCCCTTGGCGCGGGCGCGCTCACCGACGGCGGCCCAGTCGATGCCACGGCCGTCGTCGGCGATCTCGACGGTGAGCGCGGCGTCGTCGGACGTCGCGCGGAGCACGACGCGGTTCTCGACGCCCTTGCCGGAGCGGGCGCGCTCTTCGGGAGACTCGAGCCCGTGCGCGACGACGTTTCGGACCACGTGAACGAAATTGGACCAGAACTTCTGCAGGGGGCGCACCGGGAGGCGCACGCCGTCCGCGTCCACCGTGACGAGGAGCTCGTGCTTGCCCTGCCGGCGCGCGAGCGCCCGGAGCTGCTCCTCGATCCGCCGAAACCGCAGGGGCGCTGGCTCCTGTTGGAGCCAGAGCAGGAGTCGGCCGATGGCGGCGTGGCTCTGCTCCTCGCGCACGGCGGCGAACACGAGCTCGAGCTCCTCGCGGGTGATTTCGACGCGCTCTTCGCTCCGATCGCTCGTGATGGGAGCCGCCGACGCGCACACCTGATCCCAGGTCGCAAGGAGCGTCTCGAGCGCTCGATGCACGGCGTTCTCCTCCTTTTCGAGGAGCGCCTGCTCGAGGCCATGAGCCGCCTGCGCCAGCGTTTGGATCTCCAACATGCCGGCGTTTCCCTTGAGGGTATGAATGGCGCGCAGCGTCTCCGGGTGCTCGGCGAGCGCATCCTCCCGAATGAGGCGGATCAGCGCGCGCGACTCCTCGAGGAACTCCAGGAAGCCGTAGCGATCGCGCATGATGCGCTCGAAAATCCGGATCTGTTCCCGTTGCAGCGCCTCCGCCTGGCGCGACGCGAGCTCGGCGGTGACGTCCCGCGCGATGAGCAGCGCTCCTTCGGGTCGGCCTTGCCGCAGGACGGGCTTGAAAGCGAGCGAGTACTGACTCCCGCCTCGGACCAGGTGCTTCGGCAGTTGATCGAGCGCGACCTCGGCCGGCAGCGTGTCCTCCATGAACTGCTCGTACCCGAGCAGGAGGCTCGAGCACGTCGTCGGATCGTTCGGTGCGAGGGTCTCCGCGAAGGACGCCCCGGCGCGGGGATTGCCGAAGGCATCCGCGAAGGCGCGAGAGGCTTCGCCCAGCAGCGTGCCGTCGGGCCCGATCATCGCGAGCCCCTCGTCGACGTTGTCGAGAACGAGGCGCATCTGCTCGTTGCGCTCCGAGAGCTCGCGGGTCCGCGCCTCGACGAGCGCTTCGAGGTTCTGCCGGTGCGCGCGGAGCTCCTGATCGCGCTCCTCGATACCCGCGAGCATCCCGTTGAAGGCTTCGGTCAAAAGCCCGAGCTCGTCGGCGCTCGTCTTCTCGGCGCGGATCGAGAAGTTGCCGTTGTCGTGCACGGCGCGCGCGGCGTCTGCGAGCACCCGGACGCTGCGGGTGAGGCTCCTCGTGATGATCCAACCGAGCAGCATCGAGCTCGCGAGCACGGCGAGCGCCAGCCCGATGCTGAACGAGACGGCTGCCCGTGTCTCATCGGCCTTCCTCGCGACCGCGTTCTGCACCGAGCGCAAGAGGTCGCTCTGGATCGAGCGCAACACCTCCATCGTGCGCAGCTGGGTCTCGAACCAGCGCTCTGAATCCACCGAGAGCGTCTCTTCCGTGGTCTCGAGCGCGATGCGGCGCATCTCCTCGACCTCGTCCGCGCTCGCCGAGCGGAGGATCTTCTGGAGGCGCTCGAACTCCGCGGCGCCGGTCGAGGTGCGCAGCGAATCGGCGTAGGCTTGCTGCTCGGTGAGCAGCGTGACGAAGTACCGGAACGTGCCGGGGGGGAACTCCGAACGCCCGAAGACGTAGCTGAGCAACGCGTGCTCGCGGCTCGTGCGCTCGATGTACTGCATCGCCGCGACCAGCCGCCAGATGCTCCTCAAGAGCTCGCCGTCGTCCGAGAGCTGGCCGAGCGCCGCGGTCGCGCCGATCAGCGCATCCGCGGCCTTCGCATGGAAATCGAGGTACTCCTCGAGGTCGAAGTCTTGGGCGCGCGCCTTCGTTCGGATCGCGTCGAGGCCTGCGAGCTGCTCACGAGCGGCCTTCAGATCGCGGCGCAGGTCCGTGGGGAGTCTTCGAGCGTCCCGGGTGCGCATGAACCCGTCGAGGGCGCGCAGGGCTTCGTCCGTGGCGCGCTCCTTCGCCGGCAGGCCGGCATCGTGCGCTCGCCCGGTCGCCGCGGCATAGGCCGAGAGCGCGCGCTCGGCCTGCAGGCGATGCACCACGTCGGTCATCCGGCTCGTGAGCTGTGCGAGATCCTCGACGGAGCCCAGAGCTTCGGCCGTCTCCGCCTGGCGCTGCGCATGCCGGGCGATCAAGGCGGACAGCACGAACGCGCCGAAGACGGGCACACCGGCGAGGAGCGCCAGCTTCACACTGACTTTCAGGCGGTCGAACGGCCACATCCGTGGATCCCGGGGAACCCATGGAGTTACGGCCTGTACGGCCGATGCTGAAGCGATCGGGGGGGAGGTCGAGCGCGCCGGGCCACATCGCGGATGCGGTTGGCGGCTCTCCTCCCACCCATCCACACCCGGCTCGAAGCGTGAGCGAGGGCGTGGGGGCGGTCTTCACGCTTGCAGCGAGCCGCGCCCGGCGTTCATGACGGAGCGAGCCATGGCGATGAACGTGATGCTCCAGGCGAGCAGGGCGACGTACACGAAGACGCGCGGGATCACGGACAGGAACTCGAGCCCCGTCGCGTCGGCGAGGCGGGTCGTCGCCACCGTGTACATCCCGAGCGGGAACACCATGCCCCAGTATTGCGGATCGTAACGGAAGGGATAGCGACGAACTCCGTGTCGGTAGAACCCGAGCGCGACGAGGAGCGGGATCCACCACGTCGCCGCCGTCCAGAAGAAGAGCGTGAAGCCCGTCAAGAACGGCAGAAGCAGCTCGAGCAGGCTCGAGTGGGCGCGAGCCGAGAGCAGCACGGAGCCCGCGAGCGTCGTGATCGCGACGGCGCCCATGTTGATCCAGTAGGGGGGCGTCAGCCGCTCCATCGTGAGCTCGAGAAACGTGAACCGATAGAAAATCAGCGTGATGATCGTGAGATAGAGCATCGCGCCGAGCAGGTACAAGCAGAGCGCCGCGAAGAGCATTCCTCCAGCGTGAGCGCGCTCCTCCAGCGCGAGCAGCACGCCGAGCACGGAGACGGCCTGCGTCGCGACGATCGCGATAAGCCATGCGCCGTTGATTCCCGCCTCGAGCGATGGCTTCTTCTCCCGCACGATGGTCGCGGTGAAGAACCCGTACATCACGACGGTCCACAGGCCCGCTCCGACCCAGAACAGCACCCACGCCGGCGCCGTCGCTCCCGCCACGACGAGGAGCTCGGCGCCCAGCATGCAAGTCCCGGCGACGAGGGTGAAGAAGCCGGGCCCTCGACCGTGATCCCGGAAATCCTCGAGCACGCGACCCGGGTAGGCGACGAGCCGCGTGACGAGCATGGCGCTCAGCACCGCGTAGGCGACGACGTTCACCGCCAAGAGACCAATGGCGATGCGCGGCATGTCGTGGAGGTGGGCGGCGACCGAGACGATGCCCGTCGCCATCACCAGCGCGAAGTAGCCGGGAAACAGGTCGCGCACCGCGGAGAGGATGCGCTGGCGCGCGCCGCGGGCAGAGGAAGCGGCTTCTACCCCAGCCGGTAAAGCCACCGGAGCAGTCCCAGGTTGATGGCGAGGCAGGCGGCGCTCGCGAGCGTGGCGGGGATCGCCGTGGTCGAGTCACCGCCGAGGTAGGCTTCCATCGTCGCGGTCAGCAGCCAGAGCTGAAAAATCACCGTGCAGATCACGAGCACGAGGATGCCGTTGACCATCGTGGTCCGCTGGGAGCGGCCGAACCGACTTTGGTCGTTCATGCGAGGGGCTCCTCGACCCCGGTCGCGAACACCTGATTTTCTCGAACTTCCAGGGAGATGCGGGGCAACGAGCGCCGCGGTGGCCCGGCGAGCGGCCTCCCCGTGTCGAGGTCGAACCAGCCGTTGTGACACGGACAGTGGAGCTTGCGCTCACGGAACGCCGGCACGACGGGACACTGCAGGTGCGTACACTGCTGGTCGTAGGCGACGAACGTGCTCGGCCCCGTGCGCACGAGCAGTCGTGGCGTGCTGCCCTCGGGGTAGTGGAACGTCTTCGCGCCGCCGACGGGCAGCTCGTCGATCGTCGCTACGGGCACGGCCGCGGGCTCGGCGCCTCGGCGTCGAAGCAGGCTCCGAAGCGCAATCCACGACTGGCCGACGACGAAGGCGGCGCTCGTGAGCACGATGAACTTCACGAGCTCTCGGCGCGAGACGTAGTCGTCCTCCGCCCAGTCGATCGGGAAGTCTCGCCGCCAACGGGGCTGCTCCAGCGGAGAGCGCCCGTCGGGAGGAGCCGCCAGCGAGGGAGTCCCGCGACGGCTTTGGGTCACGTGCTCGGTCATCGGCTCTTCTCCTTCAGTACGGGGAGGTGTTTGCCTCCGCCGTTCGTGGGCTCGTCGAACACGCTCTCGAGCACGTCCTGCCCGATCGCCGACTCGTGCAGCGCTGCCGCGACATCGACGTGCTCGGCTCGAGCCTCACGCGGAACCATCATGTTCACCTTCGTGCGAATGGTTTGAGCGCCGAACCGAAACACGTTCACGGCCTTTGCCGAGGGCCGGAGGCGGGCCATTTCTTCGCGTGTTCCGAAGGCGAGCGCCTGACTCGGACAGACCGAGGCGCACATCGGTTTCAGCCCGACCGAGGTGCGGTCGTAACACATGTCGCACTTCATCATCAGGTTCATCGGGGTATTCATCTTGGGCACCCCGAACGGGCAGGCGAGCACGCAGTTGTTGCAGGCGATGCAGCGCGGCTTGCGCGCCGTCTGCACGACTCCGTCTTCCGTGCGCTTGATGGCGTCGGCCGGGCACACCTCGGCGCACGTCGGTGACTCGCAGTGCATGCACACCATGGGGACCGTCTGCGGCGAGCCGGACCGATCGATGAAATCGAGCTGAATCATCGATTGCCCCTTGTGCGTGTCGCACTCCATGCACGCCTGGACGCACGACTGGCAGCCGATGCAGCGGCCGGGATCGACGAAGAACTCGAGATCGGCGGGAACCGTCATGGCCTCGTGCTCCCGGTCACTGTTGAGGCTCGAGCAGCTTGGCGTGCTCGGGGGCCGCCTCCGCCTTGCGGACACGCACGGCGCAGACCTTGTATTCCGGAATCTTCGAGACCGGGTCCTGGGCGGAGATCGTGAGCTGGTTCGCGCTCTTCCGGCCCGGCCAGTGATAGGGAATGAACACGGTGTCCGGACGGATCGTCTTCACCACGAGCGCGGGCAGCGTGCAGCTCCCTCGCCGGCTCTCCACGGTCACGAAGTCCCCGTCCGCGATCCCGAGCCGGGCCGCGAGGTTCGGGTGGATTTCGACCTTGGGCTCCGGATAGTGATCCACGAGGGGCCCGATGCGCCGCGTCTGGTTTCCGGAGAGGAACTGGCTCACCACGCGGCCGGTAGTCAGGATGATCGGGTATTCCTCGTCCACGTCCTCGGCAGGTCCGGTGTACGGCGTCACGTTGAAGCGCGCCTTCCCGTCCGGGAAGTAGAACGGGCCCTTGCCCTTCGCGACGGGGTTGTACGAGCCGGGCTCGAACAAGCGCGGTGTCCCTTCCGGGAGCGGAGGCGCGACGCCTTCCGGCACCTCGCTCGGGCAGGGCCAGAACACGCCGAAGTTCTCCTCGATGCGCTCGTAGGTGATCCCCGAATAGTCCGAAATGCCTCCCTTCGACGCGACGCGGAGCTCGTCGAAGATCGCGCGCGGGCTCGTGAACGTGAATCCCCGCTCGCGACCGAGAGCGCGCGCGATGTCTTGGATCACCTGCCAGTCGGCGCGCGCCTCGCCCGGTGGGCTCACCGCCTTGCGGATGCGGATCACGCGTCCTTCGAGCTGAGTCACCGTTCCCTCGTCTTCCTCCTGCAAGGACCCCGGGAGCACGATGTCCGCATACCGCGCGGTCTCGCTCAGGAAGAAATCGATCGCGACGAAGAAGTCGAGCTTCTCGAGCGCCTCGCGGACGAAGTTGTTGTCCGGCAAGGACACGACGGGGTTGAAGCAGATGCTGAGCAGGCCTCGAATTTCTCCCCGGTGTGCCTTCCGCAGGATTTCGTAGGCATCGACTCCCGGGCGAGGGAGCTCGTCGGGGGCCATGCCCCACACCTTGGCGACGTACGCGCGGTGTTCCGGGTTCCCGAGATCGCGGCCGCCGGGGAGCTGGTCGCATTTCTGCCCGTGCTCGCGGCCGCCCTGGCCGTTGCCTTGTCCCGTGATCGTGCCGTAGCCGGCTCCGCGGCGGCCGATGCGCCCGGACGCCAGCACGATGTTGATGGCGCCGAGCACGTTGTTGACGCCGCTCGTGTGGTGCTCGAGGCCGCGCGCGTGCAAGAGGAAGCTGCTCTTCGCAGTTCCCCAGAGCTCGGCGGCTCGACGAATGGCGCTCTCGCGGATACCGGTGATTTCCGCGGTGCGCGCGGGAGTGAACGCGCGGACGTGCTCCCGAACGGCGTCGAAGCCGACGGTGAAGCGCTGGATGAAGTCGTGATCGAGCCAGTCGTTCTCGATCATCAGGTGTAGGATGCCGTTGAACAGCGCCGTGTCCCGGCCGGGCTTGACGGGCAAGTAGACGTCCGCGGTCCGAGCGATCGGGGTGATGCGAGGATCGACGACGATCACCTTCGCGCCGCGCTCACGCGCTTGCCAGACGTAGTTCGTGGTGATGGGCGCACACTCCGCCACGTTCGCGCCGGTGATGAACACGACCTCGGCCTCGAGGATGTCGCTCCACGGATTCGCCGCGCGATCGATGCCGAACGCCTTTTTGTTGCCGGCAGCGGCGCTGACCATGCAGAGCCGGCCGTTGTAGTCGATGTTCGCCGTGCGCAGGCACATGTGGGCGAACTTGCCGACGAGGTAAGTCTTCTCCGTCGTGAGGCTCGCCCCGGAGAGCACGGCGAACGCGTCGTTGCCGTGTTCCCGCTGGATGCGCGCTATCTCCTCCGCCACGCGCCGGATCGCGTCCTCGTACGGCAGCGCGCGAAAGCCGCCCGGGGCTCCCTCGGCTCGCTCGTAGGCATGCAGGAGTCGGTCCGGATGGGACTGCTGCAGGTAACGCTTCACGCCTTTGGGGCAGAGCATGCCGCGGTTGAAAGGGAACTCGTACCAAGGCTCGATCCCCACCACGGTGTTCGCCTTGACCTTGAGCTTGAGCCCGCATTGCTGCCCGCAGAAGCAACAATGGGTCTCGACGTAGCGGTCCGGCTCGACCCCGGTGTCGAGGGAGAGATCGTGCGCATAGGCCCGGTGCGGCCCGAACGTGCGAATCGTTTCGAGCTCGAGCGGGGGTTCTCGGAGTCGGCTCATGAGCCTCGGTGGAGCGGGGTCAAGGGTGATAGTTCTCGCCGTCCTCGCGCCCGAGGGGGCCTTCGCCGGGACCCGGGTTGGCGTAGCGAGGTGTGGGCGGCGTGCCTTCTTTGGGAAGGAGGATACCGCCGCGCCGGTCCAGAAAGACGAGGCCCTGCGCGATCGCGAAGGCCGCCCGTCGGCACGGTGGGCAGATCCACTGATAGTGTTCGACGCTGGGGTCGTCGATCTCGTAACGGAACCCGAGCGCGCGCTCGACCTGGATCAAATCCTCGACGTGCATGCGCGACGTGAACGCATGGCCGCAGCGGCGGCAGTGCGCCGGCTCCTCCGCGCGCCCGCGATCCTTGTAGAAGGTGACCCCGAGCTGCGCCGGCCGCTGGAAGATGTGGAAGAACTTGCCGAACGGCAGCCAGAGGAAGGTGCCGATCACCGTCACCGCGTGGAGGATGGCGATGAACGTGTAGCCGTACCCTCGCATCCACGTGTAGCTCGCCGTCAGCATCAGCCCGCTCGCGCTCACCGCAAAAAGCAAGATGAGCGGCATGAAGTCCTCCGAGAAGCGCTGGAGCGCCGCCGCGCCTTCCTCGCGCACGCGCCGCCGCACCGCGAGCACCACGCCGCCCATCACGAGGAACGAGGACCAAACGAGCCCGTGAAAGAGCACGAACGCCAGCACGGAGTCGTGCTCGAAGCGAAAGGCGGAAAACCCGAAGATGACGGCTTCGTACGAGCCGAGGTCCGAGGCCACCGGACGAAAGTGGAGCCAACCGAACACCAGCGGAAACGTGATCGCCACCGCGAGCAGGCAGCCCCACATGATGAGGAGGTGAGTCGTGCCGCGAAGGCGGCTCCTCTGCAGGATGAAGGGGTTTCCGCGCCCGTGGGCGCGCGGTAGGGAGCGCCAGACGCCCCGGGTTCGGAGGCGGAACCCAGGGGGGAAGAACGCCTGGAGTCCCCGCCGGAAGTACATCGCCGTGGGCGGGCGCTGGAGCCACATCGCGTACCGATACGTGAGCCCGAACGTCGCAAACAGGATCGAGAAGGTGTACGCGACGAGCGCGGCGTCGAAGTGGGCGAGGTTGCGCGATCCGACGAGGATGAGCGCTCCCAACACGAGTGTAGTGAGAGCACCCCAGGCGCTTGCACGAAGAACTTCCGGGCTCATGGTGAACACCGGCAGGCTCTCGGCCCCTCAGGATCGCCGGTGACGCCATGGTGCTACAGGCGTACCGAGAGCGTCAACGCCTGGGTCGTCGCGTGGCGCCCGCGCGAGAAGCGCGCCTCGAGCTCGCGCGCGATTGCCCGCTCAAGCGACGAGCGAGCTGCCTCGCTCGGGCCGCCGCTCGGCCGGCGCTCGCGACGCCAGCGGCTCAGAAGAGGACTTCGAGCTTGCCGCGATGGATCGGCTGATGGCCGAAATTGTGCGGCTCGACGCGGCTCCACTGGTCGCGGATCGCTAGACGGCTCACGATCTCGAGGTCGGCCATGTCGTCCAGGTCACCGCTCTCGACGCCTTCCATGAACAAGAAGTCGCTCGTGTCGAGGCGGAGCACGACCTTGAGGTCCTTCGCGAGCGCCTGCGTCTCGGTACCATCTGCGCTGACGTGGGTGTAGAGCGTCACGGGCTCGAGGTTCGCTTCGTCGACGACCTCGCCCGCTCCGCCCTCACCGGCGCCGGGTTCGTCGCTTTGATAGAACGGATGGCGCGGATCGTTCGAGAACACGAACTCGGAGTGGAGCCGGAACGTCTCGGTGGGTGGAATCTCGAACGCCACACCGTAGCCGCCGGCTGCCCAGCCGCAGTACGGGGCTCCTCGTTCGCAGGCGACGTTGCAGAAGATGTCTTGGAAATTGCCCTCTTCGTCCAGGCCCACGCGGAGCTTCTCGATGTACTCGTTGCGGAGGGAACGCTCCGGGCGCGTCGCGGAGAGCTCCATCGCGTCGAGATCGAGGAACTGGAAGTCGGTGTCGGCGCACTCGGCCTCCGGGGACGCGTGAGCGCACACGAGCACGTCTCCGCGCTGCACGCTGACGGGCTCGGGCAGAAAGCGTTGGCTCTCGACGTAGGGCGGATCGAGGTCGCAGCTCGGCTCGTTGAAGATGGGTTCTTCGGTGAGAGGGTTGGCCTCGAACACGTGGCGCATCGTGAAGCGCCCGCCGTTCAGATCGACGGTGACGTCGAGGTACGCCATCTCGATCGAGAACTTCTCCCAGATCGTCCTCCGGTACTCCTCGCACTCGAGCGCGGTG
Source organism: uncultured Sorangium sp. (assembly GCA_964475255.1). Taxonomy (GTDB): domain Bacteria; phylum Myxococcota_A; class Polyangia; order Polyangiales; family Polyangiaceae; genus PMG-095. The sequence continues at coordinate 39,691 of CAYYWA010000009.1, forward strand.
TTGCCGCCGACCGGCACCGGATCGTTCAGATCGAACACGCCCCCCGAGCGCTCGGGATTGCCGGAATCCACGAAGCTGTTCACGGCGAGCAGGCGGCCTGGACCGCACGCGCCGGGAACCGGCGTGCCGTCCGGCGCTACCTGTTGGTCGTCCACCGTCCCCGAGAGCTCGATGCTCTCGGCCCAGCCTCGGATGTTCACGGGCGTGATGCAGACGCCCCGCGAAGGCCCCTCTCCCGTGCCCTGAGTCTTCAGGGTCTCGCAGTCGCTGACGCTGGTCGCGTCCTCGCCGCCGAGCTGGAGCAAGCGGCTCGGCGCCGCGGCGCCGATTCCCGAGAGCAGGGACTCGCCCGTGGGGACCGCGGCATCGAGCGCTGCCACGTAGACCTGGATGGGCTCCGTGCCTCCCGACGAGTCGTGCGGCCCTTGCGGCCCACGCGGTCCCTCGTCTTCGCTTCCGCACGCAGCGAGCGGTGCACTCGCGGCCAAGAGGGCGACGACGGCGATTGTGCGTTCCAGCGCGATTCGACTCATGATCGACCGAACGACGGAGCGCGTGCCGACCTTAACCGACGCGTCGTTGCGCCGGCCTTGCGTTCGCTCGACCGAGCCGTCGGCGGATCAGGCGCGCGCCCGCTCTCGCGGGCCGAGTCGAGTTGCTGGCGTCAGTGGGAGTGCGTTCCCGGATCGAGCCGCTCGCGCGGAAATCCTGCGGGAAAAGCCATCTTCGAGCCCGGTGAGGGCCGTTTCGCCGCGACGGCCTCGCGCCGGGTCGTCGCAATCCCCTTGCGTGACCCTTCCGCGCGTGGGTATAGCGGCATGGCGTCGAGCTGGTCTCGGCCGGCGGCGAAGGAGGCCCTCTGTGAAGGAGCTTGCCCGGTACCTTTTCGAGAACCTGTACTTCGACTTCCAGGGTGACATCACCACCGAGAAGGTGCGTGAGTTCCTGCGCGAGGACGACAGCAAAGAAGCTCGCGCCCTGCTTTCCAAAATCATCGAGGAGAAAGGCATAGACGACCTTCTCATCACGCTGGCCGACTGCCTCAAGGACCACATCCGGACCGGCGTCAGCGAGCAGATCATCCGCGAGCAGCTCTCCACCTACTCGGATAGCTGAGTCGACATTTAGAAGGAGGCGCCCGCGCCGGGTCCCTCCGAGGCTCCGCTTGAGCGCCCGACCGATCTCCGGTTCGGGCGAAGCTTCCGGCGAGGGGGGGGAGGTGTGCTCCAGTGTGGGTCGCTGAGTGGCGGAGCGCTGGAGCTCGCGAATCGTGTCTGGCGAGGACGAGGGGACGAGGGGGACGGGTGAGGAGCGCGCGCCAACTCCATCAACGAAGTTGACGAAGAGGACCTGATCTGGCTTTATTGATGCGCGGTGGTCGCGGATCATGGGTTGCCAACTGAGTTGACGGTTTTGGGGCGCGAGGCCGTGTTGGACCGTCGGCTCGGTCGCGGAGCGACCGCCGAGGCCTGGCTCGCGCGTACCGGCGACGGCGCCGAGCTCGTCCTGAAAATTGCACGCGAGCGCGGAAGCTTTGGGCGCCTCATCGACGAAGGCGAACGGCTGCTCGGCATCGATTCGCGCTTTTGCGTGAGGCTCCTCGGCGCGGGTCGACTCCCCACGTCTCGGGCCGTTGCAGCGGGTCCTCCCGGCGCGCCGTACCTGGTGTTCGAGCACCGAGGGGGGGAGCCCGCGGCAGGGCGCACGAACCTCACCCGCGCCGAACGGCGACAGCGCGCGTTGGTCGTCGCGCGCGACGTCGGGCGCGCGCTTTCCGACCTGCACACGTCGGGCGTCGCCCACGGTGACGTGAAGCCGGACAACGTGCTGTTCGACGGCGCCGGGGCACAGGCCCGGGCGCGCTTGCTCGATTTCGGGCTCGCATCGGCGGCCTCGCAGGTGGAGGCCACGGGGGGCACGCGGCGCTACCTCGCCCCCGAAGCGGTCGAGGCGGTCGCGACCGGCGATGCCCGGCTCCGGGACCTCTATGCGCTCGGCGCGACCCTCGCGGACTTGGCGAGCGACGCGGCCCGGGCAGCGCGCCCGGAGGCCGTCCTCTCGGCGTCGGACATCGACGCGGAGCTCGCGGCGCTGATTCGACCGCTGCTCGCTCGGGCACCCTCCCTACGGCCCGGCGCCGAGTGGGTGGTTCGGCGGGCGCTCGAGCTTCTCGGGGAAAGTGAGTCGCAAGAGGAGGCGCGCGACCGGCGGATCGGCGCGATTCGGCGTGCCTACTTGGCGCTTCGTCGGCGAGAGCTCCTCCAGGCCGCATTGAGCCTGGAGAGCCGCGTCACCGTCGGGGGGGCTCCTGGCACCTGGCTCAGCGCGTGGTTGGAGCTCGCGCGGTCCATCGAAGCGCTGCGCGGGTCGATGCCGGGTGAGGCGGGTTTCGTGCTCGCTGACCTCGATGCCATCGGCCGGGCGCGATGGCTCGTCGAGATCGTCGGACCGGCAGCCGCAGCCTGGCCGGAAATCCCGGTCGGGAGCGACGCGGAGCTCGCGGAGCGCTTGCTCGGGGTTGCGGCCGAGATCGAGCCCCGACGCCTGACGCTCGCGGACCTCGGCGGAGCCGCGCCCGTGACGCCGCGAACCGAGGAGGCGGATCCCGTCACGCTCGCGCTCGCGCTGGGTGCCGGTGCCCCGCTTCCGGCCGTGCTCGATGCTGCCGAGACGCTCGTTCATGCGGGCGAGGCGCCGCCGGCCCTTGCGCTGGCGCTCGGTCGCGCGCTGCGTCTGCGCGGAGAGCTCGGCCGGGCCCTCGCCGTCTTCGAGCGCGTCGGCGGTGCGGAGGCGCTCGCCGCCGAGTAACGACGGGGGCCCGCGCGGC
>CAYYWA010000010.1:0-19067 GCA_964475255.1 uncultured Sorangium sp.
ACGGAACCGGAAGCGACGCCGGCGGTGGCGGCACCGACGGGGCGGGCACTCCTGACGGAACGGGCGCGGCCGCCGCAGGTGCGGGCCTCGACCGCGGCGGCTCCGGATCCGCAGGCGGCGCGGACGTCGCTGGAGGACGCGAAGCCGACCCATCCGTGAAGGCGGGCGCGGGCGGCGCGGGCACCGCGCTCGGGCGGGGCGGCAGGCTCACGCGCCCCGACGCGGTTTCGGCACCGCTCGCTCTGACACTGCTCCGCGAGGGATCGAGGGATTTCGCGGGCGCCCGGTGGGCGGACGGCGGAGGCCCCACCGACGGCTTCGGGGCCGACTGGACGGCAGAAACCGGCAGCTGCGAGGGCCGAGCCGAAGGCGGGGTGGTCGGCGCCGAAGAAATGGCCGCGACCAGCTCGGGGAATGTCCGCAGCGGTCTCCAATCCGCGATCCCCTCGCGCCACGCGAGCGATTCGGGGGTGACGGAGCCCTGAGCCGCCTTCTCACGCAGCTCGCGAATCGACAGCGGGCCCACCGGCACTCCGTCGATTCCGACGAACCACTCCGCGCTCTCCGGACGGACCGCCGGGGGCGACGAAACGACCGCCTTCCGAGCCGCAGCCACGAGGGCGCTCGCCGCCGTTCCGGGTCGCAGGATCGCCGTCTCCTCTTCGTCGCCCGCATCCGGGGGCGCGGAGCTCGCTCGCCGCGCGATCGCTGCGGGTCGCGGTATCACGCTCGCGGCTCCGGTGCGGGCCGGGGCGGCGCGCGATGGCGGCGCTCGCTCCGAACGGGTCGCCGGCGGCGCCGAGCTGAGCGCCGGCTCCGCGGGCGGGACGTCGGAAGTGGAGACGACCGCGATGACCTCCGTTTCGGAAATCTGAATCACCGACGCGCACTTGCGACACCGCATCCGAACGGATCGCCCCGCCACCTTTTCGTCGGCGAGCTGATACTTCGCTGAGCAACTGGGGCAGAGAAACTTCATGTCGCGGATGCGCGAAGGAGCTGGCCGAGCCGCGAGAATAGCGCGAGCAAGCCCGATGCTCCCGACTTTTCGGCGCCGTGCCCGCACCCCGCAGCCCTCCGGCCGGGAAGCCCGCGGCAGCCCGTTCCATGCCACGGCGCGGCACGCCGAAACGACCGAGGAGGAACGCAGATTTCTGCGAAGCGCGGCTGTTTTCTCGCGCCGCTCAGCCTAGATTTCGGGCTGACTAGGAAGCCCGAAATCTAGGCTCAGGGAGTTGCCGCGCCCTCCAGCTCGGTGAGCGTGGTCCGCGCCCACTCCGCGTACTCGCCAGCCAGAATCGCCGCCCGCGCACGCGCTACGAGTGACCCGTAGAACCACAGGTTGTGCGCGCTGAGCAGGGAGTGCACCAAGAGCTCCTTCGCGAGGTAAAGGTGCCTGAGGTAGCTCCGCGAGTACCCGGCCGTGCACGTCGAACAGCCGCACTCTTCGCTCAGGGGACGCGGATCGTTTCGATATTGGGCGTTCTTGATGACGAGCTTGCCGTTTCCCACGAACGCCTGCCCGTTGCGCGCATTGCGGGTCGGCAGCACGCAGTCGAAGAGATCGATGCCCCAGCCGATCGCGCGGACGATGTCGGCTGGCGTGCCGACCCCCATGAGATAGCGCGGGCGCTTGGGATCCAGCGCGTCCGCGACCTCGGCGAGCGTGCGGTACATCTGCTCGATCGGCTCCCCGACGCTGAATCCACCGAGCGCGAGGCCGTCGAAAGGCAGCTTGCCGAGCGTCTCCGCATGGGACAGACGAAGCTCCACGTCCGTCCCCCCCTGGACGATGCCGAACAGCGCCTGGCGCGGTGATTTCGCGGCGAGGCAACGCTCTCCCCAGCGCGTCGTCAGCGCCACCGCGCGCTCGAGCGCGGCCCGCTCCGAGCCGCCCGGCGGGCACACGTCGAGCTGCATGGCGATGTCCGAACCGAGCAGCCCCTGGATGCGCATCGCTTCCTCCGGCGTGAGGCGCAGAGCGCGGCCGTCGAGGTGCGAGCGGAACTCGAACCCGTCTTCGTCGAGGCGCCGGCGCTCCGCGAGCGAGAACGCCTGAAAGCCGCCCGAGTCCGTGGTGATGGAGTGTGGCCAACGCGAGAACGCGTGCAGGCCTCCCTGCTCGGCGATGAGCTCCGGCCCGGGGCGCACCCAGAGGTGATACGTGTTCATGATCACGAGGCGCGCTCCGGTGCGCGTCACGTCCTCGGCCGAGAGCGCCTTCACGCTCGCCTGCGTTCCCACGGGCTGGAACGCGGGCGTCGGCACCTCGCCGTGCGCCGTATGCAAACACCCCGCCCGCGCCGTTCCCGAGCGGCCCATCACCTCGAACCGGATCACGCCTGCCTCCGCGGAAGCCACATGGCATCGCCATAGGACAGAAAGCGATACCCGACCCGCAACGCCTCCTCGTACGCGCGCATCGTCGGCTCGTATCCGGCGAACGCCGCCACGAGCGCGAGCAAGGTGCTCCGGGGTTGGTGGAAGTTCGTGAGCAGCGCGTCGACGACCCGGAAGCGGTAGCCGGGCTGGATGAGCAGCCGCGTTTCCCCGGAGAAGGCGCGCACACACCCGGGCGCGTCGGGATCCGCCGCGCTCTCGAGGGCCCGCACGACCGTCGTCCCGATCGCGATCACGGGAGCCTCCCGCGCGCGGGCTCGGGCGACCGCCTGGGCGAGCGCCTCGGGGATTTCGAACGCCTCGGCGTGCATGTCGTGATCGTCGAGGTCCAGGGCGCTGACCGGACGAAAGGTGCCGAGCCCCACGCGCAGCTCCAGCCGCCCGAGTTCGATCCCCCGCGACGCGAGCCGCTCGAGCAACCTCTGACTCAAGTGCAGCCCCGCCGTCGGCGCCGCGACCGACCCCGTGCGCTCCGCGTACACGGTTTGATAGCGCTCGACGTCCTCGGGCTCGTCGCGGCGACCCAGGTACGGGGGAAGCGGAACGTGCCCGCGCTCTTCGAGCACGGCTTCGACCGTCGACGGCGCGCGCACCTCGAGCTCGAGCACGCCGTCGGCCGTGCGCGCCACCACTTCGACGGCGAGCCCCGCCGCATCGATTTGCGTGCCCGGCGTGAGCGGCCTGTTCGCGCGGCCGAGCGCTCGCCAGCGCTCGACACCCTGCCTTACGGGCACGTGCGGCACGGGCTCGAGAAACAGGAGCTCGACGCGCCCTCCCCCCGGCTGGCGTTCCCCGAAGAGGCGCGCGCGCCGAACGCGGGTCGCATTCACCACGACCAGCGCTCGCTCGGGCAGGAGCTCCGGTAAATCCGTGATCTTCCAGTGCTCGAGGCGCGGACCGTCCAGCACGAGCATCCGCGCGCCGTCCCGCGCAGCCGGCGGCCGCACGGCGATGCACTCCTCTGGCAGCGCGTAGTCGAACAGCTCCGTCTTCATCCCAGCGGCAATGCAGCGCGGAGCCTTCAGGAAATCCCGAGGCGCGTCATCTTTCGCCAGAGCGTCGTCGGGCTGATGTCGAGCTCCTCGGCGGCCCGTTCGCGGCTTCCGCCGTGCGCGCGCAGCGCGGCCTCCACCGCGGCGCGCTCTGCCTCGTCCACGATGTTGGCGAGCGTGCGCCCGGGCCGTGGCGGGCGCGGAAGAATGTCGTCGGTTTGGATGATGCCGTTCGTGCTGAGCGCGACGGATTGCTCCACCATGTTCTCGAGCTCGCGCACGTTGCCGGGGAACTCGTAGGTGAGCAGGTGGTCCATCACGCCTTCGCCGAGGCGCGCCCGGGCGTTCATCTTCCGGTTGTACTTGGCGAGGAAGTGCTCGACGAGCAGCGGGATGTCTTCCTTGCGCTCTCGGAGCGGCGGGAGGCGAAAGCGAGCGACGTTGAGGCGGTAGTACAGATCCTTGCGGAAGCGGCGCTCCTCGACGGCGTGCGCGAGGTCCACGTTCGTCGCCGCGATGATGCGGATGTCGACCTTGACGGGTCGGTTCTCGCCGATGTGACGGATCTCGCCTTCTTGGATCGCGCGCAGCAGCTTGGCCTGGAATGCAGGCGTCGTTTCGGCGATTTCGTCGAAAAAGAACGTCCCGCCGTCCGCCTCTTCGAAGAGGCCCTTGCGCGCGGTCACGGCTCCGGTGAACGCGCCGCGCGCATGCCCGAACAGCTCGCTCTCGAGCAGGGGCTCGCTGAGCGCGGCGCAGTTGACCGTCACGAACGGCCGCTGGGCGCGGCGGCTGTTGGCGTGCAGCGCGCGCGCGACGAGCTCCTTGCCGGTTCCGCTCTCGCCCGTGATCAGCACCGTCGCGTCGGTGGGCGCGATCTTGATCACCCGCGTCAACACGTCGCGGATCGCCTGCGAGCGGCCGACCACGTTCTCGAGGTGGTACCGCTCCTTGAACTCCTGCGCGAAGAGCTGCACTTGGCCGTTCAAGCGGCGGCTCTCGAGCGCGCGCGAGACCTTGAGCGCGAGCTCCTGCTCCGTGAACGGCTTCTGGATGTAGTCGAACGCGCCCATGCGCATGGCCTCCACCGCGCTCTCGATGGTGCCGTACGCGGTCATCACGATGACCTCGGTCATGGGCTGCGCTTCCTTGATCGCGCGGAGCACCTCGATCCCGTCGCACTCGCCCATGCGCAAATCGGTGATGACGATGTCGTAGGCGCCGGTGGCGCCGCTCTCGCGTCCCTCCTTGCCGTTCGGGGCCTCGTCCACCTCGTGACCCGCACCGCGGAGCATGAGCGCGAGTGTGGTCCGCATGTTGCGCTGATCGTCGATGACGAGGATCCTACCCATGGTTGCAACGCCCCGGTCGCAGTCCGGGAGAGGCGTCCATATAGTACCCCCTGCTGCGATTGCACCGCCCTCCGCCGAGAAATGCGGCTCGGCGGTGACCCGCGCTCGTCCCTCCGCCGCTGGACGGCGCCGGTCTCCTACCGCCGATACAAGAGGAAAACGAGCAGCGCGATGGTGAGGCCAGCGATCCCAATCGCGTAGCCCAGGGCGGGGTTCGGTCCCCTCCCCCGTCCGATCTCCGCCGCGGAAGGTCGAGAAAGCAGGTCGACCGGCGTGACGCGCGGCGCGACGAGGGCCTCGGAGACGACCGGGCCCGATGGACGCGACGCCGGCGGGCGGCCGAGGACCCCTCGACTCCGCTGTTGCTCGAGGCCGGTAGGCGTGAAGGCGGGGTCCGCGGAGAGCAGCTCGACGCTGGCCGTGGTGCCGCCGAGCGCGTGGAGCGCGGCGCGCACGGCACGACGCCGCTGCTCGATGCGATCGCCCACGACGCGCTTGAGCAGGCCCGCGATCCCACTCGCCGGCACCACGATGCGGTGCAGCTTCAGGTACCCGCGGAGCTCCGCCTCCATTTCCGCGGCGCTCGCATAGCGGAGGTTCGCGTCTCGTTCGAGCGCGCGCATCACGATGCGCTCGAGCTCGGGCGGGTACTTCGGATCGATCGTGCTCGGCCTCGGAATTTGCGCGCCGAGCACGAGCTCGAGGGTCTTCAAGTCCGTCTCCCCGCGAAACAGGCGACGCCCCGTGGTGACCTCGAACAACACGATGCCGAGAGAGAAGATGTCGCTCCGGCGATCGACGGGCCGCCCTCGAGCCTGCTCGGGCGACATGTAGCCGAACTTGCCTTTGAGCTGCCCGGCGCGCGTCGCCTCGGAGGCCCGCCCCACCGCCTTGGCAACGCCGAAATCGACGAGCTTCACGACGCCGTTGGTGCCGATCAGGATGTTGTGCGGAGACACGTCACGATGAACGACGCCGCGCAGGCTCCCGTCCGGATCCCGGACCTCGTGCGCGGCGTGGAGTCCCGCGGCGACGTCCGCGATGATCCGCACCGCCATCTCGGGTGGGATGGCCCCGCGCCTGCCCGCCTCGGCGATCACGGTGTGCAGACTCTCGCCTTCCACCCACTCCATCGACATCCACATGACGCCGCGCTCGTCGCCGACGTCGTACACCTCGACGACGTTCGGGTGGCGGATGCTGCGCACGAGCTGCACCTCGTCCACGAACATCTTCACGAACTCGGGATCATCGGCGAGCTCGAGGAGCATCGCCTTGATCGCGACGAGGCGATCGTCCTTCGCGTCCGGCGAGCGACGACGCGCCACCCAGACGGTGGCCATCCCGCCGCGGCCGATCCGAAGCACGAGCTCGTGATTGCCGAGCCGCGAACCCTGACGGAGGTCCTCGGTCATGCCGAGGACCCGTAATCCCGCCTCGCCGCGCGCGAAATCTCGGGTGTTGCGGGCGTGGAATCCGCTCGCGCCGGCCTTGGGACCGATGCGCCGGCGCTCCGTCGGTTCGCGCCCCGCGGCCGGGGAACGAGTGCTAAATCGGCCCGGGCGCGGGCGGTGGTTGCCCGTGGCCGCACACCAGGCGGCAGGAGCGAACGCGACATGAAAACGCTATCGGAGCAGTTCCAAGATCCGGCCCGGCGCAAAGCACTCGTCGACGATGCCCTCACGGTGCTCGACCAAGAAGTGCAGGACAAAAGCGGGCTCACGGGAATGGCCATCAAAGGCGGCTACAAATTGGTACAGGGCTTTCGCCCGGGATTCGTGCGCCAGGTGGTCGAGTCGTTGCTGGATGATTTCCTGGTCGCGCTCAATCCCGTTTATGCCGAAGCCGTCGAGAAGAAGCGACCGGCGGATGCGTACCTCGTGGAAAAACGCGACCAGGTCGCCGACGCCTTGCTCTCGGTCACCGACCGCAGGGCCGAAGGCGCTCAGAGCGGTGCCATTCAGGCCGCCTACCAAAAGCTGCGCCCCATCGCGAAAAAGCAGGTCGAAGCAGCGGCGCCGCGTTTGGGCTCCCTCCTCCAGCGGCACGCGGAACCCACGGCCTGAAACCGTGGCGAAACCCTGCTTTTCCCCTTTTCCTATCGGTTTACTTGACAATGTGAAGGCCAGGGCGACAATTGTGCCCTCGATGCCACTATGACCTCCCCAGCTCTCGTGCCCCCTCTCCCTTCCGAACAGACCGTCATCCCGAGCGCGGTGGTTCGTTTCGCCGGCGACTCGGGTGACGGTATGCAGGTCACGGGCGATCAATTCACGCTCGCCGCGGCCCTCGCGAAAAACGATCTCGCAACGTTCCCCGATTTCCCTGCCGAGATCCGCGCTCCGGCAGGGACGACGTACGGAGTCTCCGGGTTTCAGATCCATTTCGCGTCGGACAACGTCTACACGCCCGGGGACGCTCCGGACGTGCTCGTCGCGATGAACCCGGCCGCGCTCAAGACCAACTTGCGCGATCTCAAGCGGGGCGGACTGCTCATCGTGAACAGTGGCGCGTTCAGCGCGGCGAACCTGAAGAAGGCGGGCTATGAGACCAACCCGCTCGAGGACGGCTCGCTCGAGAACTACTCGCTGCTCTCCATCGACATCACGAAGAACACCCAGGCCGCGGTCAAGGAGAGCGGGCTTTCGAACAAGGAAGCCAACCGCTGCAAGAACTTCTGGACCCTCGGTCTGATGTTCTGGATCTACGGGCGCCCGCTCGAGCCAACGCTGAAGTGGATCGAGCAAAAGTACGGCAAGCGCGCCGAGCTCGTGCAGGCGAACGCGGCGGCGCTCAAGGCGGGGCACGCGTACGGGGAGACCGCGGAGATTTTCCAGCGGAAGCGCTACGAGGTGCCGCCCGCGCCGGTCGAGCCCGGAGTGTACCGCAACATCAGCGGGAACACGGCGACAGCGCTCGGGCTCGTGGCCGCGAGCCAGCTCGCCGGGCGCGAGCTCGTCCTCGGTGCGTACCCGATCACGCCGGCGAGCGACGTGCTCCACGAGCTCAGCAAGTACAAGCACCTCGGGATCACGACCATCCAGGCGGAGGACGAGATCGCGGCGGTGTGCGCGGCGATTGGCGCCTCGTACGCGGGCAGCCTCGGCGTGACCAGCACGAGCGGGCCGGGCATGGCGCTCAAGACCGAGGCGATCGGCTTGGCCGTCGCGGTCGAGCTGCCGCTCGTCGTGATCGACATCCAGCGTGGCGGCCCCAGCACGGGGCTTCCCACGAAGACGGAGCAAGCCGACCTGCTCCAGGCGGTTTACGGGCGCAACAGCGAGGCCCCGCTCTGCGTCATCGCAGCAGCGACGCCCGGAGATTGCTTCTACATGGCCATCGAGGCCGTGCGGCTCGCGGTCAAGTCCATGACACCGGTGATCCTCCTGACCGACGGCTATCTCGCGAACGGCGCGGAGCCCTGGAAGATCCCGAGCCTCTCGGATCTGCCGAAGATCGACGTGCGTTTCCGCACCGATCCCACGGGCTTTCACCCCTTCCTGCGCGACGAGACGACCCTCGCGCGCCCCTGGGCGATCCCGGGGACGCCGGGGCTCGTGCACCGGATCGGCGGGCTCGAGAAGGACTACGACTCGGGCCACATCTCGTACGCTCCGGACAATCACGAGCGCATGTGCCGCGCGCGCGCCGAGAAGGTCGCGCGGATCGCCAACGACATTCCCGAGCAGACGATCGAGGTCGGCTCGGATCGGGGCAAGCTCCTCGTGCTCGGCTGGGGCTCGACCTACGGCTCGATCCGCGAGGCCGTCCAGCGCTGCCGCGCGCGCGGGCTCGACGTCTCCCACGCGCACGTCCGCTACATCAACCCCTTCCCCCGCAACCTGGGTGAGCTCCTCAAGCGCTTCGATCGCGTGTTGATCCCGGAGCTCAACCTGGGCCAGCTCGTCAAGCTGGTCCGAAACGAGTACCTCGTTCCCGCCGTGAGCCTGCCGAAGGTCCAAGGCAAGCCTTTCAAGATCGAAGAGCTCGAAGACGCCATCCGGCGGCTGCTCGAGAGCTGAGAGGAGCACGAAGATGTCGAGCCTCATCGAGCCCGCCAAGCTGACCAAGAAAGACTTCGAAACCGACCAGGACGTCCGCTGGTGCCCCGGCTGCGGCGACTACTCGATTCTCGCCAACGTGCAGCGGGTCATGCCGGAGCTCGGCATTCCGCCCGAGCGCATCGTCTGGGTGAGCGGCATCGGCTGCAGCAGCCGGTTCCCTTATTACATGAACACGTACGGGTTCCACACCATCCACGGCCGAGCGCCCGCGTTCGCGATGGGCATCAAGGTCGCGAACCCGGAGCTCTCGGTGTGGATCGCGACCGGCGACGGCGATGGCCTGAGCATCGGCGGCAACCAGCTCATGCACTGCCTGCGCCGTAACCTCGACGTGAAGCTCCTGCTCTTCAACAACCGCATCTACGGCCTCACCAAGGGCCAGTACTCGCCCACGAGCGAGGTCGGGAAGGTCACGAAGAGCACGCCGTTCGGCTCCGCGGATCAGCCGCTCGATCCGGCGAGCTTCGGGCTCGGCTCGAACGCGACGTTCGTGGCGCGTTCGATCGACACCGAGGCGGCGCATCTCTCGGACGTGCTGCGGCGCGCGGCTCGTCACTCCGGAGCCGCGTTCACGGAGATCTATCAGAACTGCAACGTGTTCAACGACGGCGCCTTCGACTCGTTCACGGATCGTGCGGTGAAGGCCGAACGCCAGCTCCGGGTCGAGCACGGAAAGCCGCTCGTGTTCGGCGAGAAGCGGGACAAGGGGCTCCGGCTCAATCCGAAGACCTTCTCCCTCGAGGTGGTTCCGGTCGGCGAGGGCGGCGTGCCCGAGAGCGAGGTGCTGGTCCACGACGAGACGAATCAGACGCTCGCGTACATGCTGGCCCGCATGCCCTACCCCGAGTACCCGGTCGCTCTCGGTGTCCTCTACGCCGTGAACCGGCCCACCTACGACGGCGTCCTCCGCACCCAGAAGGCCCAGGCCCAGGGCCGCGCCGGCGCGGCCGACCTCGCCCGGCTCCTCCGAGGGGGCGCTGCCTGGGAAATTTAGACGGCATCCGGCGTTCGCCTCCGAAATGGGTGGTAGAGACCTCCGCCTGCTCGTTCTGGCAGGCGGGGGCCCCCGCCCGGTGACGGAGACAATCGCCACGAAAGCTGCTAGAGAGCCGCGCACCATGGGAACCCCGCAAGACCCCCGGACACGCCGTCGTCAACGCCTGCGCCGCGCGCGCAAGAATCTCGAATGGGAGATGAAACGCGCGCAGGAGAACGCCGAGGCCAAGAAGCCCAAGGCGCCCGCCAAGACCGCAACCTGAACGCCCCACCCGTGGCGGGCAGGGCGCGGCGCGCCGAACGATATCGCTCACGCGAGAGCGCGCGGCTCGACAGGGCCGTGAAGCGTGGTCAAATTGGGGGAGCGTTTCATGGCCACGGAACGGCCCAAACAAGACCCCGAACGTGAGGGGGACCTCGCCCTCGACGAACGACCCAAGGTCGAGCGACCTCGCCGGTACCTCGTCGTCTTGCACAACGACGACTACACGACGATGGAATTCGTCGTGCACGTGCTGATGAAGTTCTTCCACCTCGGGGAGACCGAGGCGACGAGGATCATGCTGCACGTCCACCATCGAGGCTACGGAGTCGTCGGGGCCTATCCCCGCGATGTGGCGGAAACCAAAGCGGCTCAGGTGATGGGGTACGCGAAGGAGCACGGGCATCCGCTCAAGTGCACGGCGGAGCCGGAAGGGTTCGGCGAGCAGTGAAGGTCAGTCCCGAAGTCGAGATCGCCTGCAATCTCGCCCTGCGCGAGGCCGAGCGGCGGCGCCACGACGTGATGACGGTGGAGCACCTGCTTTACGCCCTGCTCCACGACGACGCGACGGCTACCGTGGTCCGCAAAGCCGGGGGGAACGTCGAGCGCATCAAGGCCCGCCTCGATCGCATCCTCGAGCGAGAGCTGCCCAAGGTTCCCGAGGGGCAGTCGGTGACTCCGAGCCCCTCGCGCGGGTTTCAGCGCGTCCTGCAGCGCGCGGCCTTCCACGTCCAGTCGAGCGGGAAGGACCGCTTGGAGGGGCACAACGTGCTCATCGCGATGTTCGCCGAGCCGGAGAGCCCCGCGATCGAGGCGCTGAAGGCCGAGGGCGTGACGCGCTACGACGTCGTCAACTACGTCTCCCACGGAGTCGCGAAGGACGGCGGAGACGACGACGCGCTCGAGCTCGGTGAAAACGAGACCGAGGCGGCGGATGACACCGAACGCGATGCCCGCGGCGATCCCCTGCGCCAGTTCGCGGTGAACCTCAACGAGCGCGCTCGCGCGGGCGAGCTCGAGCCGCTCGTCGGACGCGAGAAGGAGCTCCGCCGCGCGATCCAGGTGCTCTGCCGCCGCCGCAAGAACAACCCGCTGTTCGTCGGCGATGCGGGCGTCGGCAAGACGGCGATCGTGGAGGGGTTGGCGGCGTTGATCGAGAGCGGCAACGCGCCGAAGCCGCTCACCGGCGCCACCATCTATGCCCTCGACATGGGCTCGCTGGTCGCCGGCACGCGCTTCCGCGGCGACTTCGAAAAGCGCGTCAAGGGCATCCTCAAGCCGATCGCGCGCATCCCGGGCGCGATCCTCTTCGCCGACGCGATCCACACCGTGATCGGCGCCGGCGCCGCGAGCGGCGGCACGCTCGACGCGGCGAACCTGCTGAAGCCCGCGCTCTCGGGGGGCAAGCTGCGCTGCATCGGCGCGACGACGTTCGAGGAGTACAGGAACCACCTCGAGCGCGATCGAGCGCTCGCGCGAAGGTTCCAGAAGATCGACGTTCTCGAGCCGAGCGTCGAAGAGACGATTCAGATCCTCAAAGGGCTGCAACGCCACTACGAGGAGTTCCATGGCGTCGTGTACACGCCGGAAGCGGTGGACACGGCCGCGCGCCTCGCCGATCGGCACCTGCGCGACAAACGCCTGCCGGACAAGGCCGTGGACCTGCTCGACGAAGCCGGCGCGGACGCCAAGCTCGACGAGGGCGAGAACGCGACCGTCGACGTGGACCGGATCGAGGCGGTCGTCGCGAGGATGGCCCAGATCCCGCCGCGCCAGGTGAGCCGCGACGACCGCGCCGCGCTGCGGAACCTCGAAGGCGACCTGCGCAAGGTGGTGTTCGGACAGGATCGCGCGATCCGGGAGCTCGCGACGGCGATCAAGCTCGCCCGCGCGGGTCTCAGGCCGCCGGACAAGCCGATCGGCTCCTATCTGTTCACGGGACCGACGGGGGTCGGCAAGACGGAGGTCGCCCGACAGCTCTCGAAGACGCTCGGGATCGAGCTGGTGCGCTTCGACATGAGCGAATACATGGAGCGGCACACCGTCTCGCGGTTGATCGGCGCGCCGCCCGGCTACGTCGGCTACGACCGCGGGGGGCTCTTGACGGAGGCGATCGCGAAGACGCCGCACTGCGTGCTCCTGCTGGACGAGATCGAGAAGGCGCACCCGGACGTGTTCAACGTGCTGCTCCAGGTGATGGACCACGGCACGCTGACCGACAACAACGGCAAGAAGGCCGATTTCCGCCACGTCATCCTGATCATGACGAGCAACGTCGGCGCGCAGGACCTCGCGCGGGCACCGCTCGGCTTCGGCACGCGCGAGAGCCGTGGCCGAGACGACATCGCGTTCCGGAACACGTTCAGCCCGGAGTTCAGGAACCGCCTGGACGCGCGCATCGCGTTCGATCCGCTCTCCCCCGAGGTCATGGGCCTCGTCGTCGACAAGTTCATCGTCGAGCTGAACGAGCAGCTCGCGGAGCGCGACGTCACGCTCGAGCTCACTCCCGCTGCCCGCGCCTACCTCGCCGAGAAAGGCTACGACAAGGACTACGGCGCGCGCCCGCTCTCGCGCCTCCTGCAAGACGAAGTGAAGCGCCCGCTCACCGAGGAGCTCCTCTTCGGCGAGCTCGAGCTCGGCGGCCACGCCCTCGTTGACTACACCGACGGCGCCATCCGCTTCACGCTGCGCGGGAACCAGGCCGGCATTCCCTCGACCGCCAAGCTGCCGAACTAGCGCGTCCGGGGGAATGCCCGCGACGGACCCAGGCACGCTCGCGCGACGACGGGAGAGAGGACCGTCGACGCGCGGGCAGCACCGGAGCCGGTTGGGGCTTCGGCGACGCCGTGGCGTCCGCGCGTCCCTGGCGTCCAGGCGGTGTGGAGCCCTTGCGTTCCTGGCGTAGGCCCGCAAGCGCTATAGAGCCTTTCGCGATGCGCTACGACGTCTGGATCGACCGGGGTGGAACGTTCACGGACTGCGTCCTGCACGATCGGCAAACCGGCGAGCTCCGTGTGCTGAAAGTGTTGTCGTCGGACGATGCCCCGCTGATCGGCATTCGGCAGCTGCTCGGGCTCGGCGCGGACGAGACGATCCCTCCCTGCGAGATCCGCATGGGCACGACGCTCGCGACGAACGCGCTCCTCGAGCGCAAAGGCGCGCGCACGCTGCTCGTCATCAGTCGCGGCTTCGGCGACGTGCTCGAGATCGGCACCCAGGCGCGACCCGAGCTCTTCGCGCTCGAGATTCGAAAGCCGAAGCCCCTCTACGAAGCGGTCCTCGAGGTCGATGCGCGCGCGAATCCCGACGGAACGCCCGAGCGAACGCCGGATCTACGAGCGCTCGGCCGTGAGCTCGAGGCGGCGCGCGCTCGAGGGCTTTCGAGCGCCGCTATCGTCGTGCTCCACGACTACGAACGCGGCACGGTGGAGCGCCCCCTGTGCGAGGCCGCGTGCGCGGCAGGGTTCGAGCATGCCGTCGGCTCCCACGAGCTCGCTCCCGAGATCGGCGTCGTTGCGCGCGGCGACACGGCCGTGCTCGATGCGTACCTCACGCCCGTGCTCAGCAAGTACTTCGCCGCGCTCGCGCGCGATCTCTCGGGCAGTCGTCTGCTCGTGATGCAGTCGAGCGGCGGCCTCTCGGAGCCCGCACGCTGCCGCGGGCCGCACGCGATCCTCTCCGGGCCAGCGGGTGGGGCCGTCGCGGCGCTCCACGTCGCGGCGCGCGCCGGGTTTCGCCGGGCGATTGCGTTCGACATGGGCGGCACGTCCACCGACGTATCGCGCATCGAGGGCGAGCTCGAGCACCGCTACGAAACCGAGGTCGCCGGCGTGCTGCTCCGCGCGCCGATGCTCGCGATCCACACGGTCGCGGCGGGCGGGGGCTCGCTCTGTCGCTACGACGGCCATCGCCTCTCCGTCGGCCCGGAGAGCGCCGGCGCGCGTCCCGGTCCGCTCTGCTACGGAGCGCCCGAAGCCGCCGAGCTCGCGCTCACCGACGTGAACCTCGCGCTCGGGCGCGTCCTCCCCTTTGCCTTCCCCTTCCCCCTCGAGACCACCCGGGTCCACGCTCGGCTCCAAGAGATCGCGGACGCGATCGGAGCACGAGGCGGCGCGCTCTCCCCGCTCGAGGTCGCCGAAGGGTTTTTCCGGATCGCGAATCAGAACATGGCCGACGCGATCCGGGAGGTGTCCGTCAAGCGCGGGCACGACGTCCGCGATCACGCCCTGATCGTGTTCGGGGGGGCCGGGGGACAGCACGCGTGTGCGCTCGCGCGCGAGCTCGGAGTCCGACAGGTGCTCTTTCACCCGCTCGCCGGCGTGCTCTCTGCGTACGGGATGGGGCTCGCCGATCTGTCGACGAGCGGGACGCGCGAGCTCGGCGCGCGGGAGCTCGACGATGCCGCCATTCCCGAGCTCCAGGGCGCCTTCGACGAGCTCGAGGTCGCCGGGCGAGCCGCGCTGTCGGCCGAGGGAGCGCGCGCGTTCGAGGCGCGCCGCAAGGTCGAGCTCGGCTATCGTGGCACCGATCACGCGCTGCTCGTTGACGCCGTCTTCGACGCGAACGCGTTGCGGGAGCGCTTCGAGGCGCGCCATCGCGCCGAGTTCGGCTACACCCGGCCGAGTCACTCGGTCGAGCTGCGCCGCGCGCGCCTGACCGTGCTCGGCAGAACCGGCGAACCGGTCGCCGTGCTGCGCCCACCCCGCGGCGCGGCGCGCCCGCGCCGCCCTGCGAGCTCGCTCTTCTGGAACGGCCAGATGCTGAGCGACGTCCCGGTATTCGAACGCAGCGAGCTCGAGCCAGGCGCGCGCATCGCGGGGCCGGCGATCGTCACCGAAGCGACGAGCACGATCGTCGTCGATCCGGGGTTCGAGCTCGCGGTCCGTGACGACGGGCTCCTGGTGGCGACGCCCGTCGAGTCCAGCGAAGGGGCCACGCGGCGAGCGGCGAGCTTCGGAAGCCGCCCCGACCCGATTCTCCTCGAGCTCGTCGGCAGCCGTTTCATGTCGATCGCCGAGCGCATGGGGCACACCCTCCGGCGCACGGCGCTCAGCGTGAACATCCGCGAACGCCTCGATTTCTCGTGTGCCGTCTTCGACGCGCAGGGCGGGCTGGTGGCGAACGCGCCGCACATCCCCGTGCATCTCGGCGCGATGAGCGAGTCGGTCCGCGCGGTGCACGCGCTGCATCCCGACGCGGAGCCGGGGGACGCCTTCGTCACCAACGATCCGGCGCTCGGTGGGTCCCATCTCCCCGACGTGACGGTCGTCGCGCCCGTCCACGACGCGTCGGGCCGGCGCCTCGCGTTCGTCGCGGCGCGCGGCCATCACGCGGACATCGGCGGCGTGACGCCCGGGTCCATGCCCGCGTTCTCCTCGTCGCTCGCGGAAGAGGGGATCGTGTTCCGCGCCGAGCGCATCGTGCACCGCGGGCACTTCGAGCGCGACCGCTTGCTCGCGCGCCTCGCCGAAGGGCCGCACCCAGCACGCCGGCCCGAGGAGAACGTCGCCGACATCGAGGCGGCGCTGGCGGCTCTCCACACGGGCTCGGCCCTGCTGCTCGAGGCGGCGCGCGACCTCGGCGCGGACGAGCTCGCTGCATACATGGGGTACGTCCAAGACTACGCGGCCGCGCTCGTGACCCAAGCGCTCGCCGCGCTCGGCACCGAGGAGCGCTCGTTCCTCGACGCCCTCGACGATGGAACGCCCATCGCCGTCACCTGGCGGCCGGGTCCCACGCCGGAGCTCGACTTCTCCGGCACCGGCGCGCAGGTGGCCGGAAACTTGAACGCGCCGCGAGCCGTGACGGTCGCGGCCGTGCTCTACGTGCTGCGCACCCTGGTGGGGCGCCGCATGCCGCTGAACGGCGGCTTCTTGCGCCCGGTGCGCCTCCGCATCCCTCGCGGCAGCGTCCTCGATCCGCTCCCGGGCGCCGCCGTCGCCGGCGGCAACGTCGAGACCTCGCAGCGGGTCGTCGACGTCTTGTTCGGAGCCTTCGGCGTCCTCGCCGCGAGCCAGGGCACGATGAACAATCTGTCGTTCGGCGACGAGCGCTTCGGGTACTACGAGACCATCGCGGGCGGCGCCGGAGCGGGCGCCACCTTCGACGGCGCCTCCGCCGTGCACACCCACATGACCAACACGCGCATCACGGATCCAGAGGTGCTCGAGCGTCGGTTCCCGGTGCGCCTCCGCGAGATGAGTATTCGCCGCGGCTCCGGCGGGCTCGGCCGACATCGCGGCGGAGACGGCATCTGTCGAGAGTTCGAGTTCTCGTGTCCGCTTTCGGTCTCCCTGCTCGCCGAACGCCGCACACGCGTCCCATTCGGGCTGCGAGGCGGCGAATCGGGAGCATCCGGGCGCGACTTCCTGAACGGAAAAGTCCTGTCAGGAAAAACTCGGATCCAAGTGAGCCCCGGAGACGTGCTTCGAATCGAGACGCCGGGCGGTGGCGGGTTCGGTTCACCTCGAGGGTGATGCGACGGGCTCGCGTTCGAAGGCCAATGGACACGCCATGATTTCGGTTACTCTGACGGTCTCACGCGCACGCGCGCTCCCGTCTCTGTCCGAGTCTTCATGCGTCCCGCCGTGTCCACCGAATCGCGCAGGATTCTGGGTCTCCGACCCGCGCTGCTCAAGAGCTCTCTCGTTCTCTTCGTCGCCTGCGGCTCCGTAGACGACTCGCTGTTCGAGTCGCCGCCGAGCAGCGGCGGAGCGAGCGCTTCGAGCGGCGCCGGAGGCGCAAGCGGCGGCGCGTCCTCGGGCAGCGGAGGCGCCGGTGCCCCCAACACGGACAAGGGCGGAAGCGCCGGAAGCTCGGGTGGGTCGGCGTCCAGCGGCGGAAGCCCGACGCCATCGGGCGGCACGGCTGACGCGGGCGCTTCCGGCACGGGCGGTGCGGCGGGGGCGCCCGAAGGCGGCAGCGCTGGAACGGCAGATCGGCCGAGCGGCGGCAGCTCCGGAATGGAAGGGGGCGCGGGTTCGAACGGCGGCGAGGGCGGTTCGCTCGGTGGAGAGAGCGGTTCGCTCGGCGGCGAGGGCGGTTCGCTCGGCGGCGAGGGCGGTTCGCTCGGTGGCGAGGGCGGTTCGCTCGGTGGAGAGAGCGGCCACGGCGGAGAGGCAGGGAACGGCAACAGCGCCGATCCACGCCCGTGGTTCAGCTTCTTCGTCACGAGCATGAAGGGCCTGTTGAGCCTCGCGCCCGACCCCGTGAACGGCTTTGGCGGTGACTTCGGCGGACTCGAGGGCGCGGACGCGATCTGCGCGACGCTCGCTCAGCGCGGGAACCCTGGGGACACGAAGATTTGGCGCGCGTTCCTCAGCACGGCGGGTCACGACGGCGGCGAGCGCGTCGACGCGATCGATCGCATTGGCGAAGGGCCCTGGTACGACCTGAACGGTCGCCTCCTCGCGGAGAACCTCGAGGGCCTCGCCCCGGACGCAAACGACGGACGCCCGGAAGGGGACCCGAATCTCATCGACGATTTCACGACCGAGCTCGGAGAACCGGTGCGCCCGGGCCCCGACGTCGAAAATCACGACACGCTCACCGGCTCGAACCGGGAGGGCAGGCTGCACGAAGGCGGCGCGACCGCGACGTGCAACGACTGGACGAGCACGAGCGTGCGCGGCGCGGTTCCGGTCGGGCATTCTTGGCCGCGCTCAAGCACGAGCGGGCGGCACTGGATCTTCGCCCATACCGTGAACGGGTGCGAGCCGGGCGTGTCCATCGATACCGGAGACGGCGTCCCGGACGATGACTACACAGTGGGGAGCAGCGGCGGGTTCGGAGCGATCTACTGCTTCGCGCTCGGCGCGACGCCCCCGCCCTGATCGGGTCCCGCCGCAGCCTCGCTCCGCTGTTCGAGCGCGTTCCGCACCTCGAGAGCGAGCGCGCAGCTATTGGCTTGCCGGCGCTGCGCCGCCACGTTCTCCGGATCGCGTACGGGCTGTGCCCCGACTCGAACGAGCTCGCCGGAGGCCTCCGTGCGAAGGCGAAGCACCGGCTCGTTGCGCTCGAGGTCCCAAATGCCGACGCGGGCGACGTGTGGAACCCGCTGCACGCGCTCGAGCGGTGTCTCCCCCGCCTCCCCCACTTCGGGAGGCAGACCACCCTCGGGATCTTCGTCGAGGACCAACGCGAAGTAGCGAGACCGCTGCAGCACCTGCGCCGTCACGGGCACATCGACGCGCGCCACGTTGTCGAGATCCCGTTCGTAGGCAACGAGGGAGAGCTCGCTCGGAGCCTGGTGCACTTCGTCGGTCCAGTCGCTCGACAGGACGCGCAAGGTTCGGTACGCGAGGCGGAGATTGTACGGCTGCTCCGGATCGGTGCACACGTTCCACTCGTTGCAGAGCTTGCCCGGCGAGCAGGCGCCCGCGGTGCGGCACGCCGGGCCCGCGGTGGGATCCTTGCGCTTGGAGCTCACGAAGAGGCACGACGTGAAGCCGTCGCGCAAGGACGTCCGCGCTGCTTTGCGCAGACGCTTCGGGTCGCTGGCATCCTCCAGCCGAAGTCGGAGGTAAACGCTCGGACCGGTCCGCAGCTTCGCGAGCGGAGCATCGTTGGCCACGAAATTTCCCGACCAGGGCGCCGCGAGCTCCCGCGCCCACCCCTCGATGCGGTCTCGAAACGGATACAGCTTCGGGCCGAGCGCGACCGACATCGCCCGCTGCTTCGCCAGGACCCTGCTTCGAGCGGCCTCGACCTGGGCTTGAGCCATGCGCCAGTACACGATCGCGAACGCGGCGATCCCGACGGCCGTCCAGATCCAGAAGTGCATCGGGACCGCCGGCATCCGCGCCCGCCCGAGGACGATCGCGCGGCGCCGCTCCTGGCGGGCCGCATTCAGAGTGGGAAGACCGCGCTCCCGCGTCGGTCGGCGCGTCGCCGTCACGATGGACCTCCCGATATGCGGAGCGGAGAGCGAGCTCTCGATGGCGCGAGTCGGACTTTCATCATCGATCGTTGCCGAGCCAATAGCACGGCGTCTTCCGGCACG
>CAYYWA010000010.1:19077-24583 GCA_964475255.1 uncultured Sorangium sp.
TCCCCGCCCTTGGCCCCCGTAGCCCCTTCTCCGTCGCCACAAAACCGAAGCGCCGGGCAACGAAGCCGCCCGGCGCCAAGGTGCTGCGCCGGGACGTCGCCCGACGCGCTCGAACTCGCTCGGCGGCTCAGTGCCCGCCGCCCTCGCCGGGCTTGCCGAGCCGGCCCACCATGAAGCTCACGTTGGGATAGCCGGCGAACGCCGCCGTCTGGAACACGCTCTTCACGACGAGCGCCTGGACCTTGCGGTCGACCTGCAGAATCACCACCCCAGGGAATTCCTTGGTGGGGTTCAGCTGCTTCCACAAGTCGCGCTTGTTCTTGAGCACGTTGAAGAGCTCGTCGATGCGCTGGAGGCGATTCGACTCCTCGATGGCGCGCGTGCTTCCCGCCGGATTGCCGTCGACCAGGATCTGCGTTCCCGTGATGGCCACCATCGGCGCTTCCGTCATGTCGATGACGTTCTCGGCATTCGGGAGCTTGACGTTCTTGTCGATCGGAAGCTCGCCGCTCGCCGAGAAGCTCGCCAGGAGGAAGAGCACGATGCAGAGCAAGAAGTCGATGAACGGAATCAGGGGGATTTCCTGATTGACGGAGCGGCCACCGCCGCCCGCCACCTTCTTCCGCACGAACTTCAGGGGGACGTGATGCAGGAGCCGGCGACCGGGGACGCTGATCGGCTGATGGAACCGGCTGAGAGGCTTGTCTGCGGACATGAATGACTCGGTAGGCTGATGCGACCAGAGGGAGGGACGGCGCTTAGTTGACCGAGAACGTCACGTTGAAGGCGGGGACCTTCTCGGTCTTCCCACCAATCGAGTAGTCGCGATGCGGAGAGTAGATCGCATCGATGACGGCGATGATGTCCGAGAATGGCGTGGAGTTGTCCGTGTGCAGCACCGCCTGGTCGAGCTTCGTGTCCGACGCGGCACGATGCTGGCCGTTCTGCTTCCACTCCTCCTCGATCTTCTTCGCGAGATCCGGGTACTTGATGTCGCCCTGCTCGCCGACGGGGACGGGCTTCTTGTCCACGTCGATCGTGTTGACGACGGTGTTGCCTTCCTTCCAGATGAGCTGGAACTTGCGCTCTCCACGCATTTCCACGTGGAGCTGCTTCTCCTTCTTGACCTCCTCGGGAGGCTCGTCCTTCGGCGGCCCGGGAACCCGCGCATCGGCGTTGATGCGCGCCATCTGCGACCAGACGGCCGTCACGAGCAGGAACGCGACGAGGCAGAGGAGAAAGTCGATGAAGGGGATGAGCGGGATTTCATGGTTCGTGGCGCGCTTGCCACCGTGACCACCACCGACGTCGATACCGGCCATGGCTTGACCTCTCTAGCTCCTGTCGTCCGATCGCGAGTTGCGCAAAGACCGAAGCGGCGGCGGCCGCGGATGTTGGTGCCGCCGCTCCGGTACGTTCTGCCGAATCAGACCGTCTCGAGACCCTGGAGGTTGACCTTCTGGCGATTGGCCACGACCAGGTTCAGCACCTGGACGGACGCCTCGTTGATGTCGTCCTCGAGCGTCTGCGTCTTCCCGTTGAGCACCGCGAAGCCGACCAGCGCGGTGATGGCCGCGAGGAGGCCGAACGCCGTGCAGTTCATCGCCTCGGAGATACCTTCGGCGAGGATGCGGGCCTTCTGGCTCGGATCGACCGACTCACCGCCGACCGCGCCGAACGCCTTGATGAGGCCGACGATGGTGCCGAACAGACCGCTCAACATCGCGAGGTTGGCGAAGAGAGCGAGGAAGCCGGTGCGCTTGTTGATGCGGGGCATCTCACGGAGCGCCGCCTCGTCCATCGCTGCCTGGACCTCTTCGTCCGGACGGTTCACCTTGACGAGCCCAGCCTGAACGATGCGAGCGAGCGGGGCATTCGCCGCCGAGCACATCTTCACCGCCTTCGCGATGTCGCCGGCGAGGATGCACTTCTGCATGGTGGCGAGGAAGACGTCCTTGTTGATGGACGAACCGAACAGGTAAACGGCGCGCTCGGCAATCACGGCAATCGAGCAGACCAGCCAAAAGAGGATGATCCACATTGCCCAACCGCCCGCCTGGTAGTGGTGCCACAAACTCGACATTCTGGTTTACTCCGGCTAGTGCTCCTGCTTCGCGCTGCTGCGATCACACGAAAGCGATGCTCAGCGCAACGATTTACGACCGCGGCCGATGCCTCGGATCCCTTCCCGCGCTATGTCGGCGGAATCGGACCGGGGCATTCTGTTCAAGTTGAACCCAGGCAGTCAAGAGAGATTGGATTTCAGCCTGCTGTTAGATTCCGGACAGAAACTTTCAACTGCCCGACGTGCGCGGTTCTGCACGCGTCGCCGCGGCTCCAGCTTCGACAGAGAACACGACAAACCCTTGGCGTGATCCTTCACCCTCCCCTTCACGAATCCGGAGCGCCCTTGCACCGGCTCGCTTCGCCCTGCGATCGCACTCCCTCGGATGCAGCCGCGCGCCGTCGCGAGTCAGCGCTCCAGCGCTCGTCGAGGAGCGAGGCCGCGTAAGATGCCGAGCTCCCCGAACCCGCCAACTCGACGGCCGCTCCGAGCGTCCTCGTCGGTTGGGGCTCGGGGCAGCCTGCTCACCGGCCGGTGCTTCCGACCCGGCGTTCTGGGGGGGCCATCTAGCGACAAAGCCGCACTCTCGACCACACCCAGATCGGGGCGAACCCAGGGGAATTCATAGAGAAATGGGACCTTGCGCTTCTCGAGGACCGACAGCTATAGTCCCGCCCAACGAGAGCCGATCGTCTCGCGGGGCGCAGCCGACGCTTTCCACGACTTGCCATATTGGAATGAGAAGGAAGTAGGGGTGATGCAATTTTTGCTCCTTGCAGCCGAAGGCACCAGCGGGACCAGCCAGCTCATCGAGGCCTTCCGGGAGAATCCGACCTTCCTGGTGATGAACCTCTGTTGCTCGGCCGTGGTGCTGACGATCGTGGTCGAGCGCTTCTGGTTCCAAATGACGCAATACCGCGTCAACTCGAAGGAATTCTTCGCTCAGATCAAAAAGCTGGTGACGGCCGGCAACATCGACAGAGCCATCAAGCTCTGTGAGGCGAGCGACTATCCGATTCTCCAGCTCGTGAAGGCCGGGCTCACGCACGCCAACAAGGGCCCCGACGAGATCGACGCGGCGCTGAGCGAGAAGCTCTCGGAACTGAAGCCCCAGGCGGAGAAGCGCGTGGGCGCCCTCTGGTCGCTCGCCAACATCGCGACGCTGATCGGGCTGCTCGGAACCGTGAGCGGCCTCATCCTCACCTTCACGTCGATCGCAGATCCGGGGTTGAGCCAGGCCGACAAGCAGCGGCTGCTCTCGAACGGTATCGCGGAAGCCATGTACAACACGGCGCTCGGGCTCGGCATCGCCGTGTTCTGCATGATCACGCATATCGTGCTCCACACGCGCGCGAAGGCGATTCAGCACGACCTCGAGTCGACGATGGAGCGCACCTTCAACCTGCTCACGCTGACGCAGGCTCAGCGCGCCGCGAGCTATTGATGGTCCGCGCACCCGTCGCCCCCCTCCCCGCTTTCGAGGGAGTCTCCGTTCCTCACGCGTCTCGACGTGGCCCGCTTCGCGCAGCGCGAGGTCGTTGCGCTCGGTGAATGGGGGCGGTTCGCGGCCTTTCGGTGGACTAGTCCGGAGCTGAATCACGCATGCCCCTCAGCGCCGCTCAGCGCAGCAAAGTCCGGCGGCTCAGCCAGCCCAAGGAGCTCGCACCGGACGAGGAGGGCGGCGAGCTCAACATCATTCCGTTCCTCGATATCATCGTCAACATCCTGATCTTCGTGCTCGCCACCGTCGCGGTGACGTTCACGGCGAGCATCGAGACCACTCCCCCCGCGAGCCGCAGCAGCGGTGTTCGCAGCGACATCCCTTCCGAGGCGCTCAACCTCACGGTGTTCATCGTCAACGACGGCTTCTCGTTGAAGGCTTCTGGGGGCAACATCGCGCCGGGTTGTCAGGGCGTCGGCCCCGGCATCGCCATCCCGAAGAAGAGCGGCCGCTACGACTACGCGGCGCTCACGGAGTGCGCGGAACGGCTGAAGAACGCGTCCGAGGATTTCAAGGACGAGACGCAGTTTTACGTCTCGGCGAATCCGGCCACGGACTACCAGACCATCATCGACGTCGTCGACGCGATGCGCGCGACGAAGAACGGTCAGGCGCTGTTCCCCAACGTCAACTTCAAGGTGCCGCAGTGAGTCAGACGCGACCGGACGGCGCCGCCACCAACGCTGCCAAGGGCAAGCCTGCCAAGGCGTCCGTCATGGCGTACAAGGCGGAGCTTCGGAAAGCCATTCGCCGGAACGCCGTCGAGCCCGAGATCAACTTCCTCAACATCACCGCGATGCTCGACATCATGACGATCATCCTGGTGTTCTTGTTGAAGAGCCTGGGTGAGTCGAGCGCCGCGATTCCGCAGAGCGACGACCTGCGGCTGCCGACGTCGATCGTGCGGACCGAGCCGCACGACGAAGGCGTCGTGGTCACCATTTCGAAGAGCCAGATCCTCGTCGGCGAAAACAAGATCCTCTCGTTGCCGAGCCGTGAGTCGACCGCACAAACCGGGGTCGGAGCGCAGCACAAGCGCGGCGGCCCGAACGACCCGTACATCGTGCCGCTCGGCAACGCGCTCCAGGCCGCGCGCCGGACGGACGTCGCCGTGCGCCGCGCGAAGAACCAGGACGCGCGCAGCTCGGCCGCGGTGATCATCGCCGACCAGACGACGCCGTACCGGCTGCTCGTCGAGGTGCTCTATACCCTCGGCCAGAGCGAGTTCGGCGAGTATCACCTGATGGTGATGCAGTCGAAGAAGTAAGGGAGTCCGCGGCCGGCGGCCTCCCCGCACGGCTGCGAGCCCCGCGCCCCCGGGTCCCCGAAAGGCCGACTTGCCTTCCGGCTTGCCCCAATCCGGGGCTTGCCCTCCCTCCGGGGCCCGTGCTATCGGAACCGCGTCTCTCCAGGCTGACTGCTCCTGGGGGCGCGCTCTGGTTTCGAATCCCGGTGCTTCCGGTTGGGTTCCGCCAGGAGCAAACCCGCGAGCGGTGATGCGGCTGACGAGTAGCAGCCCGTGTGTGTGCGGGTTCCGCTCGCAGCCCCGTTACGGGCGTCAAGCCGCGCCCCCGATCACGCCGTGACAGAACTCGCGTTGATCCTAGGGATCGAAGCAGGTGGCCTCGCCTTCGCGGCGGTGGTGGGCCGAGCTCTGTCGCGGGGCGGACGAGATTCGACCCGCTTCGAGCGCCTCGCGAGCGCCCTCGACCGGGCAGGCCGCGCTGTGCTCGCGCGGTCGGGACGAGACGTCGCCTTCCTGGCGCTGGCGGCGGCGGCCGTCCTCCTGGTTCTCCACGGCTACGTGCTGCCGTTGAGCTCCCGACTGTCGCCGCTCCAAGCAGGGTTCCTCGGCGCCCTCTCCGTCCTCTTGGGGAGTGGGCTCGGATGCGTCGTCGCCGGCGCCGCCCCCCCCGGAGGCGGTCGCGCGGGGGGGGCGG
>CAYYWA010000010.1:24593-38873 GCA_964475255.1 uncultured Sorangium sp.
CCCTCCGGGGCGACGCGCTTCGGCGTTCGAGCGGGCGTGCAGGCGGCCCACGTCGCGAAGGAGAGCCTCGACAAAGTGCTGCTCCTCGCGGTGCGCTTCGGGGGCTCGGTCGGGCTCGCCGTCGAGGCGCTCGCGTTCATCGGCCTCGCGCTGTTGTTCGGTGTGACCTTCGCGTTGAAGGGCGGCACCACGCTCGACGCGAACACCGCTCTCGCGCTCGCTCAGGAAATCGCGCTGGTGCTGCCGGGCTTCGCGCTCGGTGCCGCGCTCACGGCGCTCGTCGTCCAGCGCGCGGCGGGCACCTACCGCGCCGCCTCCGAGGTTGCGGCGAGCCTCGCCCTCGAGCTCGACGCCGGCCTCTCACGCGACGACCCCCGCAATCCGGGTCTCGTCGGCGAGGTCACCGGAAACCAACTCGGGGGTCACGCCGCGGGTGCCGCGCTCGCCTTCGCGCTCGCGGGGGCGACCCACCTCTCGGCGTTCTTGCTGGCGGCGCGGCTCGTGGCCGACGGGGCGCCCGTCGCCGGGTTGTTCTTGCCCTTCGTCGTGCGCGCCTTGTTCGTCGTTGCCTGCGGCTTCGGCGTCGCGGTGGTGCGCACCCGCGAGATGGAGAATCCGAGCCTGGCCCTCCTGCGCGGGCAGGCGAGCAGCGCGCTGATTGGGCTCGTCGCTCTCCTCGGCACGGCGTCGTGGCTCGGGGGCGAGCACACCGGGCTCTTGTTCTTCGGTGGGTTCCTCGGCGTGGCCGGGAGCCTCCTCGCGACGGTCCCGTCGTTGGTCGGCTTCTTGCGCCGGCGCGAGCTCGGCCCGGACGGCGAACCGTTGCGGGCCGGGTTTGCCGCCTTCGGGGGACTCGGGGTCGGCCTCGAGACAGCGCTCGTTCCGGCGGCGGCGCTGGCGGCCCTCATCCTCTTCGCCGCACAGAGCCCGCCGGAGAGCGGGGCCGCGGCCCTGTTGGCGGGCCTCGCGGGGCTGTCTGCCCTTTCCGGATTGATGCCCCTCGCGGTCGCGGTCGGCACCGTGCGGACCACCGCGACCACCGCGCGCGCACTGGGCGCGCTCGGCGGCAGCGATCCCGAGGCTCAGCGTCGCGTCCAACGCCTCGAAGAGACGCGGCTCGCCGCCCTCGCGGCCCGGGCTGGGCTCGTGCTCACGGCGGGGACGACGACGTTCTTCGCCGCCCTGGCGGTGCCAGGGTTGGCGTCCCTGCCGCCCGACGCGCACGTGAACGTGCTCGAGCCGGTGGTGTTGTGTTCGGGGGTGCTCGG
The DNA here is from genome assembly GCA_964475255.1 of uncultured Sorangium sp. Taxonomy (GTDB): domain Bacteria; phylum Myxococcota_A; class Polyangia; order Polyangiales; family Polyangiaceae; genus PMG-095. The sequence continues at coordinate 25,862 of CAYYWA010000010.1, forward strand.
AGCGGCTCTGGTGCTCGCCTATGCGGGCGCCTCCGCCCGGAGCGCGCTGTCCGGGGCGCACGGGTTGTACGTCGAAATCGAGCGCCAAATCCGTGGAATTCCCCAGAACTCTGGCCTCTCACGCATCCCCGAAGACTTCTCCCCGAGCTACAAGGTGTGCGTCGATGCGGCGGAGCGCCTTGCGCGACGGCGCTTGCTGACACACGTTGTGGGGGCATTCGGTGCCCCCGTTGCCTTCGTTCTCGGGATCCGGTTGCTGGGGGGCACGGAAGCTGCCGAGGGTCTCGCGGGCTTCGTGGTGGCCGCCGGGTTCACCGGGTTCGCCGCAGCACTAACGCTGGATGCTGCGCACGCCGTTCTCTCATGGCAGAGGCCGGCGCGGGCCGCGGGGGATGCCCCGATGGCGGCTGCGGGAGAAGCCCTCGCGCTGGTCCTCGGTCACTCCGCCGGTCCTGCCGCCCACGCTCTGGTCCTGGCCACTGCCTGCACCGCTCTCACCATCGCGCCTTTCCTGGGATGATCCCCGATTTCGCCGCTACGCGGCATTTGACCATTCGAGAACTGAACTTGTCCTCTCTCGCCGATGCTCTTTCGACTCTCTCCGACCGAGGCCTCCGACGGCTGCTGGGGGCGCGCACGTTCCTGCGCGGCCTCGACTACGAGAAGCGCCGGGTCGTCGATGAGGTGCACCTCAACGATTCGAGCGCGCAAGGGCGTGTCCGGGGCTCGGACCCCGATCCGTACGAGGTGACGATCCGTCTCGGCGGCGAGGGCATCACGTCGCACTGCACGTGCCCTGCATTTCAGAAGACCGGACAGCACTGCAAGCACGTGGCAGCCCTGCTGATCACGGTCCGCAACAAGGCCCGCCAACAGATTCCGCGTCGCGAGCCGACACCGCCCCAGCTGCCTCAAGCGGCTCCCCCGCCCGTCCCGACCGAGAACGGCAAGGCGGCGCGGCGGCGTGATCGCCGACGCGGGCGCGTTCCCGTGCCGGCGCTGCCGGTCGCCACGACCCACTACGCCACGCCCGCACCCGACGCGAGCGCGCGCGCAACGGGTATCGGCGCGTGGCTCGCGCCCGAAGGCTCCGTCCGCGCGCTCCGGCTCGAGTTCCGCGTCCACGTCCGCCAGGGCGGGCTCACGGTGACCGTGCTGGACATGGAGAACCGCACCCCACTCTTGCCGAGCGTGGCCCTGGGCTGGCAGTCGGTGGCCCCCACTCCGGATCGAGCGGCGCTGCGCGTCCTCGGTCGATTCGAGAGTGGGAACCCCCGCCATCCCGCGGTCGACATCCGTGGCGAAGACGCGGCCGAGCTCTTGCCGCTGCTCCGGGACCGGCGCGTTCTGCTCGAGCCGGCGCTGATGCAGCTCCGCTTCGCGGAAGAGGTGCTCCGCCCGCGCTTCGACCTGGAAATGCTCGGCGACACGATCGTCGCCAAGGCGAGCTTCGAACGCTCGAGCGACGGGCGTCGCTTCCCGCTCACGAGTGGCGGCTGGTTCGAGGGCACGCCGGGCTATCACATCGACACGACGGAGGGGATCGCGCGCCCGCTCGATCACCGGGTATCGCCCGCGGCGCTGCGCCGCCTGCTGCGCAACCCGACCATCGCCGAGCCGGCCTCGGAGCTCATCGGCTTCATCACTTATGGCCTGCCCAAGGTCGCGCTCGAGATCGGGGCCGAGCTGCCGGATTTGTCTCAAGTCGCGGACGTCATCGATCTCGAGCCGCAAATCCGAATGCGCGCGAGCGGCTCGATCACGAATGTCCAGGTCGCGCTCCGTGCGATCTACGGCGATCGCGAGGTCGAGGTGCGCGCCGACGGGATCTCGCCGCCCATCATGATCCTTCCGCCGGAAGAAGGGCAGCGTCGGGCCCGCTGCATCCGCTGCGACATCGCGGCCCAGCAGGGCGCCGCACAGCGCCTGCTCGATCTCGGCCTCAAACCCGACGAGTCGGGCGAGTACTTCGTGGCCGAGGGGCAGGACGCGATCCGCTTCTGGTCCGAGGGCGTCGGCTCGCTCCCGAAGGACTGGGACCTGTACGTGCCGGAAGAGCTCGTGGGCACGCGGGTGCGCACGAAGCCCATCGACATGAACGCGCGCGTCTCGAGCGGCGTGGACTGGCTCAGCCTGAAGATCAGCTACGAGAGCGAAGGCGTCACGGTCGACCGCGCGGAGCTCGAGCGCTGCCTGCGCGAGGGCAAGAAGTACGTGCGGCTCGCCGACAACTCGTATGCGCCCATGGACGCCGAGCGCGTCCGCGGCCTGATCGACCGCGAGATCGAGCTCATCCAGGCGGGAAGGAACGGCAAGATCCCCCTGTCGCAAGCCGGACGCGTCCAGGAGCTGATCCAGCAAGCCGCCGCTGCACAGGTTGCTTCGAGCGCGAAGCAGCTGTTCCAGAAGCTCGCCTCGATCGAGGAGATCAAGGCCGCCAAGAAGCCGAAGGGCCTCAAAGCGACGCTCCGCCCGTATCAGGAGCAGGGCCTCTCCTGGCTCACGTTCCTCCACGAAATCGGCTCGGGCGGCGTCCTCGCCGACGACATGGGTCTCGGCAAGACGATTCAGACCATCGCGCTGCTCCTCGCCGTGAAGAACGAGAAGAAGGAGAAGCCGCTGAAGGCCCTGATCGTCGCGCCGACCAGCGTGGTCACCAACTGGGTGCGCGAGATCGAGCGCTTCGGCCCCTCTCTCACCACGGCGCTCTGGCACGGCGCCGGCCGCAAGGAGCAGCTCGACGAGCTCGACGACGCGAATGTCATCATCACGAGCTATGCGCTGCTCCGACGTGACATCGACTTCTTGAAGAAGCTCCGCCTCGACTACGCGATCCTCGACGAGGCGCAGAACATCAAGAATCCGTTGAGCGCCACCGCTCAGGCCGCCAAAGAGCTGAACGCCGACCGGCGTCTCGCGCTCACCGGTACTCCGATCGAGAACCGCTTGAGCGAGATCTGGTCGATCTTCGAGTTCGTGAGCCCGGGCCTGCTCGGTCCGCTCCAGAAGTTCGAGGAGAAGTACGCGCGGCCCATCGATCAGGGCGACTCGAAGACGGCGGCGCGCCTGCGCGCGACCATCCACCCCTTCATCTTGCGCCGCACGAAGACCGAGGTGGCGAAGGACCTTCCGCCGAAGCTCGAGGTCGACAAGATCGTCGATCTCACGCCCGATCAGCGCGCGATCTACCTGCAGGTCCTCCGTGAGGTGCGCGCCACGGTGCTCGGCGAGGTGGACCGCGTGGGCCTCGCGAAGAGCCAGCTCCACATCCTCTCCGGGCTCACCAAGCTGCGCCAGGCGGCGTGCGATCCGCGCTTGCTCGGCCTCCCGCGTCAGTTCGACGACGAGGACAGCGGCAAGCTGATGGCGATCCGCGAGCTCATCGACGAAGTTCAGTCCGGCGGACACAAGGTGCTCGTGTTCAGCCAGTTCGTCTCGATGCTCAAGCTCATCCGCGACGCCCTCGACGACGACAAGGTCCGCTACGAGTACCTCGACGGAAGCACGACCGACCGCGCCGAGCGCGTGGAGCGCTTCCAGACCGATCCGACGATCCCCGTGTTCTTGATCAGCCTCAAGGCGGGCGGTTCGGGCTTGAACCTCACTGCCGCCGACACGGTCATCCACTTCGATCCGTGGTGGAACCCGGCCGTCGAGGACCAGGCGTCCGATCGCGCGCACCGCATCGGTCAGAAGCGCGTCGTCACGGTGTACCGCCTGGTCGCGGCGGGCACGATCGAGGAGAAGATCCTCGAGCTCAAGAAGAAGAAGAAGGACCTCGTCTCCGCCGTGCTCAGCGAGGACACCGGTGGCGCCAAGACCCTCTCGCGCGAGGACCTCGACGAGCTGTTCCGCATCGACTGAGCCTGGATTTCGGGCTTCCTAGTTCGAGAGCCATGACCCGGGAGCACCTCGGCGAGCACGGCGATTGCGTGGTACGCCGCCTCGTCCTCGCGCCGGGAGAGGCCACGCCGTGGCACACGGACGCCTGCCGCCGGTTCACGGTGGTGGTGCGGGGGGAGCACCTGTCGATCGAGTTTCTCGGTTCCGACGAGCGCATCGCGGTCCCCGTGCATCCCGGGCTCACCGGGTGGGACGATCCGGAGCCGCGCGTCCACCGCGCGGTGAACGTGGGCACGACGCCGTACGAAGAGGTCGTCCTGTTCTTCCGCGATGCTCCGGGTCGCGATCCGCAGCCCGAGCACGCGGGCTGAGCGCGCTCGTCAGCGACGCATCGAGACGTTCATGAGGAGGCCGATCCCGACGAGCGTCGTCACGATGCTCGAGCCGCCGTAGGAGAAGAGCGGCAGCGTGATGCCCACGACCGGCAGGAGCCCGACGGCCATGCCGATGTTGAGCAGCGAGTGCCAGAAGATCATGGCGCCGACGCCGATCGCGACGGCGGCCCCGAAGCGATCCTTCGCCTCCGACGCGATGTGGATCGCCCAGATCGAGAGGAACGCATAGAGGGAGATCAGGCAGACGCCCCCCACGAAGCCCCAGTCCTCCGCGAACACGGAGAAGGGAAAATCCGAGTACTGGTCCGGCAAGAAGCCGAACTGGTTCTGCGTCCCCTGCATGAACCCTTCCCCGAAGAGCTGCCCGTTGCCGATCGCCGTCTGCGACTGCAGCGCGTGCCAGCCGGTGCCCGTCTTGTCCGCTTCCGGATCGAGAAAGCTCGTGACGCGCGCCTTCTGGTAGTCACGGAGCACGTACTTCCAGGCGAGCGGCACCGCTACGGCGACGGTGGCGACCATGGTGAGGAGGCTCCGACGACGCACCTTGTTCATCGACAGGATCGAGACCGCGATCAAGAGGTAGATCACGGAGGTCCCGAGGTCGGGCTGGGCCATCACGGCGGCCCAAGGGGCCGCGACGATCGCGATCGCGGGCAAGAGATGCCCGATGGTCCGTGGCTCCGTTCGCGTGTCGTTGTGTACGAAGCGCGCGATCATGAGGATCAGGACGATCTTCATGAACTCGCTCGGCTGAAAGGCGAATCGACCGATCTCGATCCAGCGCGAGGAGCCGCGGATGTCCGAGCCCAGGATGAACACCAGCCCGAGGGAAAGCAGGCCGCCCAGATAGAGGAAGTTCGCGAGGCGCTCGAAGTGACGGTAGTCGATGGCCGCGACGACGATGGCGAGCAGCCCACCGACCACCACCCAGTAAATCTGCGAGACGTAGACGTCGGCGAGCCGCGCGCGCTGCGCGCTGTCCACGTAGACGCTCGTCGCGCTGTAGAGGTTCACGAGCCCGAGCGTGACGATCACGACGGCCGCCACGATGAGCGGCATATCGACCGAGGGACCCGCGCGAAACGAAACCCGATCGGTGCGCATCACCGACCTCCTCCGCTCCGTCGAGCCATCATGGGCTCCCCTGCGTCGCCCGGGCCGAGAGGCGCTTCTCCCGCAGCTTGATCCAGTCTCGGACCACGCGCATGGCCACGGGCACGGCATTCTTGCCGCCGCCTCCGCCGTGCTCGACCAGCACCACGATGGCGATCTCGGGGGCCCGGGCGGGCCAGAACCCAGCGAACCACGCGTGGTCGCGGTTGAAGTACCAGACCTTCTCCGGGTCCACGCCGCGCGGCGCGACGTGCGTGACCTGAGCGGTGCCCGTCTTGCCCGCCATTTCGATCCCCTCGAGGCTCTCCTTGTTCGCGGTGCCCCGCCTGTCTTTGACGACCCCCTCGAGTGCTTTCTGGACGAGCTTCAAATGCTCGGCGTCGACATCCACCATGCGACGAACGCGGGGCGGGAACTCCTGGACGATCGTCCCGTCGCTCGTTTCGATGCTGCGCACCACCTGCGGCTGGTACAACGTGCCGCCGTTCGCGATCGCGGCGTAGGCCAGCGCGAGCTGCAACACGGAGACGGTGGACGCCCCCTGACCGATCGCGGAGAGCAGCGTGAAGCCCCCGCGGAACGCCTCCTTGTAACGGCGCGTGTACCAGGCGCGCGTCGGCATGCGGCCGCGCGCCTCGGGATTGATCCCGATGCCGGTCTTGATGCCGAACCCGTAGTCGAGGCCGATCGCGGCGAGCCGATCGATGCTGATCCGGGCACCGAGATCGTAAAAGTACGTGTTGCACGACTGGACGATCGCATCGTGCAGGTCGACGTGCCGGTGTACGCCGGTGCAGCGAAAGAAGCGCCGGCCGTACTCGTAGCCGCCTCGACAATCCACCTCGTAGTCGGGGTCGATCAGCCCGTCGGCGAGCCCGGCGAGCGCCGTGAACGGCTTGTAGGTCGAGCCCGGCGGGTACGCCGCCGAGATGTTCTTGTCGAGCAGCGGCTTCAGCGGGTCGGAAATCAGACGCTTGAACGCGTCCACCGCCGCCGCCACGCCGGCGCCTCCTGACACCACGTTGGGGTCGAACGCAGGCTTCGAGAACGCGGCGAGGATCCGCCCCGTGCGCACGTCGATCACCGTCACCGCACCGGCGAGCTGACCGCGCATCGCGCGCTCGATGGAGGCGATGAGGTCGATGTCGATGGTGAGCGAGATGTCTCGGCCCGGCACGGGCTCGATCCGACGCGGCTCCTCGAGGTACTTCGCCTCGAGCGCCTCGACGTTCTCGCGGCTCAGATTGCCGCGCAGACCGCGCAGGATCTTCTTCATCCCGCGCTGCCCACGCAGGTAGCTCTCCCAGCGTCGCTCGACACCCACCGCACCGATGCGGTCGCCCGCGCGATACCCGCGCCCTTCGAGGCGCGCGAGCGCCTCCGCGTCCACCTCGCGCATGTAGCCGAGGAGGTGCGCCGCGAGCTCGCCGTAGGGGTAGTAGCGCACGGGAGTCGGCGCGACTTCGACGCCCGCGGGCTCGTGCGTCTCGAGCCAAGCCACCACGTCGCGGTCGACGTCGTACTGGAGGAGGAGCTGCTGTTCGGTGCGGCGCTCCTTCTCCCCTGGCTTTCGAGGCGCGAGGGCCTCGGCGCGCACGCGCCGGAGCCGCTCGTCGAGCTTCTTGCGCTCGTCCTGGTCGAGTTCGAGCAGCTTTTGCAGCTTGGGCCAGGTCGTCTCGAGGTCGATCTTGCTCGGCGTGACGTACACCGTGTAGGAGGGCCGGTTCGCGGCGAGCACGCGACCGTTCGCATCGCGAAGCACGCCCCGCGTGGTGGCGAGATAGCGCTCACGGACGATGTTGCGCCGCGCTTGCGCGCGGTGGACGTCCCCCTCGATGAGCTGGAGCTGGACGAGCCGCCCGATGACGACCATGAACGCCACCAGCACGACGAGCACGAGCCAGCGATAGCGCCGACGAAATTCGCCCACGTCCGAGCGCTGCAGGAGAAAGCTCACGGCCGCCTCGCGATCCTCATGCCGCTTCGCTGGCAGTCCGAACCGGTTGTGGCCCGGGGCGCAGGCGATGCGCGAGCCGGAACAAGAACGGGGAACAGAGCCCGGTCGCCACCGCGTGCGGCAGAACCACGGCCGAGAGCTCGACCGGGCGCCGGTTGTCGGTTCCGAATACAGCCAAGAGGACGAGCACCAGGGCGCCTTCCACGATCGCGAACACGAAGCCGAGCGACGCTCGGGTCAACCAAGTCTGGGCGGTGAGGCGGACACCCGCAATCCGCGCGAGCCACCAGATGGCGACGGACACGAACGTGTAGAGCCCCACGGGCGCGCCGAAAATATCCCGCGCATAGCCGATCGCGCAGGCCAGCGATGCCCCTCGGGCCATCGAGGGATCGTGCACGCCGAGGAAGACCACGAGCGGCAAGACGAGCCCCGGCGTGATGTAGTGCAGAACCTCGGGACCGAACAGCGCGGCGATAGGCCCCGTCAACCGGTAGAGGTTGCTCTGCAGGAGGAGAAGCACGATCGCGACGGCGATATAGGCAGCGCTGCGCATCGCTGCTCACCGCTGCGCGCTCGCGCGCCTCCCGCGAGCGACGTCGCAATCCTGGGAATCGTTCAGGATGATGAGGACTTCCTCGAGGCGAGAAAAATCCACCGTGGGCTCGGCCTGGACCGTCTGGTAGATGCCGAAGTCGCGCGGCTCGACCTTCGTCACGCGGGCCACCGGGATCCCCTTGGGAAAGCGACAGCCGACGCCGCTCGTCACCAAGAGATCGCCCACCTCGACCTCGTCCGTTCGCCGCACGTATTCGACGCGCACGAGGTAGCGCGAGCGGTCGCCCGTTCCCCGCACGAACCCGCGGGCGCGGGTGCGCTCGACCACGACGTCCACGCCGAAACCGCTGTCGACGGCGAGCTGCACGGCGACCTTCTGCCCCGCGACGCGCTCGACCGTCCCCACCGTTCCGTCGAGGGAGATGACGGGCATGTTGACTCGGACGCGTGGATTCGGCGTATCGACGATCAGGTGCGCCACGCGGAAGTACTCCGTCGTGTCCTTGCCGATGACCACGGCGCTCACCGTCTCGTCCGCCAGCGTGTCGCGCATACCGAGCAACCGGCGCAGGCGGCGATTCTCCGTCTCCGTGTGGTCGAGCTCGCGCAGGCGCGCGCGGAGCCGCGCATTCTCGTAGGAGAGCCGGTTGTTGTCCTCTTTCACGTCCACGAGGTAGACGTACTCACCGATGAGGGAGGACACACCGCGCGCCAGCGCCGCGGACGCATACTCGAGCGGCGCCGCGACGCGGAGGATGGCCTCGTCGAGGGGCGTCAACTCACTCGGGTTTCGAATGCTCGCGCGGAGAAAGAAGAACGGCGCGGCGAGCAAAAACACCACGAGGACGATGTCCCGGTAGCGCTTGAAGGGGCTCACGGCCGCTCGTCCCGCTCGCCTATCCCCCGCATCGCCCTCGTCGAGGAGCTCAGCGCCCCTCGAGCACCCCAACGCGATTCGGCTCGCTCATCGCGGGCTCGCTCGGCTCGCTGGGTGAAGGGCGCGCCACCGCGCGAGCCTCGCCGCGGGGTTCGCGACCCCGAAACGAGAGCCCTGGCGATGGGGAGCGCGTCACCCAATCGTGACCTCCTTCAAGAGCTCGATGTGATCGAGGGTCTTACCGCTGCCGAGCACGACGGCGCTGATCGGATCGTCACTGACCATCACCGGCAGACCCGTCTCCTCGCGCAAGAGCACATCCATGTTCTTGAGGAGAGCCCCGCCGCCCGTCAGCACGACGCCTTTGTCCACGATGTCCGCGGCGAGCTCCGGAGGCGTGCGCTCGAGAGCGAGCAGCACGGCCTCGACGATGGCGCTGATCGGCTCGGCCAGCGCCTCCCGGATCTCGTCGGAGTTCACGACCACGGTCTTCGGCACGCCCGCGACCATGTCGCGCCCCTTGACCTCCATCGTGAGCTGCTGCTCCGGCGGATAGGCGTTCCCGACGTTGACCTTGATGCGCTCGGCCGTCTGCTCGCCGATGGCCATGTTGTACTTGCGCTTCATGTACGCGACGATGGCCTCGTCCATCTTGTCGCCGCCGACGCGCACGCTCTGCGAGTAGACGATGCCGGCGAGTGAGATAACGGCGACCTCGGTCGTCCCTCCCCCGATATCGACCACCATGTTGCCGCTCGGCTCGGTGATCGGCAGCCCTGCGCCGATCGCGGCCGCCATCGGCTCCTCGATCAAATAGACCTCGCGGGCACCAGCGCTCTCCGCGCTCTCCTTGACCGCGCGCTTCTCGACCTCGGTGATCCCGAAGGGGACACAAATGATGATGCGAGGCTTCACCAGCGTGCGGCGGTGGTGCGCACGCGCGATGAAGTAGCGAAGCATCGCTTCGGTGATTTCGAAGTCCGCGATGACGCCGTCACGCAGGGGGCGAATCGCCTGGATGTTCCCCGGCGTGCGGCCGAGCATGTCCTTGGCCTCGCGGCCGACGGCCAAGACTCGCTTCTCTCCCCGGGCATCGCGGGAAACGGCCACGACGGAGGGCTCGCAGCTCACGATGCCCTTGCCTTTCACGTAGATGAGGGTCGTGGCCGTACCGAGATCGATTGCCAGGTCGTTCGAGAACAGGCCGTAAAGCCAATCGAAGATCATGGACCACGCTCAACAAGAGGGCACACGTATCCTGATCCGAAGCAGGGTTCCCGAGACAGCGGGCGTCCTCGTCGGGTTTTCCGTCCTAGCACGTGCTCTCCGAGCCGTGCAACGGAACGGAGGGCATTCGCTCGCCTGATGGCCGCGCGCCGACCTACTCGTCGTCGTCGTCCCACACTTGCCAGTTGCTGCCGCCTCCGCGGCGGCGCGCGTCCTCGGGTCGCTCGCGACCACCCCCCTTGGCACGCTTTTTCTTTTTCTTCCCCGCGTCGTCGGACCAATCGCCTTCGGTCCTGGCGCGGCGCTCGGGCGGGGGTCGACCGCCCTCGAACGTGAGCGGCGGCTCCGTCGTGAAGCGCGAGTCGGAGCCCCAGCCTCCCTCCGGACGCGAGCGACCCGGTCGCTCCGACGGCCCACCGCTCCCTCGCGGATGCGCGATGTTGACCATGAGGCGGCGCCCTCGGACGTCGGCGTTGCGCAAAGCCCCGCTGGGGGGGGTGGCCCGGTACGCCCGTGCGCGCGGGGAGACGCCGGAACCCCCACGCCCCCCGGCGGGGGCGGGCGGCAAGTGAATGCGCGCGATCGGGCCGACTCCCGAATCGGCGAAGAGCTGCATCAGCTCTTGCTGAGTCGTGTCGTACGGCAGATTGCCGACGTAGAGGGTTCGATCCTCACTCGCCCCCCCGGCGACCGCGCCTGCTTCTCCCCGGGGCTCCGGACGCTCCCCGCGACGCGGTGGCTCGGACGAGAAGGGGCGAACGGAAATCGAACGACCCGACTGGATCGATCCATCGAGCGCCTGACGAGCTCGGCTGGCCTCGTCTGGAGAAGCCAGTGTCACGAACCCAAACCCACGCACCCTGCCCGTTGCTCGGTCCCGAGGCAAACTCACGTCGACGACCTTGCTGCCGGTTGCCTCGAATAGTTGCCGCAAGACCTCCTCGCTGACGGACTCCGCCAAGCCCGCCACGAAGAGCTTGCGTGCATCCTCGGTCGCCATGCTCGCTTTACCTTGTTGTTCTCGCGTGATCGGACCCGGTCGGCTTGGCCGACGGTTCGGGGCCCGCGTTTTCGACGATAACTGCCAGTCTATCGCGGTTCAAGCCCCCGCGTACCATCCCGCACGGGCTGCGACGGCTATCATGTTCTGTCCCAGCCAAAATTCCAGGCCTCGCTCCCCCAGCGGAGCCGCGCGGTTAGGAGTGCGCCCGGGGTTCACTCCCGCGGGGTGCGGGGGGTCGGTCGCGCCGCTCGGGCGCCCACTACGGACGCACCGCGCGTCCCTGCGAGCGCTGTGGGTGCGGGGGGTCGGTCGCGCCGCTCGGGCGCCCACGGGTTTCCGACGCCCCGCCCAGCGGGGTGTGTGCTTCGAGCGAGGCGCCACGCGCCCCGAAACGCGAATTCGTCGGGAAATCCGCTTCGGTCGCGCCCCTCCCCTCCCGAGTCCCCTCGAGATCCAGGTTGAATTGGCGCGCGCATTTTGTGAGTCTCCCCGCCCGATGCGGGTCCGCGTCCTCGTGAATCCCGTTGCGGGCAGCGGCGCCGGAACGCGGCGTCTCCCCGCCATCCTCCACGAGCTCGAACGAGCGGGCGCCTCGGCGGACGTGGCCGAGACGCGCGCCCCGGGAGACGCGGCTCGGCTGGTTCGAGAAGCCCACGCGGAGGGCGTGACCTGCGTCGCCGTCGTCGGCGGCGACGGAACCCTCAACGAGGCCTGCCAGGCCTTCGTCGATGCGCACGGACAACGCGTGGAGGGCCCGGAGCTCGCGCTCGTTCCCGCCGGAACGGGTGGAGACTTCCGGCGCACGTTCGGGCTGAGCACCGAGGTGGAGGAAGCCGTCACGCGCCTGGTCTCCTGTCCACCGCGCCCGATCGACCTCGGGGTCGTCGAGCTCACGGCACCGGACGGAAGCCGCATCGTGCGGGCGTTCCTGAACGTGACGAGCTTCGGGCTCGGCGGGCTCACGGATCGAATCGTGAACACCAGCCCGAAGTGGTTGGGCGGGCGCACCGCGTTCTTCTTGGGCGCCGTCCGGGCGATGCTCGTCTATCGAAACGCTCCGGTTCGGGTCACCGTGGACGACCAAGTGTTCGTCGAAGGGCCCATCCTGAACGTCGCGCTCGCGAACGGACGCTGGTTCGGCGGCGGCATGCTCGTCGCTCCCGACGCGGATCCGGCGGACGGCGCGTTCGACGTGGTTGCGTTCGAGGATCTCTCGCGCGTGCAGGGTTTGTTGATGGCCCGCCACATCTATCGCGGCTCCCACGTCGGCGAGCCCCGAGTGAGCACGACGCGTGGGCACACGGTCACGGCCGAGCCGCTCGTTCCAGCGGACGAGGTGCTCATCGACCTCGATGGTGAGACGCCGGGACGCCTCCCGCTCACGGCGCGCGTGATTCCTGGGGGCGTCCGGATCCGGATCTGACCGCGCCCTTCGCCGGCGAAGCCGACGGCAGCCGCCCGATTTCGATGCGGTCGTCGCCGCGCTCGCCCTCCGCCGCGCGCGCCTCGAAGCGAACGCCCCGGCACTCACGAAGCAGCACGACCGGAGCGACGGGATCCCGTGCGCACTCGGCCGCGGGAAGCTCCGCCTCGATCGCGTTCTCGATGAGCTGCACGCTGCGTGCAATGGCTTCCACCCGCGCCGCGAGCCCGTCGGTGCCGGCCACCGACGTATCGAGCGCCTCGCCGATGCGATCGAAGAGGCGCGGGCCGGCGAGCACCAGGCGCTCGATCCCCGAAGCGCCGCGCACCAGCACGAGCTCGAAGCGCGCGGTGCGCCGCGCAATGCGCAGCCCCTCGGGCACGCCGTACGGAATCACCTGGGAACGAACGCACACCTCGGCCCTGCACGTGACGTTCGACGCGGTCGGCGCAAACAGCGCCGCGAGCTCGGGCGGGAGCGTCGACGCGAGAGCGCCGAAGTGGCGAGCCTTGGCGAGCGTTCCAACGTGCTCGACGAGGGTCCCCACGAGCGCGCGCCGCGCCTCGGCCGCGTCCTCGCGCTCGCGGCGCGCCTCGCGGCTCCGCCGCTCCTCGCG
>CAYYWA010000010.1:38883-42355 GCA_964475255.1 uncultured Sorangium sp.
CGCCACGCGGCCGCCCCCCCCCCCCCCGCCCCCGCCGCCGCGCGCCCCCCCCCCCCCCCCCCCCCCGCCTCTCGGATCCGCCGCTCCTCGCGTTCCGCGCTGCGCGCGCGGTATTGACGCAGGATCTCGAGCTCCTCGAGTCGGCGACGCACCTCCGGCGCATGGGGCCCGTCGGGCAGCGCCCGCAGGTACGCGCGGAGCAAGCTCGGCCGATCGTGTGCCTGACGCACGAACGCGGGCTCCTCCCGCCGAAACCAGGGCTCCACCTCCGCGCGATAGCGCCCATCGGGCCACCCCGCGAGATAGCGATGCGACGCGGCGAGCCGCTCGAGGCGCCCGGTCGCGATGCGGGTCTCGCGGTACGCCGCGTACTCGGCTCGCGAGGTGACGAGGCGCGGGCCGAAGTCGCACCCGGGGAGCGCCAACGCGAGCAGGAGCGCGAGCACGCCTCGCCTCACGGCGCGGTCTCCGGGCAGAAGTTGCACTCGGTCGGGATCACGGGCGCCTCGTCCCGCACGTACGACCGGTAGTCCTCGCACGAGGCGGCTTCGAGCGCGCGCACGCAGACGATTCCGTCGTGCTCCAGCGGATCGCAGCCGCGCGGAAAGCTCTCGTCCGGGCTCTCCGAGCATGCGGCCGTGCAGGTCTTCGACGCAATCCGGCACTCGGTGCACCGCGTGCAGTCGAGCGCCGCCTTCGTTTCGAAAAACGCCGCGGCCTCGAGCGGCCGCGGGCTCCCGCCACAACCACCGACGTCCCCCGGCACGGGCGCCGCGCAGAACAAAAGCGCGATCAGCGACAGCGGCCAGCGCAGGTGTCGAACCCGGCTCATGGCAACACCTCGTACTCGGTCCACACGCCCACCTGCAGCGACACGATCGGAATGGCGCTCGGATCCCGCTCCCACGTCGGCGCCCCGAAGAACAGGCTGCCGACGAGCTCGGCCGAGAGCCCGAGACCGCCCGAAAAGAACCACGTGGCGCCCGCGGCGAGCTCGCCGCCAGTCGTCGGATCGGGGCGCAAGACGAGCGGCACTCCAGCCCGCGCGAGCACGAGCACGTCCCGCCCGACGGGGTGGAGCACGACGTACGAAAGGCTGGCCACCTCCTGGCCGATGCCCTCGAGCGCCGTCGAAAGGTGGGCGACCGCCCCGTGTCGGAAGCCGCTCGGAGAACCGAAGCTCGCGCCCGCGGAGACGTCCGCGTAGCTCGCCGTGAGCGAGAGGCTCTGCTCGGTCTCGCCGAGCTGCGTGGCGAGACGATACGGATTGTTGAAGCGTAGCCCCCGACCGACGGCCAAGGCGCCGAAGAAGTGCGCGTACGACCCGCTCGACTCCGCTGTCCGCGCGTGCGACGGCTCGGCGGTATCGGCCGCGTTCGCGGCGCGCGGGACCAGCGCGCACCACGAGACGGCGAAGGCGGCGACCGTCACCCGGCGCACGCGCGCTCGACTTCCTCCACCGTCTTCGGCACGTCCGCGCTGAGCACGATCGGTCCGTCCGGCCCGACGAGGACATCGTCCTCGATGCGCACGCCGATCCCGGCGAACCGCGGATCGACGCGGGCGTCTTGCGCGATGTAGATCCCGGGTTCGACGGTCAGCACCATCCCCGGCTCGAGCGGACGCGCCGCGCCGCTCTTCCGATACCGGCCGACGTCGTGCACGTCCATGCCGAGCCAATGGCTCGTCCCGTGCATGAAGAACGGACTGTACCGCTTCTCCTCGATCGCGGTCGCACGCGGCCCCTCGACGAGCCCGAGGTCGATGAGGCCGTCCACGATGACGTCGAGAGCCGCCGAGTGCACCTCGAACACCGTCGAGCCCGGACGCACGCGTTCGATCGCCGCGAGCTGCGCCGCGAGCACGATCTCGTAGACCGCGCGCTGAGTCGCGTCGAAGCGTTTCGAGACCGGGAACGTGCGCGTTACGTCCGCGGCGTAGTATCCGTACTCACACCCCGCATCGACGAGGATCAGCTCGCCGTCTCGGATTTTCCGGTCGTTCTTCGTGTGATGCAAGATCGTGGCGTTCGGGCCCGAGCCGACGATGGGCGAGTATGCCGGGCGCTCGGAACCGCCGGCTCGGAACACCCGCCGCAGGATGGCCTCGAGCTCGTACTCGTGAGCGCCCGGGCGCGCCGCGCGCATCACTTCGAGGTGCGCTTCCCTCGTGATCGCGATGGCGCGACGCATGAGCTCGATCTCCTCCGGCTGCTTGCGAAGCCTGAGCTCGTGCAAGACCTCGGCGGGCTCGATGATCGACGTCGGCCACTCCGTGCCCTGGCGCTCACGCCGCCGGAGCTTTGCCAGCGTGGAGAGCACACGCGCATCGCCCGCGCCGCCGAGCGCATAGTAGAGACGCGGCACGCCCTTCAGCAGCTCGAGCAGCCGTGCGTCGAGCGCTTCGATCGGATACGCCTCGTCCGCGCCGAAGCGGTCTCGCGCTCCCTCCACTCCCGCACGCGGTCCGTCCCAGGTCTCGCGATCGGGGTCGCGCGGGCGCACGAAGAGCACGAAGTGGGGTGCCTCGCTGCGCAAGAGCAGCACGCTCTCGGGCTCGTCGAGGCCGGTCAGGTAATAGAAATCGGAGTCTTGGCGGTACTCGTGCTCGACGTCGTTGTTGCGGAGCGCAACGGGCGCCGCGAACACCAACAACGCGCCCGGGTGAATTGCCTCGAGCACACGCTCGCGTCGCGCCTGATGAGCGGTCGGCATGCCGCTTGGTGTTTTATCATCACTTCGCGCGCGCAGTCAGCCGAGCGCGTCGGAGCTCGAAGGGAAACGCGACCCGCCCCAGAGTCCGGCGAGCGTCGCTCCCTCGACGCCCCCGCGGTTTGACGCGGCCCCGGTCGCACGGTACCACGTCCATGCGTGACCACGGAACGAGCGCCCGAATCGGAAGAGGGCGACAAAGAGCAGCGCCGACTCGAACGGCTGATCCCGGAGCTCGTCAAGCGCGTCCTCGAGGCCGGCTACGAGAAGCTCACGGAGGGGCCGGAAAACGTGCGCCATCTCGTCTCGGAGCTCAAGCTGCCGAAGGAAGCCCTCGCGCTCCTGCTCGCCCAGCTCGACGAGACCAAAAATGGCTTGTACAGAGCCGTGGCGCGTGAAGTCCGAGACTTCCTGGATCACACTAACTTCGCCGAGGAGCTCGCTCGCGCGCTCACGGCCCTCTCGTTCGAGATCAAGACCGAGGTTCGCTTCATCCCGAACGATTCGCGGCTGCGCACCGCGCCCGAGGTGCGGACGAAGGTGAACCTTCGACGAGACCGAGACCGCTCCTCGCAATCACCGCCGGACCCCGAGCCCGCGAACGAACAGCGGGACCCCCCTCAAGACCGGAAGACCTCGGAAGTTCTGGAGCCCCCGAAGTGAAGCCACTGTCAGCTGGTAGCGAGATCGATTCCTGGTGCACGAAGTGCCGCCTGTATCTGGGCCATCGCGTCGTCGCGATGGTCGCCGGCGCGCCGAAG
>CAYYWA010000011.1:0-2431 GCA_964475255.1 uncultured Sorangium sp.
AGCACGCGCCCGCGCGCGGCCGGAGCCGCCGGGAGCCGGAGCGCCGCGTTCGCCACCACGGCGGGCCGCTGCACGGCCGCGGGCCGCGGGCTCGCAGGGCGCGGTGCCGAGCTCGGCGTCGCGGATGCCGCAACCGCTACGCTGCTCGACGGCTCCGGAAACGCGCTCGCGACGGGCTCCGGTGCCTCGCGCGGAGCGGGAAGGCGCGACGCGGTCTCTGCAGCACGCGGGGCGGATGCTGCGCTCACCGGATCGCGCGGCGTCACCGCGTCGGGGCCGGAAGCCCGCGCGGGAACGAGCACCGGAACGAGCGCGACGAGCGCTGCCCCGGCTCCGGCGACGAAGGCCATCAGCGTGCGACGCTGGACCGGTCGTTTCGTCGACGAAGGCTCGGGGAGGGCCAGCGCCGCCTCCGAAGGCGCGATCTCGCTTTTCGCCACGGGCTCGCGGCGCCCCTCGGCGTCGCGCGTCGCGGCGTCCGCTTCCGACCGCGCGGGAGGCAGCGACGCGAGCTTGCGCGTGTGCGGAGCCGAGCTGCTCGCCGGCGGCGGCTCGGAAATCCGACGCGTCCACTCGACGACCTCGTCGCGCACCGCAAACGTTTGGGTGAGCGCGGTCGGCACGGAGGACCGGCTGCTCCTGGGCGCGCTCTCGGCGCCGCTGGCGCTCGACGCGGATCGACTCGACGGCTCCTTTCGGCGTTCCGTGCTGCGAACGCGGCGCACACGCTCGGCGAGCCGGCGCGCGATGTCACCGGTGTCCGCGGAGCGCAGAAAATCCCGGAGCGGGCGGGCGAGCGCCTCGGCTTCGGCGGGCCGCTCGCTCGCGTCGAGCGACAGGCTGCGCGCGATGAGCGCGTCGCGCGGCTCCAACTCCGGACGCGCCGCCGAGAGCGGCGGGGGGCGCTCTTCCAACAACGCCCGGCGGCTCTCGCGCGCCGTGGCGCGCCGAAACGGCGCCGTGCCCGTCCACGCTTCGACGAGCAGCACCGCGACCGCGAACACGTCGGCCGCGGGCGTGAGCGGTTTGCCCGCGAGCTGCTCGGGCGGCATGTGCCCAGGCGACCCGAACACCTCGTTGTCGTCGTCCCCGGCCGCCACCGGCGCGGCGATTCCGAAATCGATGAGCCGCACCGCGCCCTCGTCGTCGATGAGCACGTTGCGCGGGGTCACGTCGCGATGGACGATGCCCGCGCGCCGGTGCGCGTAGTCGAGCGCCCGGCAGATCTCCACGCCCAGGTACGCCCCCTCGACCGGGGAGAGCTTTCCCGTCGCGGCGAGCACCTCGGAGAGGGTGACCCCGAGGCACAGCTCCATCGCGATGTAGTACACACCCTGCTCGACACCGAGCTCGTAAACCGGAACGATGTTGGGGTGGCTGAGCTCGACGGCGGTCTTCGCCTCACCCACGAACCTGCGGACGAAGGCCTCGTCCGAGGCGAGCTCCGGCCGAATCTGTTTGACCACCAGCCGCTTTTCGAACCCCACCGCGCCACGCAGCGTGGCAAGGTACACCCGCGCCATGCCCCCGGCGGCGATCTCGCGCTCGAGCACGTACTTGCCGAAGATCTGCGGGTACACCGGATACGAGGGTAGCGGGATTCAGCGAATCGGACGAGGCGGACCGCCCTCACTCGCACACCGAGGTGGGGATTCGTGTGCTGTTCGGCGACTCGGGCTCGCTCTGTCGATCGCGGCGCTCTGCGGCTGCACGGAAGCGGAACCCGGGCCCGTCCTTCGCGTCTCGACGCACGGCCTCGCCGCGTGCCCGGTGCCGGAGGGCGCGCGCCTCTTTCTCACCGCGGTCGGCGACTTTTCGGCGAGCGAGAGCACGAGCGACGCGCTGCCGCTCGGCGCCGCGGGCGACCTCGCCGCGCCCCCTTCGACCCAGGCGTTCGAAGCGCGGGTCGAGCTCGGCGGCGCTCGCTTCCACGGCTACGCCGAGCGCACGACGAGCCCCGAGCTGCCGATCTTGCTCTGGCCGGAAGGGTCGGCGTGTCGCGTGCGCGGAGCCGCCGATTACCCAGCGCCGGGGGGCGGTCAGGCCGTCGGCTTCGACCCGGCCTCACGCACCGCGCTCGTCGTCGGCGGCGGCAGCGTCGAGCTCCCGAGCGCGAGCGTGGCCGCGCTCGCCTTCGACACGGGAACCGGTGCGATTCGCTCCGATGCGTCGCCGGAGGCGAGCCTGCGCGAGCCGCGCGCGCACGCCAGCGTCACGCCGTTCGGCTCGGGGCTGCTCGTCGCGGGAGGCGAAAACCCCGTGCACGGAGACGCTGGCGCGCTCGCTCAACCGCGCGACACGGCCGAGCGCTTCGATCCGGCGAGCGGGCGCTTCACGGGCTCCGTCGCGCTGGTCGAGCCGCGCGCGCGCCACGCGGCCGTCGTGCTCGCGAGCGGCGAGACGCGCCTCGTCGGCGGGCGCGGCGCGCTCG
>CAYYWA010000011.1:2441-5026 GCA_964475255.1 uncultured Sorangium sp.
CCGCCTCTTCGTCGGCGGCGGCACCTCCGCCGACGGCGCGCCCCTCTCCGCGCTCGAATGGCTCTCCGGCGACGCTCGCGAGCACCTCGCCGCGGATCTCGCGCCGACGATCCCGCCGCGGTACGATCGAGCCTTCGCGCCGCTTCCGGGAGGTGGCGTGCTCGCCGTCGGCGGGTGCGACGACCGCGCACCGCGCGACGACGACGAGGCCGAGCGCTGCGCGTCGCTCTGCAACCACGGCTGTCCGCCCGCGGACGGCTACGACGCCCATTGGATCGCCCCCGACGGCGCGATCACCGCCGTGCCGCTCGACATCGTGGCACCGCGCCCCGTGCTGCTCGGAGCGGGACGCGGAGCGCCGTTGCTCGCGTCGGGTGCGCCGGGCGACGAGCGCCTGTATCGCTTCGATCCGTGGCAAGCGCGCTTCGAGGCGCTCCCGATCGCGCTCCCCGTTCCGCCGCGCGCGGGGCTCCCCGTTCTCGCCCTCGACGGGAACGCGTTTCTCTGGCTCGCCGAGAGCGAAGACGGCCCAGAAATCTTCGGCCTGCGCCTCGATACGCGGGGTCGCTACGCGCGGGACGTGTTCCTCGTCGCGCAGCCCGATCCCGTCGATCCCGCTCGCCCCCTCCATCTCGTCCCCGATCGTCCCGTCGGTGCCGAGGTGCAGTACGACGGCGCGCTCACCCTCGAGCCCAATTCGGAGGTCACCGTATACGTCACGGATACGGACTACGCCGACGTCACGATCACGCTCACCCTCGAGGGTGAAGGACGGCCGCGCGTCGTGCTCGGCCCTTTCGAAGCGGGCGGCCCCGACTGTCCGTGGCCCGAAGGAGCGAGCTCGGAGGTCCGCGTCGAGCGCACGGGGAGCGAGGTCGCGCTCGTGGTGGCCTCCCACCGCATCGCGTGTCCCGCTCCTCGAGGCCGCGTGCGCCTCGGCCTCCGCGGCGGCGACGAGGCAACGCGCGTCGTCCGCCTCGAAGTGAATCGCGGCACGCCGTAGCCTCGATGGCGCCCCGCGTCGTCCGCCTCGAAGTGGCTCGCGGCACGCCGTAGCCTCGATTTCGAGCCGACAACGCTCGAAATCGTCGGGTTGGTGTTGGCGCGCGAGAGCGGGGGGCGCTGGGGCGGCCCGTCGTCTCACGCGCGCCCCGGCGGCGCGTCAGCGGGATCGCGACGCCGCTCGCTCGGCTGCCATCATCCCGCCCAGTAGCGCAGCGTCACCGTTCCGCTCCCCGTTCCTTGGAGGTCGATGACGGTGGCGCAGTTCTCGTTGGTGGTCACGAGACTCTTCGCCTGCCAGTCGGCCGGGAATCACCGGGTTCTCGGGAGGCGTCGCGGACGTGGCCGGCTCGAACCAGATCGCGTTGGTCGCATACTGATCGGGCGCGAGCCAGAGGCCGGCGCTCACGCCTCCGATCTCACCCCGCTCGCGGCGCTCGAAGCGCTCGAGAACCTCAATCTCTCGGCCACCGAGGTCGCGCTCCTTTCGCCCTTGGAGGGCCTTTCGAAGGTCGTACGGCTCGACATCAGCTACACGCACGTGAGCGATCTCGCCCCCCTGCTGGCCTGGCCCGAGCTCGGCCGAGGCTGCCGAACCCTCACCCTCACCGAAGAGCCGCTCGACGAATCCTCGATTGAAAGGGTCATCCCGACTCTGTGCGCCCGCGATTGGCAAGTCAGCGGGGCTCTGCGCGCCTTCTGTAGCAAGCCCGAGCGCAACCCGCTCTGAGCCGCGGTGCCATCACCTCACCAACACCGACAGGGCGCCACTCCCTCCCTGCCGCGCCGTCGACCACGCGAAGCCGACCCCTAATCGTCCTTCTTCTTGAAGATCCGCTTCAGAAAGCTCCCGCTCTCCCCCTGCCGAGAGTGCGGCGCGGGGCGGCTCGAACGCGCCGCGGGAGCGTCGCTCGGACGTTCGCTTTGTCCGCGCCCGCTCGCCTGGCGCATTTCGTACAGGCGCACCTCGCGCACCGCGTCGACGTTCCGCGGGTCGTGCTCCACGATGTACCGAAAGTCGCGCACCGCGCGCGTCGCCCGCCCCGCTCGCTTGTAGAGCTGCCCGCGATACCAGCGCGCGCGCAAATCGTTCGGCAGCTCCGTCAGCACCTGATCGAGCACCGCGATCGACGCGTTCACGTCCGCGTTCGGCTTCTGAGCGTCCAACCAAGCGAGCAGCGCGCGGTACTCCGGCTGCTTCGGATCGTCCGCCACCGCCCGCCGCACCTCTTCTTCGGCGCCCGCGAGGTTGTTGCGCCGGAGCAAGATCTCCGCCTTCTGAAAGGCGGTCGCCGCGCGGAGCACCCGCTGCACCTGCTCGGCCTCTTCGGCTTCGCGCTGCGCGCGCTTGTCGCGTTGATCGTACTCCCGGCGCTGAATCGTGTCCGTGAGCACCTGGTGCGCCTCGCTCATCCGCGCGAAGATGCGCGTCACGAGCGGCCTCACGTCCGCGTATTCGGGCCCCAATCGATCCGGATGCCAGCGCTTCGCGAGCGTCAGGAACGCCGCCTGGATTTCCGCCGTCGAGGCGTCCGTGCCCACCCCGAGGAGCTCGTAGAACGACCCGTCGAGCTGCTCCGAAA
>CAYYWA010000011.1:5036-38710 GCA_964475255.1 uncultured Sorangium sp.
AGCTCTTCCTTGACCGCGTTCACCGCCGGATCCCCGAGCGGCTCGCTCCGCACCGGCGACGGCGACGGCGACGGCGACGGCGACGGCGACGACGCCACCGCAGCGGTCGCGGGCTGCTCCCCGCTCCGCGGGCGCGACATCGGCCGCCCCGTGACCCGCGTGGACGATGGCGGCTCCGTCGCCCCCGCCGGCAGCATCCCCGGTACTCCGAGCTCGAGCTGCCGCGTGATGGCGAGCATGTAGAGGAGTCGATTCAGCCGTTCATCCGTGACCAGCTCGCGTCCCCGGAGCTCCGCGAGCGGCTGCGGTTTCGCGCGGAGCACCTCGATCACTGCCTGCTCGCCACGCGCGAAATGAAACCTCAGAATCGGCGCCTCCGGATGCAACCGGAGCACCCGGTCCCCGAGCCGCTCGACCAGATCGATGACGTGCTCCGGGTTCGCGTACCGCTCGATGATGCGCCAGATGATCGCGAGCGGCCGCCCGCGCAGCGACTCGTTCGCTCCGAAGCGCTCGAGATAGTTGACGCCATCGTAGTAGCCGTACACCGTGCTCGGCGGGAGCCCCGCCAAGTACTCGACCTTCCTCCCGATCTGCTCACGCAGGGCGTCGCGGAGCGTCGCCTCCTCGATCACCCCCTCCTCGACCAGCACGGCGCCGTGGAGCCGTCCCGAGCCGAGCGCCGCGGCGAGCGTCCGCTGCCGGACCTCCTCCGAGACGAGGCCGAGGTCGACCAGCACCTCGCCCAGATAGAGCCCCGGAACCCCGAGCCGCACCTTCGCCGGCGCGCCCGCCGCGAAGTACACCGCGTGCTTCGTGCCGCCGACCTCCTCCAGCACGAGCGTCCCATCGAGCCGGTGGTCGAGCGCATACACGAGCAGATTGACGACCGGTGTCGTCTCCAAGGTGCCCGTTGCGGTGGCCTTCCTCGCGCTCATCGCCCGCGGCGGCAGAGGTTAGCAGCGGGCCACGCGGGCCGGGAATCCGGAATGCACGTCCGCGCCGGCGTACTACGCTTCGGCATGGCGCGCGGCCAGGTTCTCGTCGTCGACGACGAGCCGTCGATTCTGAGCACACTCAAGAAGGCGCTCTCCCTCGAGGGATACTCGGTGGAGGTGGCGGGCGGGGTCGGCATCGCCGAGGAACGCCTGGCCAAGAAGAGCTTCGACGTCGTGCTCCTCGACGTCGCCTTGCCGGATGGTGACGGCCTCGAGCTCCTCGAGCGCCTCAAGGCCTCGGGAACCGAGAGCGCCGTCATCATGATGAGCGGGCACGCCACCATCGACGCCGCGGTGCGTGCCACGCGGCTCGGCGCCCTCGACTTCCTCGAGAAGCCCCTCTCGACCGACCGGCTCCTCCTGGTCCTCGAGAACACGCTCCGACTCGTGCGCGCCGAAGCCGAAGCGCGCGAGCTCCGGAACGTCACGGGCTACTTCGACGAGCTCCTCGGCGAGAGCCGCGCGATGCGCGAGCTCCGCGAACGGGTGCTGCGCGCCGCGCGCTCGAACGCGAGCGTGCTCGTCACCGGCGAGCGCGGCACCGGGAAAGAGCTCGTCGCGCGCGCCGTGCACCGCGCCTCGCCCCGCGCCCAAGCGCCGCTCGAGCGCTTGAACTGTGCGGCCGTCCCCGCCGAGCTCATCGAGAGCGAGCTGTTCGGCCACGAAGCGGGAGCCTTCACCGGCGCCACGCGCCAGCGCCGCGGCAAGTTCGAGCGGGCCCACGGCGGCACGTTGTTCCTCGACGAGGTGGGCGACATGCCGCTCTCGATGCAAGCAAAGGTGTTGCGCGTCTTGCAGGAGCGGGAGATCGAGCGCGTGGGGGGCAGCGAGACGATAGCCGTCGACGTGCGCGTCGTCGCAGCGACGAACCGCGATCTCGTCGCGGCCTGCGCCGCGGGCACCTTCCGCCCCGATCTCTTGGATCGCCTGAACGTGGTGCCGCTGGAGCTGCCGCCCCTGCGCGCGCGCCGCGAGGACATCCCGCTGCTCGCCGAGCACTTCCTCGAGCGCGCGCGGCTCGCCAATGGGCGCCCCGACGTGCGCCTCACGCCCGACGCGCTGTCCTTGCTCGCCGGCCTGCCGTTTCCGGGCAACGTGCGCGAGCTCCAGAATCTCGTCGAGCGGCTCGTCATCCTCAACCCCGACGACGCGGTGACGGCCGCCGACGTGGAGCGCCTCTCGGGGCTCGGGCCCGCCCCCGCACCCACGGGCCTGTATCGGCCGGGGGTTCCGTTCCGCGTGCTCGTCGAGGAAGCCGAGCGCGCGATCCTCGAGGAAGCCCTCGAGCACAACGGCGGCCAAATGGCCGCCACGGCGCGCGCGCTCGGCCTCGAGCGGAGCCACCTCTACAAGAAGGCCAAGGCGCTCGGCCTGCGCGGCGCGAGCAGCGACGATTAGCATCCAGAAATATCTCTGCCCGGGGGCCGGTCACGGCTCAGGCGCGGGCAGGGCTCGGCACGTCTCGCGCGAGGCCCTCGGTGCGCAGCCGCAGCGTGCCCGAGTCGCCGGGCAGTCGCTCGCGGTCGAACCGAAGCTCGATGCCGAAGCGAACGAGTGTCCCCGTGTCCTCGGCGGCGGCGTCCCGAATCCGAAGCGACCAGCGACCGTCGCAGCGCTTGCCCTCGAACTGCGCGAGCCCCGCGGTGTTGGACACGTCGTACGTGCGGCGGAGGTCGCGAGTCGCGCCGCCCACGCGACGGTGCAAATCCACCTCCGAGAATCCGCGGCCCGAAGGCGGAACGAGCGTGATCACGAGATCGCCGATGTACGTGTGCTCGAGCTCGATGGAAACGCCGAGGCTCGCGACGTTCTCCGTCTCGGCGACGTCCAGCGACACCTCGATGGTCTCGAGATCCAGGATCGGACGCTGGAACGTCTTGCTGACGACGACGGTGTCGCGCACCGCGTGGCGCGCGAGGCCGACGGCGAGCTCCGCGCTGAGGCGGCCGAAGCCGTAAAACGGGCTCTTGCCCCGCTGATCGTAGTCGCCTCCGGGCAAGTCGATTTGCTCGCACGCTCGACCGAGCAGGGCTTTCACCTCGTTCCAGCGCAGCTCGGGGTTCTGCGAGAGCACGAGCGCGGCGACCCCCGCCGCGCCGGGGCACGCGCTCGAGGTACCGCCGAAGCCGTTCGTGTAGTTGCCCACGACATCACCGGCTTCGGCGATTCCCGGGTTGTAACCGAGTCGCGCCATGCGATCCGTCGTCCAGATCCCGGGCGTGAGCGGCTCCGGTCGACCTTGCTCGGGCCACGCCGCGTCGTTGCTCGGAAACGCGCACCAAACGGCCGCACCGAAGTCACTGTATACGCTGCGCGTCCCGCGATCGTTGCACGCCGCGACCGCGATGACGCGCTCGTAGCTGGCGTAGCCGTCGTTGTCCACGCTCTCGTTGCCGTTCCCGGCGGCGAAGAGGATCACGCAGCCTCGACCGCCGCGGCCGTTGCTCACCGCGTAGTCGATGGCGAGCCGCGTGCTCGCCGGCAAGAAGAACTTCTGACGATGCAGCGGATCGTCCGGGTCCCACCAGGCGCCGTCCGGCGGCCCCCAGCTGCACGAAATCACGTCGGCGCCATGATCGGCCGCCCACTGGAACGCCTCCGCTTCCTGCTGGGATCCCAGCCCCGCGGAGAGGCGAATCGGCAACAGGCACGCCTCGGGAGCGACGCCGCTCGCGCCGTCGATGCCGCTCGCGCAGGCGACCCCCGCGCAGGCAGTGCCGTGATCCTCCGGGTAGCGGGGGTTCGAATCCTTGGGCCGCGGATCCTCCCCTTGCGGGTGCGCGAGCGGAAAGGCCACGTCGCGCGGCGCGACGACCTTGCCGTCCGTGTCGAACTCGGGGTGATCGACGTCGATGCCGTCGTCGATGATCGCGATCGTCACACCCTTGCCGCGGGTCACCGCGTGCGCCGGCTCGACGTGCGCGTGCGCGTTCACCACCCGACCGCCGATCACGGCCGTCTTCAGGTGCCACTGGGGCGCGAAGATCCCTTTGCGGGCGCGGTGCCGCACGAGCTCCGGGTGGCAGTATTCGACGTCGGCGCGCGCATGGAGCGCCTCGGCGATCTCGAAGATGCGTTCGCCGGTTCCCTCGGGGGCGCTCACGAAGAACGCGTTCGTCGCGTAGCCGAGCTCCTTTTTCACGCTTAGGCCAGCCCGCTGGAGCACCTCCTTGCAGTCGTCCGGATCGGCCTCGTTCACGAACTTCACGAACAGGTTCTCGGTGTAGAGCACCGGCTCGTTCGCGTCGTCTACGAGCACGCCGCCGGCAAACTCGACGTCGGGATCGCGGCGAAGCGCGCGCTTTCTGTCGTCGAGCGACTTCTTGTCCGGAGCGACGCGGTACACCTCGACGCCCGCCTCGGGGAACGCCAGCACGAGCTCGCCGTCGACGATCTCCGCGGCCGAGCGGGGCGGGACGGGCCCCGCGCGCAGCGAACGTCGGCTCCGTGTGCGCACCGCGATCAAGCGATCGCTCTTACTCAGATCGAAGCCCGGCTCGTCCTTCGTCCCGAATCTCACGTGCGGCATTCCGTCCCTCCTCGCGTCGATCGCCCGCGGTCGCGAATCGCGCGCGGGCCCGCTCGAATGCTACCGGCGCGCTCGCGCCGTCAGCAATGCGCGAGTCGGTCAGGACGACTGATGAAACGCTGGGATTGGCGCAAGGCGCGGGCTCGCACCCGGCTGCCCCCCCACGCGCTAGGGCGCGTCGCCGTCGCTCGGCGGCGTGAGCTCTGCGGCCCGCTCGCGGAGCGCGGCTTCGGCCGCCCGCGCATGCTGCTCTGCTTCGCGCTTTCGCCCACGCTGCGCCAAAAGTCGCGAGAGCCGCGTGTGCGCTTCGGCGCGCACGTCCGGTGCGCCGCGCGCGAGCGTCGCGCTCTCGAGCTCGAACGACGCTCGGTCGAGGGCGCCCGTCTTCTCGAGCGCCTCCGCGAAGAGCAGGTGCGTGCGCGCGCCGTTCAGATCCGCCCACACCGCGGATTCGCCGGCGCGCACGGCGTCTGCATACCGGCCGCGCTCGATGAGCCGCGCGAGCAAGCGCCGATGCACGACGGCCGCGTGCTCCGTGAGCGGAGCGAGCCGTTCGAGGTGCCGGAGCTCTTCCTCGGGCTGGTTCTCCTGAGCGGCGAGATCCGCGAGCGCGATCAGCGGATCGGCCTGGGTCGGATCGTGCTGGTGCGCCCGCTCGAACGCCGCGCGCGCCGCGGCGCCGTCCTTGCGCTCGCGCGCTAGCTCTCCGAGGGCGACCTGGACGGCGTAGCCGTCCTGGCCGTCTTTCGTCATCGCCGAGAGGAGCGCTTCGGCGCGCTTCGGCTGACCCGCCTCCGCGAAGAGCCGCGCGGAGAGGAACCGCGCCTGCGCGTTCTTCGGGTCGAGGGCGAGCGCCGCGTCGAGCTCCTTCTGCGCGCGGTCCCGCGCGCCCGTGCGGGCGAGCGCGAACGCGAGCTCCACCTTGAGCTCGACGTCGCGCGGCGACGCGTTCGCGAGGCGGGTCACGACGGCGAGCGACCGCGCGCGCTCGATCGGCACGAATTGCTTTTGGTACCGCGCGAAGCGCGTCGCGAGCTCCGCGCGGAACTCCTGATCGACCCCCTCCGGCGTCTTGCCGAGCGCGCGCTCGAACACCGCTTCGGTGCGCAGCCCCTCGCCCCAGTAGCGGAGCATCTCGGCCATCTTCGCGCGGCCCTCGCGTCGCGCGAGCATCTCCACGATGCGGCTCGACGCGTAGTACGCCGTCGCGACGTCCCCGATGTCCTCGGCGCGCGTGAAGGCGCGGCTCATGCGCGCGACACTCGGCAGTTTCCCCGCGCGCTGCATCCCGAAGAGCTCCGGATCGTGCTCTCGCGTCCATTCGCGCCGCTCGATCGCGGTCTCGTATTCGGCGAGGCCTTCCGTGAACCAGCGCGGGACCCGGCTCTTCGAGAGCTGGATGTGGAACACGTGGGAGAGCTCGTGCCAGAGCGTCATCCCCAGGTTGAACGACTCGTGGCGCGGGCTCATCGACGCGAGCGTCTTGCCGAAGCACACACCCTGAATCGCCGTGTGCGGGAGCCCGCTCGTGCGAATCGCGAAGTTCTCGCGTTCCGCGTAGATCTCGATGCCGACGGGGACGGAGGGCGTGAAGCCGTACGCCGCGCGCAGCTCCTCCCACGCGCGCCGGAGCAGCGTGGGCACGTAGCGCTCGAGGATGGCTCGGTCTTCCGTGTGATAGCGGATCACGAACGGCGGCGAGTCGACGGTGACGTACGCCTTCGGGATCACCGTGTCGAAGAGGTGCAGCGTGTTGTAGACACGCACGTTGAACGGATCGAGCGCGAAGGCGCGGCTCAAGGCGCCGACACCGGGCGTCTCTTCCCCCGCGCGGATCAGGTTGAATCCGAGCTGGGCGAGCGCGGTCGGATCCTCGTCGTCTATCGCGAGCGCCTCCTTCATCAGCGTCACGATCTCGTCGTAGCGGTGCTCCCAGTCCGCGTACTCGGCGAGAACGGCGTAGAGGCGCGCATACTCGGGGTTCAACGCGAGCACGGCCTGCTTCTCGCGCGCGAAACCCGCGTGATCGTCCGCGAGGAAGCGCACCGTCGCCCGCATCGCGAGCAGCTCCAGATCCCGCGGGTTGTACGCGAGGCCCGCCGCGACCCGGCGCTCCGCCTCGTCGAGCTCCATGTCGCGGAGCGCGATGCCCGCGAGCACGAAGTGCGCGCGCCCCAGCGTCGGATCGACGGCCAGCGCCGCGCGCGCGAGCCGCTCGGCCTCGTCGAAATCCAGCGCCTGCGCGAGGCGCACCTCCGCGAGGCGGGTCAGCGCCACGGGATGCCGCGGCGCCTTGGCCAGCACCTCCTCGAGCACCGCCTCGGCGTCGCCCGGGTTGTACTTCTCGAGCAAGAGCGCGGCGCGCTCGAGCAAGACCGGGATGCTGCCGGGCGCGGCGCGCTCGGACGCGTCGAACAGCGTGTTCGCGTCGCGCGGGCTCCGCAAGAGCCAGGCCGCGCGCGCCGCGAGCGCGAGGCCCGGACCGTCGTCGTCGCGAATGCGATCTTCGTTGTAGTCTTCGACGACCGAGAGCAGCAGCGGCTCGGCCTCGCGGCGCCGGCCCGTCTCGAGGTAGAGCTCCGCGAGCAACAGGCGAATCGCCGGAGCGCTCCCCGCGTTCGCGTGGGGTTCGAGCTCGGCCTCGGCCTCGGCGAGGCGCCCGCGACGCCGGAGCGCCTCGGCACCGACGACGAGCGCTCGATCCGCGAGCCCCGCGTCTGCCGTCCCCGCGGCACGCGCCTGGGCGAGCGCCTCGTCGTGGCGCCCCGTGAGGAGCAGGAGCTTTGCGAGCGAGAGGCTCGCCTGGGCGCGCGTGGGACCCGAGAGCGCCGCGCGGAGGTGGCCCTCCGCCTCGTCGTACCGGCTCTCGTCGAGCGCTTTCTCGCCGCGAGCGAGCCGGGTCGCGGGCGTCTCTTCCACCGCGCGCGCCGCAGGGGCGGCCGACGGAGCGGGAGGACGAGCCGTTCCCCCACAGGCAACGCCCACGAGCGCGACGAGCCACGCGGAGCGCGACCGGATCCTCATGACGAGCCTCTCGAGAGACGCACGGGCTCCCCACGACCCAGCCCGAGCAGCGCGGCGGCGCTCGCGTTGCGCGCCGCGATCTCGACGAGGCCGAACGAGCTAGCCAGCGCGACGCACTCGTCCGGCTCCGCATCGGCGTACGTCGCGACGACACGGAGAGACGCGTCGCGCACCGCGACCCGAGCCCCCTCGGTCTCGAGCACGGTCGCCGGCAGGTTCGTGATCAAGTTGCCGAAATGATCGACGGCGATGACCTCGCCGAGCACCTCGGCGCCGTCACGGCGCGGCTCCCGCCGTGCGAGTCTCAAAGGCGCGTGCGGCGGACCGATCTCCGCGAGGCGGAGCGCGCCCGATGCGAGCCGGGCCGCGACGGGCGCGAACACGTCGCGGCCGTGGAAGGTGCGACTCGAGACCGTGAGGCGGAGAGCGCTCGCGTCGATGCGCCGCACCTCGGAGCTCGATTCACGACCGAGCACGGCGCTCAACACCCCATTGTCCGGCGCGACGAACCAATGCTCCCCGGCGCGCGCGGCGAGCGCCGCCCGTGCAGTGCCGACCCCGGGATCGACGACGCAAAGATGCACCGTGCCCGAAGGAAACCACCCATAGGCCTGCTCGAGCCACAAAGCCGCGAGCTCGACGTCCTGCGGCGGCACGGCGTGCGTCAGGTCGATGACCGTCACGCCCGGCGCCTCTCGGGCGATCACGCCCTTGACGATCCCCACGTACGGATCCGCGAGCCCGAAGTCGGTGAGCAGCGACACGACGCCGGGGTGCGCTTCCGTCATGAGGACGCCTCGCCGGGCGCGGGCCGCCAGCGCGTGATGCGGCGCGGATAGCCGCTGGCGCGCTGCCGAAACAGCGCGCGGAGCTGCGCGCGCACGATGGTGACGCACCATTCCGGAGGAGCGCTCTCCTCCCACACGAAACCGATCTCACCGGTGTCGCCGAGCAGCTCGGCGCGTCCCAGGTAGGTGCCGTTCGGAAGGTCTACGGCAACGGCGTATCGAACGCCCTCGGCCGCCGGCTCGACGAGCCGGAGCTCGAACTTCATGCCGTGTGCCGGAAGGCTCCGCGCGAGCGCCATGCCGAACAGCATGCACGCGGCGGCTTCAGCCCGCCACCCGCACCTCGGGCTTCGGCTGCGTCGCCGGCTCGGACGACGGCGCGGCGCCGTGCTCGACGACGCGACGGACCAGATAAGGCATGTCGTTCCGGTTCATGTGGACGATCAGCTCCGCGATCAGCCCCGTCGCGAGGATCTGCACGCCCACGACGATCAGGAGCACCGAGAGGATCAAGAGCGGCCGCCCCCCGATGTCCTGACCCAAGATCTTGAGCACCGTGAGATAGGCGCCGAAAATCACGCCGAGCAGCAGCGTGGCGAGCCCGATGCCGCCGAAGAAGTGCGCGGGTCGCCGCTCGTAGCGGAGCAGGAACACGACCGTCAAAAGGTCCATCAGGCCGCGGAAGAACCGCCCGCCCCCGAACTTGCTCTTTCCGAAGCGCCGCGCGTGATGCTCGACCGGAATTTCGGCGATGCGAAAGCGCTTCCAGTGGGCGAGGACGGGGATGAAGCGGTGCATCTCGCCGTAGAGCCGCACGTTGTGCAGCACCACGTCGCGGTAAGCCTTGAACCCGCAGTTGACGTCGTGCAGGCGGATGCCCGTCGCCTTGCGCACCATCCAGTTGAACACGCGCGAGGGCAGCACCTTCGAAATCGGATCGTTCCGCTTCTTCTTGTATCCGGAGACGAGGTCGTAGCCCTCGTTCAGCTTCTCGAGGAAGCGCCCGATCTCCTTCGGGTCGTCTTGCAGATCCGCGTCGAGCGTGAACACGATCCGACCCCGCGCGCGCTCGAAGCCGGCGGCCAGCGCCGCGCTCTTGCCGAAGTTCCCCTGGAGCTCCAGCAGTGCGACCTCCGGGTGCTGCGCGACGAGCCGCTCCACCACGCGCACGGAGCCGTCGGTGCTGCCATCGTCCACGAAGACGACCTCGAACGTCTCCCCGCGTCGGAGGACGGTGCGCGCGTTCTCCGCGATGCGCTCGAACAACGTCTCGAGCGTCGCCTCCTCGTTCAAGAACGGAATCACGAACGAGAGCGTCGGTCGCGGGGACGCGCTCATCGCCTCTCCTCCTCGGGCAGCGACGCGGTGTCGCTCGCCGCGCCGGAGAGACCCAGGGCGACGGCCTGGATCGCGGCACGTGCACAGGCTGTCACGATGGGCTCTTACGTTCCAGGTTTCGAGACGTCAAGGCTGACCCGAGGGACCCGCCGCGGCCGGGGCGCGGCGCTCGAAGACGGTAGCTCAAAGCCGGTAAACGACGAAGCGGTCGTCCTCGTAGGCAGGAATGCGCTCGAAACCCAGCTTCCGCACGGCCTCGCGGCGCACGATGACGTAGTTCAACCGATACTTCGCGGTGAGCATCCGGAGCCGCCGCTGGTCGAGCTCGTTGTAGCCGCGAAGGTCCCGCCGGCTCCGCACCTCGCGGCCCGTGACGTCGCTGAGCCGCCGCTGCCACTCGACGAGCTCGCCCGGCACCATGGGCGCTCCTTTCCAGTCTACGACGATCGCGCGCTGGCCGTGATAGCGAATCCAGTCGAGATCGGGCGGGCTCAAGAACACCGCGTCTGCCGCGGTGTGCTCGCGCATCCAGGCGAGCATCGGGTTCGGTTCGCGGTCACGGAGCAGGCTCGATCGCTCGCGCGTCTTCGCGAGCACGTCCGGCAGCCCCGCGAGCGTCAACGTCGCGCCCGCGACCACGACCCACGCCCCGCGCCGGCGCCAGAACCGCCCGACGAACCCGAGCTTCGCCCGGGCAAGCCCCTCGCCGAGCAGGGCGAGCGCGCAGATCCCCAACGCCGCCACGGAGAAGGTGAACAGGAGCGAAAAGGGATTGCGTCGGTCGTCCGCGAACGTGCCGAGCACGACGAGGCCGCCAGCAGCGAGCGCGACGGCGGCGGGAGCCAGGCGCCGAACGGTGGACGGGGTGATCGCGAGCTCGACCAACACGAAACAGGCGATCGCGACGCAGAAGAGATCGATGTACGGCGCGAGGCGGTACACGAAGATCTGCGCGGCGCGCGGCACGTACTCGATCGTCTGAAATGCCGTGCCGACCCAGACCACGGCCATCAGCGCCGCGAGCAGGATGCCGAAGCGCCCGGCGGCCGTGCGCCGGCCCCGCAAGAGGTGCGCCGCGAGCGCGATGCCGAACACCTGATACGCGGCGAACGGAACGAGCTGCCCGCGGAAGTTTCCCGGGTTGTAGTGATGCGGCGAGCGGATCTCGAACAAGATCTGCTGCGCCCGTTCCGCGTCCGGGGACGACGCCGTGGCCAGCATCACGGGCAGGAGGGGGAGCGCCGCGAGCGCGAGCGGGCCCAGCTGGCGAATTCCCCGCGCAACGAGCCCGGGAAATCCGATGAGGAGCTGAGCCAGGCCGAACACCGGCACCGCGAGCACGAGATAGTTCGCGTGAAACAGCCCGCCGACGCCGAGCCAGATGCCCGAAGCCAAGTAGCGGCCCCGCACGAACTCCGCCGCCCCCGCGAGGAGCCCCAAGCTTCCGATCGCGGACGGCTGAAGCAGCGAGTCGAACACGTAGCTCGTCGCCACGCTCGAGGTCCGGGTCTTCAAGACGACCGCGAGCGTGCAGAAGAACGCGGCGACGGCCGCGCGGCGCGGGCCGAGCGCGCGCAGCATCTCGTACACCATCACCATCCCGGCCGTGACGATCGCGATGTGGACGAGCGCAATCGCCCACCCCTCCGGATCCATCCACAAGAGGAGCGCGCCGAAGTACGCGAAGACCGGGTGATAGTGCGTCGTTTGCGATGCGAACCAGTCGTTCTCGAGGATGCCCGGGTTGGCGATGGTCAGCGACCGGAGCAGATAAACGAGCTGGTTGTCCTGCCCGTAGTCGAACCCGTAGCTGAGCGCGAACCCCAACGCCGCGAGCACGGCCACGAGTCGATCGGCGTTTTCGCGCCCCCACCGAAGCAGGCCTGAAAGCAGGGCGAGCTTCCCCTTCGGCTGTGGTCGAATTTCCGGAGGATCCATTCGGGGGGCGGCGCGAGCCATGTCACATCCAGGCGCCGAACTCCAGTCGAGGCGAACCGTGGCGGGTTTGTCAAAGCACCGTCACTGGAAGCGCGCCCAACGAGTCGGGATCCCGCACGCCGTGGGGCTACCCTCACGCCTGTGTGGAGGTATTATCCCACCCGAGGACACATGGGCTCCATGAAGCAACACCGCGCCGCGCTCGTTGCCGCATTGGCGCCAGCGCTCGCAGCCACCGCGTGCGGCGACGGACATGAGGAACTCCTTTTCGGGAGTGCCAACGAGGCAGCGAGCACGAGCGGCGCGAGCGGCACGAGCGGCGGCTCGCCCAACACCGAGCCCGCCGGGGGCAGCTCGGTGGAGCTCAGCGGCGGCACCCTGGGCGTGTCCCCGAGCGGCGGGTCCTCGGGGATGCTCGCGAACACCGGGGGCACGAGCAGCGGAGCCGGCCCCGACACCGGCGGCACGGGGCTCGTTCCCGGCATGCCCGCCGACCCGACCGGCGGGGACACGTCCCTCTCCGCGGGCGCCGGCGGCGCTCCGGAGGAAGGGGGCGCGCCCGGCGACGAGCAGCCAGGAGGCGCGGGCGGGGTCGCCGGCGCGAACGGGCTCGGAGCCGCGGCAGGCTCTGCGGGCGAAACCGAGCTCCCGCAAGGCGGCACGGCCGGCACCGCGGGAGCCGCGGGAACGGCCGGCACCGCGGGGACCGTGAACGGCTGCGCGACGCCCGGCCTGCTCGACGACATGGAGGATGGGGACGACGCGCTCTGCACGCACGAGGGCCAGAGCGGCACGTGGTTCACGACGAACGACGGCTCCGTGAACGGCGTCCAGGAGCCTCCGGCTCTCTCGGTCGTTCGGCCCGTCGAGGTCACGGATCGCGCGGGGAGCACGCGAGCGATGCGCACCACCGGGCGCGGCTTCTCGAACTGGGGCGCCGCGCTGGGCTTTCGCCTCCGTTCAGCGGCGGGCGGCACGTACGACGCTTCGACTCACGACGCGCTCACGTTCTACGCGAAGGGCAAGCTCAAAGGAAAACTCCGCGTTGCGCTGCGGACGCGCGATCTGGCGCCCGCGGAGGACGGCGGAACCTGTGCGGAAAACACCGGGATGTGTCGCCGCTATCACGGCGCGGACATCGCGCTCACCTCCGGCTGGCACCAGTACAGGATTCCCTTCGACCTCCTCGTGCGTGAAGGAAACGGCGGACCGCCCTTCGATCCGAAGTCCGTGGTGGGCGTGGAGTTTCGCGTCCCCGTTCCCGCCGCGATCGAGCCGTTCGAGTTCTGGGTCGACGACGTCGCGTTCGAGACCGTCGCGCCCTGAGCTGCCGGACGCCGCTCATGACCGCGTACCGCGTGTTCGCCCAGGCCGCGCCGGGCACCCTCGATCCCGCCGCGATCGTCCGAACGGCGACGCGGTTCTTCGCGACGGACGTCACCGTGCTCGGGTTTCACCCCCCGGGAGTGGCCCTCGACGCCGGCGCAGCGCTCGAGGTGGCGCTTTCGAGTCGACACCCCGGCGCCGCCGGGAAGCTCCGCGTTCGGGCGCGCGCTGCGACGGTCGAAGACCTGGAAGCCGCGCGCCGCGCGGAACAGCGCGGTCGCAGCTCCGGGATGAGCCTGCTCGCCGAGCGCTGTCCCTCGGTTTGGGAGATCACCGAGCTCGACGCGGAGCCGCGCGCGGCGATCGCGCTCAGCGGTATCCTCGCGGCGGTGGGACTCGGCCCCGTTCTGCCTCCGGACGAATCCGCGCTGTTCGGAGTGCGCGGCGCGCTCGAGCGCCTCGAACGCCCGCTGCCCTGACGCGCAGCGCGCTCAGCGCTTGCGCAGCACGCGGTCGAGGGGAATGCGCGCGGCCTCGAGCGCGCGCCGCTGCAAATCGCAGAGCGTTCGAATCCCCTCGAGGGCGAGATCGACCATGTGATCCACGTCCGCGCGCGGGAGCGGCTCGGCCTCCGCGGTCCCCTGGACCTCGATGAGCTCGCCGCCCGCCGTGGCCACGACGTTGAGATCGAACCGCGCCGAGCTGTCTTCGAGGTAGTTCAGATCGAGGGCGAGCGCGCCATCGACGTGCCCCACGCTCACCGCCGCGACTTGATCGCGCACGATGGGCGCCTTGAGCAGCCCGCGCTCGGCGAGCGTGGCGGCTGCCGCCGCGAGCGCGACGAAGCCACCCGTGACCGCCGCGGTCCGCGTTCCGCCGTCCGCCTCGAGCACGTCGCAGTCGAGCGAGAGCGTGCGTTCGCCGAGGCGCTCGAGATCCACTGCGGCCCGCAGCGCGCGACCGATGAGACGCTGGATTTCCCGCGTCCGCCCGCTGAGCGGACGCTCGCGCCCGTCGCGGTTTTCACGCCGTTTGGGGTTCGCGCGCGGGTGCATCTGGTACTCGGCCGTGAGCCAACCCTGGCCGCGCCCCACCAAAAACTCGGGCACCCGTTCGTCCACGGAGACCGTGCAGAGCACGACCGTCCCGCCAGCGCGGTAGAGCACCGAGCCCTCGGCGAGCCGGTGAAATCCGATCTCCATCTCGACGGGCCGGAGCGTGCGCGGGTCCCGGCCTCCCCGTTTCGACGCGGTCATCGGGGGCTCCTTAGCACGCCGACCCGGCGCCGGTGCTACCTTCGTCCGGTTCCGTGGCCTCGCGCGACGTCCTCAAGCTGTCGGAGACCTTCTCCAGCCTTCAAGGTGAAGGGCGCAGCACCGGAGCGCCCGCGTTCTTCGTGCGGCTCGCGCTGTGCAATCTCCGCTGTGAGTTCTGCGACACGCGCTACACCTGGGATTTCGAGCGCTTCGACTACGCGCGCGAAGTGCGCACGGTGCCGGTGGCCGCGGTGGCGGAGGCGATCGCCGCCGCGCCGGAGCGCCGGGTAATCGTCACCGGCGGCGAGCCTCTCCTCCAGCGCGCAGCGCTCGAGGCCCTGCTCGAGCAGGTTCCCGACGACGTGCTCGTGGAAGTCGAGACGAACGGCACGCTCGCCCCCGGGCCATTTCTCGAGCGCCGTGTCGCGCAGTGGAACGTCTCGCCCAAGCTCGCCAGCGCGGGAGACCCCGAGCACAAACGTATCCGGCGCTCGACGCTCCTCGTCCTGCGCGATACCGGGCGCGCGGATCTCAAGCTCGTCGTGCGCGACCGAGCCGACGTGACCGAAGCACTCGCCCTCGCCACCTCGCTCGAGTGGCCGCGCGATCGGGTGTGGCTCATGCCGGAGGCAGCGAGCCGCGCCGAGCACGACGCGCGCGCCCCGGACGTGGCCGCGGCGTGCAGCGAGCACGGCGTGCGCTTTTCTCCGCGCCTCCACGTCGTGCTCTGGGGCGGCGAGCGCGGGCGCTGACTTCAGCCGTCGGAGACCACGGTCACGGCGTAGCGGTGCGTTTCACCCGCGACGTCCACGTCGACGAAGAGCACGTCTTCGCGAGCGCCCGGCGCCGTCGGCTCGAACTCGATGCGCAGCGGCGCGCTTTCACCCGGCTCGAGGGTGAGCGGGAGCTCCTCGCCGAACGTGAAATCCGAGAGCCCGAGGCGCGCCCGCGGCGCCTCGAGCGACGCCGGAGCCGCGCAGCCATTCCGCAGGGAGAGCTCTGCCGAGCCGGGAGCGACCGCGAGCACGGTGCCGGGCGTGAGCTCGATGCAGCCATGGCGCGCATCGACGACGACCTCTCCATCGAGGAGGACGACATCGACGGCCTCGCCGCGTGTCGCGCCGAGCCGTGGGATCAGGCGCACCTCGTCTCCGACCACGGCGTTCGCAACGAGCGCGAAGGAGCCGTCTGCGCTGGCCGTCACGGACACGGGAGCGCTCGTGTCGTCGAGGTTCGTCGCTTCGACGATCGCTCCCGGCGTCACCGCGCCGGGCTCCCCCACGAGCGGCGTCCCGCTCATCACGGTCACGCCGGCAGGGTCGATGCCGACGCGGTCCGGGCTGAGCGCGGGCGGCTCGGGCAACGGCGTCGCCCCCTCGGGGGTGCACCCCAGCGCGGTCGCGAAGGCGACGAACGCGAACCGGCGCTGCCAGCGGAGCCACACGACGGCGATCACCCTGCCATGAGAAAGGGCGGAGCCCGCGACGCGGCGGATCGGAAAGCGCCGCGGGCATCCGCCTGCGCTGGGAGTGCACGCAGAGTGCCAAAGCTTGGATTTTCAACCATTTCGAGAAGTTAGGCTCCGCGCGCGCTGTTCCATTTCGTTCCAATGTGAACACCGCGTGCCACCTTGGTACAGTGCCGGTCGTGGCACTCGCCCCGGGCGACGAGCTCGCCGGCCGCTACCGTGTCGTGAGCCCCCTCGGAGCCGGGGGAGCCGCGAGCGTCTTCCTCGTGGAGGACACCCGCGCGCGCACCGGGCGGATCCTCAAGCAGCTGCGGCTGACCGATCCCGAGCTCGTGGCGAGCTTTCGCGCCGAGTTCGCTCTGCTCGCGACGCTCGCGCATCCCTTCGTGACCCACGTGCACGACTTCGGAGCCGCGCGGGTTCGAGGTGAGGTCGTGCACTTCTACACGGCAGAGCGCATCGAGGGCAGCACGCTCGCCGAGCACGCTCGCAGGCGGCGAGACCGCGCGGTGCTCGACCCGTTGCTCGACGCGCTCGAAGGACTCTCCGCCGTGCACGAGCTCGGCGTGCGCCACGGGGACTTCACGCTGGAGAACGTCCTCGTCCGTTCCGACGGGCGCGGAGTCCTGATCGACTTCGGCTGTGCGCGGCCCTTCAACGAGTCTGCCGGCACGCTCGCGGGAACCCCCGGGTATCTCGCGCCCGAGCTGCTGACGAAAGGAGGCGGCGACGGCCGCGCGGATCTCTACGCGGTGGGCAGCGTGCTCGAGCGCCTCGTTCGTCTGGGAGCGCTGCGCCGGGAGCCGCGGCTCGAAGCGCTCGTCGCGCGGTTGCTCGCGGAGCATCCGCGCGAGCGCCCGGCCTCCGTCGACGACGTGCTCCAGGCGCTCGGGCGAAAACGGCCGATCGCGCCCGCGGGTTGGGCCGCGCCGCCGCGCATGGTGGGGCGCGAGGAGGAAATCGCGACGTTCTCGCGCTGGCTGGGCGGGTTCACGCGCGGCGACGTCGGCGTGCGCGTGCTCGCGCTCGAGGGGACACCGGGGATCGGCGTGTCGCGCCTCTTCCGCGAGATGGTCGGGCGCGCGGAGCTCGCGACGACCGTGCTCCGCGCGAGCGCGAGCGAGCCCGAGCCGTTCTCTTGGTTGCTCCGTGCCGCGACGGGCATTGCCGAGCCGCTCGTCGGCGCGCTCGGCGCGCTGCGTGCGCTATCGCTGCTCACGACACGATCGGAGCCGTTGCTGCTCGCACTCGAAGACGTCGATCGCCTGGACTCGGACGAGCACGAGCTGCTCGCGGCGTTCGCACGCGCCCTCGACGAGCAGGCTCCCGTCGCGCTCCTCGTGTGCGGCGAGAGCCCGCTGCCCGGCGCGGCGGCGACGCGCATCGCGGTACGCCCGCTCGATCGCGAGGCGCTGCGCGCGTGGACGCGAGGAGCGCTCTCCGAAGGAGCGCTCGACGAGCTCTTGCGCGCAACGGGCGGGGTCCCCGCCGAGCTCGAGCTCGAGCTCGCGCGGCGACGCCGCGGTCCGCTCCCGCGATCTCCGCGGGGGCGCGCGCCGTTGCGATCGGATTCCGAAGCGGACGCGTCGCTGCTCGCGGCCCTGGTCGCCTTCGACGGCGCCCTCGCCGCCCGGGGGCTGGGCGTGTCCGCCGACGCACTCGCCGGGCTCGGTGCGAGCGTACGCCGCGAAGGAGAACGCATTCGCCTGCGCTCTCGGCGCGACCTCGAGACCCTTCGCCGGTCTCTGCCGCTCGATGCGCTGCGCGCGGCGCATCGCCGCGCGGCGGAGGCGTTCGCGACGCGCACGGAGACCGAGATGCGCTCGGAGCAGCGCGACGCGGAGATCGTGTTTCACCTCGCCCGCTCCGGCGCGTTGGAGCGGGCGGCCGCCACGCTGCGCGCGCTCGAGCCGATGTGGAGGACGAGCCCCCGGCCGTTCGCGCGGCGCCTCTGCCCGCTGCTCGCTCTCGAGCGCATGCTCGACCCGGAGACGATCCTCACGATCGGCGAGATCGCGCTGCTCGCTGGCGAGCCCGACCAGGCGCTGAGCGCGGCCGCTCGTTGTCTGCGCGCCCGCCCGGGAACGGAGCTCACGGCGCGCGCCCGCCTGCTCACGGCCGACGCCTTGTTGCGACTCGGACAGCCGGCTCGCGCCGAGCGCGTATCGAGCCGCGCTGCGGAAGGGATGTCCCCACCCGAGCTCCGGGCATCGATGTTCGAGCGCATCGCGCGCGCCCGCTTGCAGAGCGGCGATCCGACCGGCGCCGAGCGCGCCGCGCTGCGCGGCCTCGACCTCGCGCAAGCTTCCGAGGTCCGGCGCGCGCTCTCCGAGACCCTCGGGCTCGCGGCAAGCTATCTCGGCCGAACGAACGAGGCCGAGGCGCGACTCTCGGCGCTGCTCGACGAGGTCGATCCCGCGGTTTTGCCTCGCGATGCGTGTCGCCTGCGTTCCGCGCTCGCGATCTTGGCCTTCCGCGCGGGCCGCGCGCGGGTCGCGGCCGAGCACCACGCCGCCGCGCTCGCGCTCGCCGAGCGCCACGGCTTCGATGATCTGGCGAGCCTCTGTCTGCTCAACCTCGGCACGGCGCAGCACCAGGCGGGAGACCTCGGCGCGGCGCTCGCGAGCTACGAGCGCGGCCTCGGCATGGCGCGCGCGCTCGGGCGCGAGAGCACCGAGCTGACGCTCCGCTACAACCTCGCCAACCTGCGCGCCGAGATCGGCGAGCTCGAGCGGGCGCGGCACGAGCTCGACACGCTCGAGCGGCGCGCCGCCCCTGCGCGGCTCTTCCAGCTCGCCCCCGCCCTCGCCATCCTGCGCGCGGAGCTCGCGCTCCACTCCGGAGCTCTCGACGCCGCGGAGCGCGCCATCGACGGGGCCCGTTCGGCGCTGGCCGAGCGCGGCCTCGAGCGGGAGCTCCTCGAGGTCGAGCTGCTCGCGGCGGACCTCGAGAGCGCGCGCGGCGTCGTCGAAGCGGCCGCCTCCCGAGCGGCTGCAACCGCCGAACGGGCGCGCGCTCTCTCCGCGCTGGATCTCGCGCTCCGCGCCGAGATCCCCGTCGCCCGCGCCGAGCTCGCCCGCGGGGACGACGCGGGCCTCGATCGGCTCGAGCGCGCGCGTGCTCGCGCCGCGGAGGCAGGTCAGGAGCTGTTGCACGCGCGGCTCGCGACCGAGCTCGCCCGCGCCGCCGAAGCGCGCGCCGCGCCGGAAGCGGCCCTGCACGTGGATCGCGCGCGCCGCTCGTGGGACCGCATGGCCGCGAACCTGTCGGAAGCCGACCGCGACGCGTTCTTCCGCGACCCGCGCCGCGCTCTCGGCACGCGCCCTGTCCGCGTCACGGAACCCCCGGGCGTCGGCGCGACCGACGCGGCCGCGCTCCGTCGTCTCCTCTCGCTGTCTCGGCGCATCAACTCGTCGCTCTCGCTCGAGCGCGTCTTCGAGTACGCCGTCGATGCTGCGGTGGAGCTCACGGGCGCGGAGCGCGGCTTTCTCCTCCGCGCGAGCGCCGAAGGCCCTCCGCGGGTCGCCGCCCGGCGCGCGGCGGATGCGGCGGCAGCGCCGAGCCAGAGCATCGTCCAGCGCGTGCTCACGACGCAGGAGCCCGTCGTGACCACCGACGCCACGACGGACGAGCGTTTCGTCGGCCAGGGCTCCGTGCACGCGATGCGCCTGAAGAGCGTGCTCTCGGTGCCGATCTCGACACCCGATCGCGCTCTCGGCGTGCTGTACGTGGATAGCCGCATTCAGCGCACGCGGTTCGGCGATTCGGAGCGCGCCCTGTTGCTTTCGCTCGCCGATCAGGTGGCCGTGGCGATCGCGAACGCCGAGCTCCACGCCCACCTGGCGCAACGCACGGCGGAGCTCGAGCAGAAACAGCGCACCATCGAGCGGCTCTCGGCAGAGCGCGAACGCGAGCTCGAGGAGCTCCGCGAACGCGTGGCGACCCAGGCACGCGCGTTCCAGCTCCGCTACGACTACGAGCACATCGTCGGCCGCGGCCCGAAGATGCGGGCCGTGCTCGAGCAGCTCGACCGCATCGTCGAGACCGACGTCAACGTGCTCGTGCTCGGCGAGAGCGGCACCGGCAAGGAGCTCGTGGCCCGTGCCCTGCACGCGAACGGCCCGAGAGCGAAGGGCCCGTTCGTCGGCGTCAACTGCGCCGCGGTCCCGGAGGCGCTGCTCGAGTCCGAGCTCTTCGGTCATGCACGCGGCGCCTTCACGGGGGCCGATCGCGATCGAAAAGGGCTCTTGCTCGCGGCGAACGGCGGCACCCTCTTCCTCGACGAGCTCGGCGAGATGCCGCTCGCGACGCAGGCGAAGCTCCTGCGCGTCTTGCAGGAGCGCGAGGTGCGCCCGCTCGGCGCGACCCGCACCGTGTCCTTCGCCGTACGCCTCGTCTGCGCGACCCCGCGGGACCTCCCTGCCGACGTCGCGAGCGGTCGGTTCCGCGAGGATCTCTTCTACCGAGTCGCCGTCGTGATCGTGCGCCTGCCACCGCTCCGCGAGCGCCTCGAGGATCTGCCCGAGCTCGCTCGCTCCCTGCTCGCGCGCATCGCGGAGCGGCAAGGCCGGCCCGCGCCGGAGCTCACGTCCGACGCGCTGCGCAGGCTCGCCTTACACCCGTTCCCCGGCAACGTTCGCGAGCTCGAGAACGCGCTGACTCGGGCGTTCGTGCTGTCGGATGGGCGGCGCGTTGCGGCCGCGGATCTCGATCTGTCGACGGCCGCGCTCCGGGTCCCGCGCAGTGGAACCCGCGAGGAGTACGAGCGCGAGGAGCGCGAGCGCATCCTCGCTGCCCTGCGAGCCACGCGCTGGAACGTGAGCGTGGTGGCACGAACGCTCGGGATCCCGCGAAACACGCTTTATCGGAAGCTCACGCGCTACGGCATTCACCGACAGGATTCGCCCCCTGGTTCCGAACGCGGCACGCCGAAATTTTCCGGGCCCGGCGCGACGCGCCGCCGCGCCGTCGCTTCGGACGACTGAGAGTACCGCTCGGTTCGCGCGCGTCTGACGCGCCGCGCGCACGGTCCACGAGCAGACGTGCCGGATTTCCTGCGCGAGTGGCGCGCTTGTTGCTCGAGTGCACCCGCTCGCACGAACTCCACTCTGAAGGGGCCAGTGCAAGCGCACGTTTGCCACGCCTGTGGCAGAGCGCGACCACGCCGGGCACGGCAAAGCTCGATGATTTCAGGACTCGGATGCTTCTTTCGATACAGCGCTCGTTGAAAAACCTGGCCGTCTCGCTGACTCCGCTCGCCTGCGGCGCCACCGCGGACGCCGGAGGATCGCCAGGCTGGGGGGGCCCGGACACCCGTTTCGCGTTCGCTGGCGAGGAAATCAGAAGGCTTCCGAACGAATCCCGGTGCGGCAATGCCCGCCTCGACGCCGGCGAGGTTTGCGACGACGGGACGGAGAACGGACGCGCAGGCGCCTGTGACGCAGAGTGCCAGTTCCGATGTGACGGCCCCTGTCCGCTGCGCGTCGATCCCGGTCGGACGGCACCTGGCGATGGTTCGTCCTGGGCCACCGCGCTGACGTCCGTTCAGGAGGCCATCGACGCCCAAGCCGCCCGCGGGGGCGGCTCGGTCTGGGTCCGCGGCCCGGGGCCCTTCGCGGAGCTGGCGGCCGCTCCGGGGGAGCCGCTGATGGAGCTCGGCCCAGGGGTCACCGTCATCGGCGGCTTCGCGGGCGACGAGCGCCACGAGAGCGAGCGCGCCCCGGGCGCGACGACGGTGCTCGTCGGGTCCCGCTCCGTCGATGTCGACCCGAGTGCTCCGCTCGTCGTCGGAGCAGCGCAGTCGACGCTCATCGGGTTCACCGTGCAGGGACACGGCGGCACGGCCCTCGTCTACTCGAACGCGCCTGACTTCGTCATCGGCGAGGTGACGATCGAAGACGGGCGCCCGCTCCGAAGCGACGACGTGCGCATCACGAACAGCAGCGGCACGATCGAAGCGCTCCGGATTGCTCGGAGCGTGTCGCTCGAGGGCGTGGCAGGGCTCTTCACCGAAGGGAGCACGCTCCGTGTCCGAAACAGCGAGTTCGACGACCTCTCCACGGCGTCGGTGGGCGGCGCGGGACTGCACGCGTCCGGCTCTCGACTCGTCCTGGAGAACGTGCGCTTCACGAACAACGACTCCGATATCCTCGGCGCGGGACCGGGATTGCTGCTCTCGGACAGCGAGGCCGTCGCGTTCGCTTCCCTGTGGCGCGGCAACCGCGGCGAGGATCAGTCGCTCAAGCTGCTCGGCTCGCGCTTCGTCGCGTTCGACTCGCACTTCGAGGACAATTTCACCGCCGACGAGCTCGGGGCCTTTCTCGTGGACGAGAGGTCGCACGCGTGGTTCGTGAGCTCGTCGTTCGTCGGGAACCGCGCCACCTGGGGCGGCGGTGCCCTGGCCGTCGCCGGACGAGCCGCGGTGGTGAGCTCCACGTTCCTCGACAACGTGTGTCACGAGCCGCTCGACGGCCCGTGTGGAGACGACATCCACGCCGTCGGGCCGTTGGAGCTGTTCAACGTGCTCTCGAGCCGCTCACCCGCGGCCGTGAACGGGGCGTTCACGGGAACGGGGAACTGCTTCCACGACGATTCGGAGCTCGTCACGCGCGAAGCGGACGGCTCGACCGTCGCGCTCTTGCCTCCCGAATCCCCGTGCGTCGACGCCGGCGACAGCGAGGCCGCGCGCTCCGCCCTGAACGACGCGGAACGACTCGCGGCAGAGCTCGGCGTTTCCCTCCCCTTCGAAACCGACGCTTGGTGGCGGGAGCGCTCGGCGCTCGCGGGCAGCGCCAGCGACGACGGCGCGCTCGATCCAGGCCGCCACTACGCTTCGCCCTCCGGAGTTGCTCCATGAAAGCGAGCTCTCGTCCCCTGGGAGATCCGATCGTCGAGCCGGAGCCCTCGACCACGAAGGTGCAGAGCGCGCGCATGGCGCACGAAGCGCACGCCGCGGCAGACACCCCGCTCCACGGTGGCTCGCGTTCTTCCCACGTGAGCCTCGTGCCCGAGGACCCTC
Organism: uncultured Sorangium sp.; assembly: GCA_964475255.1. GTDB lineage: Bacteria > Myxococcota_A > Polyangia > Polyangiales > Polyangiaceae > PMG-095. The sequence continues at coordinate 27,720 of CAYYWA010000011.1, forward strand.
GCTCGCACACGCACGACGTCCGCTTCTACGAAGGCGGACGATTTCCGGCCGAAGCCGCCGCCGCGTACCTCGCCCCGGCCCTGGACCGAGACGGCACCGCGATCGTCGTCGCAACGGCGCCGCACGCGGTCGCGATCGTGCAGGCGCTCGAGACGCTCGGGGCGCGACCCCGCGAGGCCGAAGCGAGCGGACGGCTCGTGCTCCTCGACGCCCCGACGACGCTCGCCGCGCTGGAAGAGAACGGCGTGCTCGATCGCGAGCGTTTCGACGCCCTTTCGCTCTCTCTGCTGCGCGGCAAGCTCGGCGCGTCGGAGATCCGCGCCTGCGGCGAGGGCGTCGACATCCTGTGCAGTCAGGGCCGCTACGAGGAAGCCCTGCTCCTCGAGAAGTGGTGGGGCGAGCTCCATGCCGAGTCCGGGTTCGGCGTCCTCTGCATCTACCAACTCGACAACTTCTCGGACGCGAGCACCTGCGCGCCGTTTTCTCGCGTGTGCGCTGCGCACGACGACGTGCACACGAGCGACCTCGACACCACGGTCGCGGGCTCCGACCCGGGGCGCTTGCGCGCTCACCTCGAGCAGCGAACGCGCGTGCTCGACGGCATGCTCCGGAACAACCCGGCGGCGGGCAGCGAGAGCAGCCGGCCTCCCGCCGGCGAAACAGCGGGGTTCGGCGAGGATACGGCGGCGAGCCGGCACCTCGCCAGCCTGCAGCGGGTGAGCTCCGCCCTCTCCGTGGCCTCGACGCTCCGGGACGTCCGGCGCGTGACCGAATCCGTGATGGTCGAGGCGCTCGGCGCCTCGGACGCGCGCCTCGCGATCGCGAGCCCGGGTCGAGAGCTCGAGGTGCTGGCGCCGGAGTGGCCTTCGAACGGCGGCGGCGAGGAACGAAGGGAGCTCGAGCTCGGGCTCGAGACGGTGCACCGAGCGGACACGGCGCTCTGGCCGCGCACGATGCCCGGAGTGGTCGCTCTGCCGCTCACGCTCGGCGCGGGATGTACCGGCGCGGTGGCGTTCGCGTTCGCCGACGCGCGCCCGCTCGCCGCGCCCGATCGCGCCCTGATCGAGGACTTCGCACGCCAGCTCGGCCTCGCGCTCGATCGCGCGCTCGCGCGCGAGCTGCTCCACCAGGAGTGCGTCCGCGCGGAAGAAGCGAACCGCGCCAAAGACGACTTCCTCGCCATGCTCGGCCACGAGCTCAGAAACCCCCTCGCCCCGATGCTGACGGCGCTCGAGCTCATGCGGCTGCGCGCGAACAGCGTGGCCGAACGCGAACGGCTGGTGCTCGAGCGTCAGGTGCAACACATGATTCGTCTCGTGGACGACCTGCTCGACGTGTCGCGCATCACGCGCGGCAAGGTCGAGCTCTCGCCCAAGCGGATCGACCTCTGTGCGGTGGTCCGCGAGGCTCTCGAGCACGCGAGCCCGATGTTCGAGACGCGCCGGCACCGAGTGACCATCGACGTCCCGCAGGGCCTGGTCGTGCTCGCGGACCCGCATCGCCTCGCCCAGGTGGTCATGAACCTGCTCACGAACGCGGCCAGGTACACGCCGGAGCAGGGCCTCATCGAGGTCTTTGCCACGCGGGACGCGGGCAGCGTTCGCCTCGCGGTGAAGGACAACGGCGTGGGCATTCCGCCGGGGCTCTTGCCGCGGTTGTTCGACTTGTTCGTGCAGGGTCCGCAGTCGCTCGATCGCTCGCGGGGCGGCCTCGGGCTCGGGCTCACCCTCGTGCGCCGGCTCGTCGAGATGCACGGCGGCACCGTTTCGGCAGAGAGCGACGGCCCCGGGCACGGCAGCACCTTCACCATCGAGTTGCCGCTCATCGAGAGCGCGCTCGAGGCGCCGCGGGAATCCAAGAGCCGTCCGACGGCGTCCCCCGGACCCAAAGATGCCGTCTCGATCCTCGTCGTCGACGACAACGTGGACGCCGCCGACATGCTCGCGGAGGTGCTCCGGTCGAGCGGCCACCGCGTGGCCATCGCCTACGACGGCCCGTCGGCGCTCACGCTGCTCGACGAGTTCGAGCCCGAGCTCGCGTTGCTCGATATCGGCCTCCCCGTCATGGATGGCTTCGAGCTCGCCGAGAAGTTCCGCGCGCGTCTGCCGTCGGGCTCGCTCCTGCTCGTTGCGCTGACCGGCTACGGGCAGCCGTCGGATCGCGCGCGCGCCAAAGCCGCCGGATTCGACATGCACCTCGTCAAACCCCTCGACCTGAAAGAGCTCGAGGCGCTCGTCGAGCGAGCGCGCGCCCGACGCGACCAGGGCGCGTTCCTCCAGTAGCACGCGAGGAGCGCGCCATCCCCTCCGACTCCCGAGCGGAGCCGAGGCCCGTCCGAGCGACGGACGGGCCCGCCCCCGTTCAGCGATTCGTCAGCGCGTTCACGCCCGGCAGCACCTTGCCTTCGAGGTACTCGAGCGAGGCGCCGCCACCGGTCGAGACGTGGGAGACCTTGCTCGACACGCCCGCCTTCTTCACCGCGGACGCCGAGTCACCACCGCCGATGATGGTGGTCGCGCCTTGCTCCGTCGCGCGCGCGAGGATCTCCGCGATGGAGATCGTCCCCTTGGCGGTCGCGTCGATCTCGAACACGCCCACCGGTCCGTTCCAGAGGATCGTCTTCGCGCCGAGCAGCACCTGCTCGAACGCCTTCACCGATTCCGGACCGATGTCCACGGCTTCCCAATCCGGCGAGATGCCGTCGCGGGGGACGGTCTTCAGCGCCCCGACCGAGCGCGCCTTGAAGTCGAGCTTGTCGGTGATCACGAAGTCGTGCGGCAGGACGAGCTTGCCGCGCGACTCGGCGAGCAGGCGCTTCGCGAACTCGATCTTGTCGTTCTCGACGATCGACTTGCCGACCTCGACCCCCTCCGCCTTGAGGAAGGTGTACGTCATGCCGCCGCCGAGGAGGAGCTTGTCCACGCGCGGCAAGAGGTGCTGGATCACGTCGATCTTCGTCGAGATCTTCGAGCCGCCGATGATGGCGACGAACGGACGCGCCGGGTTGCCGAGCGCCTGCCCGAGGTAGTCGAGCTCCTTCTTCATCAGGTAGCCGGCGGCCGCCTGCGGCACGAACCGCGTGATGCCCTCCGTCGACGCGTGGGCGCGATGGGCGCTGCCGAACGCGTCGTTCACGTAGACGTCCGCGAGCTCGGCGAGCTGCTTGGCGAAGCCCGCGTCGTTCGCTTCCTCTTCGGGGTGGAAGCGGAGGTTTTCGAGCAAGAGCACGTCGCCCGCCCCCAGGGCGGCGACGGCGCTCTTCGCCGGATCTCCGATGCAATCGCTGGCGAAGCTCACCTTCGCACCGAGCAGGTCGCCGAGCGCCTTCGCCACCGGCGCGAGGCTCATCTCGGGGACGCGCTTGCCGTCGGGCCGCCCGAGGTGCGACATCAGGATGACCTTGGCGCCCTTTTCGCGCAGGTACTTGATGGTCGGAAGGGACTCGCGGAGCCGCTTGTCGCTCTCGACGACACCGTCCTTGATTGGAACGTTGAAGTCGACGCGCACGATCACGCGCTTGCCGGAAGTCTCGAGATCCTCGATGAATAGCTTCGTCTGGGTGCTCACGAGCCCCCGTTAACAAATCCTGGCCCGGGGGACCATAGGGCAGATTCACCGGCCCGGCCGCCGCCCAGCCCCCTGCGAAGGCGGGATCACCCGCTGCGCGGTGCCGCCGTCAGCGCCGCCAGCTCGCCGCTCCGCCGGGTGAAATCCGCTGGAATCGCCAGCGCCGCGCGCGCCCTCCCCGCCGCCTTCGCCCGATAGAGCGCCGCGTCCGCGGCACGGACGAGCAGGTCGGCCGCCTCCGGCCCGCCCTGCTCCGTCGAGGCGACACCGATGCTGATCGTGACGGGCACGGGGCCCGACGGTGTCACGATCGGGGCTTTCTCGAGCGCGCTCGCGATCCGCTGAGCCACGCTCAGCCCCATGGAGGTCGTGCAGTCCGGCAGCACGCACAAGAACTCTTCGCCACCCAGGCGCCCGAGCGAGTCGTAGGCCCGCACACACTCTTTCATGCGGCGCGCGACCTCGCGCAACACGGCGTCGCCCGCGGCGTGGCCGTGCGTGTCGTTCACGATCTTGAAGTGATCGAGGTCCCCCACCAGGACCGCGAGCGGCGACGCGTGCCGAATCGACCGAGTCATCTCCCGCTCCAGCTGCTCGAGCACGGCGCGCCGATTGAGCAGCCCGGTGAGTGAGTCGTGCATCGCCTCGTAGCGGAGCGTCTCCCGCGCGGCGACGAGCTGCTCCTGCAGGTCGACGACACGGCCGCCGGCCCGGAGCCGCACCTTGAGCTCCAGCGGGTTACACGGCTTGACGAGGTAGTCGTCGGCGCCGGCGTCGAGCCCCTCGACGATGTCGGTCTTGTTGTCGCGCGCCGTGAGGAGCACGATGTAGATGTAGGGCTCGTTCGGGCCGGCGCGGATACGCCGGCAGACCTCCACGCCGTCGAGCTTGGGCATGATCCAGTCCACGACCGCGAGGCGGATCTCTCGATCCGCTTCGAGCGCTTCGAGCGCCGCCTCGCCGTCCTTCACGGCCACCACGTCGTAGCCCCAGCCGGTAAGCCAGTGCTGAAACATGGTGCGCGCGATCGGCTCGTCGTCTGCGAGGAGGATCTTCTTGCCGCGGCCGCCGGAGTCCAACAGTAACTCTCGCTAACACTACGGAGGAAGCCGCCGCAAACTTAAGCAGCGCACCGGTCGCGCGGCCGGCACGATGCCGCGCCGCGGAACGATCTCCGCGACGTCAGGCTCGGGAATCCACCGCGAAAGTGGCTTACCCTTCGCCCGGTGCTTCGCTCGCTGCGCGCGCTCCTGCTCTTCTGGACGGTCTTCGCGTCCTATGGGTTCGAGTGGTTGCTCGCGCGCGTGCTGCCGGCAGACGTCGCCGCGCGCCGCTTCGCGCGCGCACACCGAAGGAACGCGCGGCGCCTGGCTCACGGATTTTCGAGCTTGCGGGGCGTGTTCATCAAGATGGGGCAGGTGCTGAGCGTCGTCGGCACCTTCTTGCCGAGCGCGTACGCCGAGGAGCTCGAGAAGCTGCAAGACAAGGTCCCGCCGCGACCGTTCCCCGAGATCGAGGGGCGCCTCCGCGAGGCGTTCGGGGACGCGGTGCTGGAGCGGTTCGGCACGTTCGAGCGCGAGCCGATCGCCGCGGCCTCGCTCGCACAGGTGCATCGCGCGACCGCCCGCGACGGACGCCCCCTCGCGGTCAAGGTGCTCTATCCCGGCGTCGAGACGTTGATTCGCCGTGACCTGCGCGTGCTGCGCTCGCTCCTGCCCGTGGTTCGCTGGCTCTTGCCCGTGTCGCGCGTCGAGCGAAACCTCGATCAGCTCGAGGCCATGCTCGCGCGAGAGACGGACTATGCCCACGAGCGGGAGAACATGGAACGCGTGCGCGCGATGTTCTCGGGGCGCTCGGACGTGGTCGTGCCGAAAGTGGTGCACGAGCTCACGGGGGGCGGCGTGCTCACCATGAGCTTCGAGGAGGGCATCAAGATCACGGACATCGCGGCGCAGAAACGGGCGGGCGTCGTGCCGGAGGCCGTGGGACGGCTCCTCGTCGACGTCTATTTCGTGATGCTGTTCGGGCACGGCATCTTCCACGCCGACCCGCATCCCGGCAATTTCCTGGTGCGCCCAGGGCCGACGCTGGTCATCCTCGACTACGGCGCAGTCGAGGAAGTGACTCCGGCGCTCGCCGACGGCATGCGCATCGTCGTCCTCGGCGCGATGACCCGAAACGACGATCAGATCCTGGCCGGGCTCGAGCGCATGGGGTTCGTCGCGCCCGGCGGGGACAGGGAGCTCCTCAAGCGCGTCGGCCGCGAGTACTTGAAGGCGCTCGCGTCCGTGAAGATCGACGACTTTTCGAAGCTGGATCGCGACGTGGTCGAGAAGCTCTCGGGCATGAGTCAGATTCGCGGCCGGCTGCGCGAGATCATGCGGAGCGTCGAGTACCCGGACGGGTACTTCTACGTCGAGCGCACGCTGGCGCTCCTGTTCGGTTTGGTCGGCCAGCTCGCGCCGAAGGCCGGCCTTCCAGGGCTCGTCCTGCCGCACGCGTCCAAGGCGTTCGCGCGTGGCTTCGCCATCCCGGTCGCCGCGAGGTCCGTGGAGGAGCCCAAAGTAAGCTGACCGCGGGGCGCTCTTCGTTGCGCCTCCGGAGCCTGCTCGGCACTATTCAGGCGAGATCGATGCCCGAGCCTCACGACGTGTTGCCCGGTCCCGGCACGCTCCTCGGCGCCTGGCGGCTCGAGCGCCTCATCCACCTCGGCGCGGGTGCGTCCGTCTATCGGGCGAGGACCGTCGAAGGGGCGGTCGGCGCGCTCAAGCTCCTGCACGCGAGCCCCATCCTGCATCGACTCGCGGGCGAGCGCTTCGCGCGCGAAATCACGGTGCTCCAAGGCCTCGCGCATCCGGCGATCCCGCGCGTGCTCGATCACGGCATCGAGGAGCGCGGCCTCCCCTGGTTCGTGACGGAGTGGCTCGCCGGCTGGGACCTCGAGACGCACCGGCTCCGACTCGGAGGGCGGCTGCCGATCGCGGAGTTGATCGAGCTCGGCGCGCGCCTGCTCGAGGCGCTCGGGCACGCGCACCACGCGGGCTTCGTTCATCGCGACGTGAAGCCGCAGAACTTGTTCCTCACCGAGTCGTTCGAGCTCCGCGTGCTCGACTTCGGGGTGTGCCGAGCGCTGGCGGCGGCCGCGTCGCTCACCGGCGACAACGCCGTGATCGGGACGCCGGGCTACATGGCTCCCGAGCAGGCGGCGCGGCGCTCCTCACGCGTCGATGCGCGCGCGGACATCTGGTCGGTCGGCGCGACGTTGTTCCGGCTCGCCTCGGGACACCCGGTGCACGAGGGGACCCCCGAGGAGCAGCGGTTGAAGACCTATCGCGAGCCGGCCCGCTCCCTCGCCACGGTGGCCCCCGAGCTGCCCGCCGATTTCGTCGCCGTCGTCGATCGCGCGCTGATGCTCGATCCCGATGCCCGCTTCCAGTCGGCGAACGAGATGCGCGCGGCGCTGCTCGCGCGCTCGCTCGATGGCGCACGGCAACAGGGAACCGTGCCCGTCCCCACCGTCTTCGCACAGACGTACGAGCAGCGGACGACCGAAGAAGAGAGCGAGCTGCCGACCTCGCGCGAGGGACCCCAGCCGGTCGTGCTCCGGCTCGTGAACACGCCCGATCCCGGCGCGAACCGGGATCGCGTCTTGCCCGTGCACGGCGAGCTCGTGATCGGACGCGAAGCCTCGCCCCACGGCTGGTCGATCGCGGACGCGCGCGTCTCGCGCCTGCATGCCCGCGTGAGCTGGGACGCGGCGAGCACCCGCCACGTCATCACCGATCTGAACAGCCGCAACGGCGTGCGCGTCAACGGTGTGCGCACGACCAGCGCGCCGCTCGCGCATGGCGACGTCGTGCGCATCGGCGAGAGCGTGCTCGTCGTCGTCGAAGGGTCGCGCATCGCCGCCGCGCGCGCCACGGCGGAGCGGACCGCGTGCTCGCCCGCCACCGTGCTCATCCAGGGAGAGACGGGGGTCGGCAAGGAGGTGATCGCGCGCCACATCCACAACTTGAGCGGGCGGCCCGGCCCCTTCGTGGCGGTCAACTGCGGCGCGCTGCCGCCGGACCTCGCCGCTTCGGAGCTCTTCGGGCACACGCGGGGTGCGTTTTCGGGCGCCACGGCGGCCCGGCGCGGCGTGTTCCAGGCTGCCGAGCGCGGCACCCTCTTGCTCGACGAGATCGGCGAGCTGCCGCTGCACCTGCAGCCGTTGCTGCTGCGAGCGCTGCAGCAACGCGCGGTGCGTCCCGTGGGCGCCGACGAGGAGCATCCGGTCGACGTGCGCGTCCTCGCGGCCACGAACGTGCGCCTCGAGCAGGCCGTAGCCGCGGGACGCTTTCGCGCGGACCTCCACGCGCGGCTCGCACAGGTGACCGTCGAGCTCCCCCCGCTCCGCGAGCGCCGCGAGGAGGTGCTCGAGCTCGCCGCGCATCTCGCGGCGCGCGCCGGTCGCAGGCTCCTGCTCACCGCCGATGCCGCGGAAGCACTGGTGCTCTGGACCTGGCCGTACAACGTGCGCGAGCTCGAGAACCTGATCGTGCACTGGGCGGCGCAGACACCGAACGACGCCCAGCTCGGCATGCCGGACCTGCGCGCGCTCCACCCGCGCCTCGCAGGTTTCCCAGCCGAGCGCGCGCAGGCGCCCGTGCCATCCGAGAGCACCCGCCCCGCGGCGGCGCGGGATCCGCTCCGGGATCGGGAGCTCTTGCGCGCCCTGCTCACCGAGTGCTCCGGAAACGTGTCGGAGGTCGCTCGCCGTCTCAACACGACGCGGGCCCAGGTGTACCGATGGATGGCGCGACTCGGCCTATCGTCCCCTCGTTCACCCGGACAGCCAGGCTGAAGCGCTGTACTCGCCTCGCGGCGGCCCTGCTCCTTTGCGGCGGCTGCGTGGACCGCGCTCCGACGCTGCCCGGCGCGGCGGTGTCGGAGTGCCGCTACGCGATCGAGCCGCGGGCGGAGCGCGAGCTCGTCCTCGACGTCACCGCGCGCTGCCGCGGTCCGCGGGTCACGGGCCTCGCGCTGTCGCGCCCCGAGCTCGGCGACGCGGTGACCGTGCTCTCCACGAGCGCGCCGCTCGAACGGCGCGGGACGCGCTTCGTCGTCGAGCCCCCGCGCCCGCTGCTCATCGTGCGCTACCGCGTCGAGCTCGAGCGCGCTTTCGGCGAGCACCCGGAGCTCGGGCTCCGCGCGGGAAGCTCCGTGCTCGCGCCGGCCTCGAGCTTCCTCCTGCACCCGCTGCCGCTCGAGGTCGAGACGGCGGTGATCGTCGAGGCCACGAGCTCGCTCCCGTTCGCGACGGCGCTCGAGCGGCGCGGGGGTCACTATCGCCTCGCCGCACACGAGATCCCCGTGGCGTCGTATGCGGCGTTCGGGCGCTTCACGACGATTCCTCTCGAGCTCCCGGACGAGGCCCGCCTCGAGCTCGTGCTCCTGGACGGCCCGGCGCCGGACCGCGGGCTCGTACGCAGCTGGGGACTCGCGAGCGCGCGCGCCGTCGTCGACTTTTATGGTCGCTTCCCCGGCGCGCGCGCCACGGTGTTCGTCGTCCCGGTGCCGGCGCGCGCCGGCACGCTCGACGGCGTGCTCTTGCCGGAGAGCGCCCCAGGAATCGTCGTCCACGTCGGCGCGGAGAGCGGCGCCGAAAGCTTCGCGGCGGACTGGATCCTGATCCATGAGCTCTTTCACCTGGGCGTTCCGTCGTTCCGTGGCGAAGGGCGGTGGTTCGACGAGGGGCTCGCCGTCTACTTCGGACCGATCCTGCGCGTGCGCGCGGGCCTGCTCGACGAGCAAGCCCTCTGGGAGGAGTTCGCTCGCGAGATGCCGCCCGGCCTCGAGGCGCTCGCGCAGCGCGGCCTCGTCCGGGCGCGCTCGGGAAACGGCGCGTATTGGGGCGGCGCCGCGCTCTGTTTGCTCGCGGATCTCGAGATCCGAACGGATTCGGGCGGAAAAATCGGCCTCGAAGACGGCATTCGCCGGCTGCACGCGAGCGGCGCCCACGCCTCCGAAGTCGTGCCGCTCGATCGCGCGCTCGCGCTCTCGGATCAGGCGTTCCCGCGCCCCGTGCTGCGCCCGCTCGCAGCGCGTTTCGCACGCAAAACGAGCCCACCCGATCTGAGCGCGCTGTTCGCGCGGCTCGGCGTGATGCGCGATGAAGCGGGACGGATCGTGCTCGACGATGACGCCGAGCTCGCGCCCGTGCGCCGTGCGATCGTGCACGGAAACTGAATCTTTCCACTGCGCAGACGCGAACGCGAGAACCCGCGGAGCGGACTCTGCACCGGCGTCAACGCGGTAAGCACGTCATGTGCCAATCGAAAATTCGCAACAATCGCGACCACTTGTGGGACCGGTTTCGCAAGGCAGTTTCCTCGTGACACTCATCATGGCAGATCCCGCCCCCCTAACCTCATGGAGGTCGAGTGTCGCTCACCTCTACACTACTGACAGTCCTTCTCACTCAAACCTCTCCCGGCGGCAGCGCCTTCTCCGTGGAAATCGCGACCGAGTGCGTGCAACAGGCCGACTGCCCCAACGCGCGCTGGTCCAGCTTCTACGGCACTTGGGTGCGCCGGGAATCACGAGCCACGGCGGAGCAGCGGTATGCGCGCATCGTGGATGCCGCTGTCACTGCAGCCAATGAGCTCCTGTGTGTCGACGATTCCGGGCGGCCCGTCGAAAACTGCACTCCCTACACGGGGGTGAGCGTGAAGACCGGACCGCGCTGGAAGCGCGACGAGCTCGCCACGATGGGCGCGGCGTTCGCGATCATCGAGAGCGGCCTGCGCGAGGACGTCCAGGTCGGACGGGGCTACGCCAAGAAGCCGAGCGATGATGGCGGGCGCGGCCGAGGGCCCGGCAAAGAGGCGTGCCTCCTGCAGATACACCCGAAGGTTTATCACCGCTTCACCGAGGGACCGCTCGAGGCGCTGATGGGCCACGAGCGGGAGGCGTTGCTCGAGTGCTTCCGCACCGGAATGCGGATGATCATCAACGCCCGCGCGGTGTGCGCGCGGCGAGCGCGCGGTGTGCCCTGGGATTGGGCGACCGCGGCCATGTACACGACCGGGCACAGCTGCACGGCCGCCAATCAGGGCAAAACGGCCGCGCGCGCGTACCTCTACCGGCGCATGCTCGCCGCCGTGCGGAACGCCAGCAAGAAGAACGCCTCCTGATCCCGCCCCACCCCGAGTCCGGGCTCGGAACGCTCGCGCAAAGCGCCCTGGGCTTGCGCTGAGTGGGACGGCGCTGCCGCGCCTGCCCGGCGATCACGCCGGCCCGGCGCGAACGCGCGCTGGGACGCCTCTCCTTCGCCTTCATGCTCGACCAGGCCGCGCTAGGCGTCGGCCAGCTGTCGACGATCGACTCGATCCTGGTGATGGCGATCAACCGCCCGGATCGCCGCAATGCCGTCAACCGTGCGG
>CAYYWA010000012.1:0-21037 GCA_964475255.1 uncultured Sorangium sp.
GGAGCGGACCCCATCGTCCCGCCTGGAGGGAGCGGCAATGCCGCCGGCGCGGCCGGCTCGGGTGGGTCGGGCGGCAGCGGCGGTTCCGGTGACGACGGGATGACGTGTCCGAACCTCGTCGAGGTTCCGATCGCCCTCAACAACCTGGACGCCATCTCTCAGGTGTACATGCCGGATGATTGGGAGGGCGGCACGCCGACCGGTGAATCGCTCGACGTCGTGTGGCCCAAGGTCGCCGCGCTCGATCCGGTGCAGTTCCCCGGCGGCAAGTACATCGTGCTCGCGACGGACGGCGATCCGAACATGTGCGCGTCGCTCTTCGAGGACGGGAAGGAACAGTCCGTGAACGCGGTCCAGGCCGCCTGGGATGCCGGCATCACGACGTTCGTGATCAGCGTCGGCTCGGACGCGACCGAGGATCACCTGCGAGAGCTCGCGAACATCGGTCAGGGCTTCCCAGCCACCGATCCCACCGATCGCTTCTATCCGGCGAACAACGCGCAGGAGCTCGCCGAGGCGCTGGAGTCGATCATCCTCGGTGTCCGCTCGTGCCGCTTCATGCTCGACGGCATGATCGAGCTCGAACGCGCCGCCGAGGGCAGCGTCGTCCTCGACGGGATGGAGCTCGCCTACGACGATCCGAATGGTTGGCGGGTGCTCTCGCCCAGCGAGATCGAGCTCGTCGGGTCGGCCTGCGATGCGGTCCAGCAAGGCGCCACGCAGATCGCGATCGACTTCCCGTGCGGCGTCTACGTGCCGCCGGTTCCGGAATGAGCGCCGTCGCCCTCCGGCTGCGGACTCACCAGCGCGCGAGCCTCCAGCCACGGCTCGCCGCCACGCGGGCGAGCCGTCGGTCTGGGCATACCGCCACGGGCGTCCCCACGCGCTCGAGCAGCGGTAGATCCGTGATGCTATCGCTGTAGAAGACGGCGTCTTCCAGGCGAAATCCGAGCCGTTCCGCCAGCTGCTCCGCCCGCGTCACCTTGCCGGTGCCATAGCAGATGGGATCGAGGGGACGCCCCGTGAGGCAGCCGCGGGTGTCGACCTCGATCTCGCTCGCGACGACGTGCTCGATGCCGAGCGCGCGCGCGAGCGGTCGCGCCGCGTAGGGCGTCGCCCCGGTGACGATGGCGAGGAGATCTCCCGACGCGCGATGTTCCTCCACCACGCGGCGAGCCGCTTCGCGCACGTGCCGACGCACGTAGCCCTCGAACCACGCCTCGGTCGTCGAAACCAGGGAGGACTCGCTCGTGCCGGCGAAGTCGCGAAGGGCGCGCCGCGCCACGCGCTCCGCATCGATGATCCCGAGCGAGTACTGGAGGAGCCAGTAGCCGACTCGGAGCACCTCCAGCGGGCCCACTTCTCCCCGATCCCGGCGATACCGGGTATAGAGCGACGCCGTATCCGTGGCGAGCAGGGTCCGGTCCATGTCGAACAGCGCCGCGCGCATCATTTTCTCCAAAGGGTTTTAGCAACACCCGTCCTCGACGCATGCGCACGCTCTCGCCGCTCCCCATCGACGTCGTGCTCCCCGACCTCGTCCGCTCGCTGTCGGAGGCGCCGTCCCTCGTGCTCGAGGCGCCGCCGGGCGCCGGCAAGACGACGCGCGTGCCCTGGGCCCTGTTCGAGCAAGACCCGCGGTCCGAGGTCGTGGTCTCGGAGCCGCGGCGCATCGCGGCCCGCCTCGCGGCGGAGCGCGTCGCGCAAGAACGGGGCGAGCGCGTCGGCGAAACCGTGGGCTATCGCGTCCGCTTCGAAGAGGCCGGGAGCGCGGCGACGCGCATCCGCTACGTGACCGAGGGCGTGCTGCTCCGGCGCCTGCTCGCGGACCCGACCCTGCGGGGAACGGGAGCGGTCGTGTTGGACGAGTTCCACGAGCGCCACCTCGACACGGACGTGCTCCTGGCCCTGCTCGTGCGGCTGCAGCGCACCCGTCGACCCGACCTTCGCCTCGTCGTCATGAGCGCGACCCTCGATGCCGAGGCCCTCGCGCAGCGGCTCGAGTGTCCGCGACTCGCGAGCCAGGGGCGCCTGTTCCCCGTAGAGGTCGAGCACCTCCCGCGCCCCGAGGATCGTCCGCTCGAAAAACAGGTGGTGAGCGCGACCCGGAGGCTGCTCGATGAAACCCCCGGTGACGTGCTGGTGTTCCTGCCCGGTGCGTTCGAGATCCGCCGCGCGGCGGAGGCGCTCACCGAGCTCGGGCAGAGCCGCGATCTCGCGGTGGTGCCGCTCCATGGGGATTTGTCCGTCGCCGAACAGGCGCGCGCCATCCAGCCCGGCCCGCGACGTAAAGTGGTGTTGTCCACGAACGTCGCCGAATCGAGCGTCACGATCGAGGGCGTGACGGGCGTGGTGGATTCGGGGCTCGCGCGCGTCGCCGAGCACTCACCCTGGACGGGCCTGACGACGCTCGTCACCCGCAAGGTGAGCCGCGCTTCCGCGGAGCAGCGCGCGGGACGCGCGGGTCGCCTCGCGCCGGGACGCGTGGTTCGCCTCTACACGCGCGGTGACTTCGAGACCCGACCCGAGCACGACGCGCCGGAGCTTGCGCGCAGCGATCTCACCGAGATGCGCCTGCTACTCCACGGCCTCGACGCCGAGCCGACCGAGTTCGCCTGGCTCGATCCTCCCCCGCCCGCCGCGGTCGAACGCTCCGACGATCTGCTCCGCCTCCTCGGCGCGACGGACAGTAGCGGCCGCCTCACCGCGGTCGGTCGCCGGCTGCTCGAGCTGCCGCTCCATCCACGGCTCGCGCGCATTCTGCACGAAGGCGAGCGCCGGGGCGTGGGGCTGCGCGCGGCGCGCCTCGTCGCGCTGCTCGCGGAACGCGACATCCGCAGCTCGGCGCGCGCCGACTTCGGCGAAGGGCGTCGTCAGAGCGCGCCCCCGACGGGCCCGTCGGATCTGCTCGAGCTCGAGGAGCAGCTCGAGATCGCCCGGCAGCTCGGCCGCGACCGGGGTCGGCTGGCGCAGCACGGGCTCGACGCGCGGGCTGTCGAGAGCGTGCTCCGGGCCGAAGCGCAGCTCGGCCGCGCGCTCCGGCGAAGCGGTGACGCCGCGACGCCGGAGGCCGAGGAGGAGGCGCTCCTCGTCTCGGTGTTCACGGGGTTCGTGGATCGCCTCGCTCGTCGGCGCCGTCCCGGGGCGACCGAGCTCGTGCTCGCGAACGGCAAGACGGCACGCCTCTCCGATCAGAGCGTCGTCCGCGACGCCGAGCTGCTCGTCGCGCTCGAGGTCGACGAGCGCACTCTCGGCGCGGGCTCGAGCGCGGTGACGGTGCGCCGCGCGAGCGCCGTCCGCTCCGAGTGGCTGATGGACCTCTGCTCCGAACGGCTCACGCTCGACGAGGAGCTCGTCTGGAACGACGGCGCCGAGCGCGTCGAGGTCGCAACGCGCCTCGCGTTCGGCGCGATCACGCTCGAGGAGAGCCGCGCCCCGGCGACGCCGAGCCCCGAAGCGAGCGCCGTGCTCGAGCGCGCCGTCACGAGCCGCGGCGTTCAGGAGTTCCTGCGCGCCGATGCGATCGCCGCGTTTTCGGAGCGCCTGGCGCTCTTCGCGCGCCACTTCCCGAGCGCGAACGTCCCCGTGGTGGACAGCGCCGAGGTCGAGCGCTTCGTGCGCGCCCTGTGCCAGGAGCGCACGAGCTTCGCCGAGCTCCGAGCCGCCGACCCGATCGCCGCGCTCCGTGCGACGCTCGAGCCGCGCGTCCTCGCGGAGCTCTCGCGCGCTTGCCCGGAGCGCATCACGCTCCCTTCGGGGCGCAGCATTGCCGTCCACTACGAGCCCGGTCGCCCACCGTGGGTCGAGTCACGCCTGCAGGACTTCTTCGGAATGAGCGAGACGCCGCGCCTGCTCGACGGGCGACTGCCGCTCACCATCCACCTGCTCGCGCCGAACGGTCGGGCCGTGCAAGTCACTCGAGACCTCGCCGGCTTCTGGGAGCGACACTATCCGGGCATTCGGCGCGAGCTCATGCGGCGCTATCCGAAGCACGCCTGGCCGGAGGACGGCCGCAAGGCAGAGCCGCCGAAGCCGAGATCCCGCTCATAGGCGGCTCTTCAGCTGAGCGAGCAGCGTGAGCGCTTCGAGCCCGGTCATGCGATCGAGATCGAGCGCGCGCAGGGTCTCGACGATCTCGCGCTCCACCGCCGGGGGCACCGGCCGCTCGGAGAACAGATCGAGCTGATTCTCCGGCCCGCGACGGCGCGCGGCGGGCCCGCGGCGCCGCGCCCCGACGCGCGGTCCTGCAGGAGCGCGCGGGCCCGCGCGAGCACCGACTCCGGGAGCCCGGCGAGGCGCGCGACGGCGACGCCGTAGCTACGGCTCGCAGGCCCGCGCACGAGCCGGTGCAGAAACACCACTTCGTCCTGAATCTCGCGCGCGCTCACGCTGTAGTTCGCCGCGTGCTCGCTCGCCTCGGCGAAGCGTACGAGCTCGTGGTAGTGCGTGGCGAACAGGGCGCGGCATCCCACGACCTCGTCGAGATATTCGGCCACGGCCCACGCGATCGCGAGGCCGTCGAACGTGCTCGTCCCGCGCCCGATCTCGTCCAGGATGACGAGCGATCGCCGGGTCGCCGTGCGCAGAATCGTCGAGGTCTCGCGCATCTCGACCATGAACGTGCTCTCGCCACGCGTCAGGTTGTCGCTCGCGCCGACGCGCGAAAGGATCCGATCCACGACGCCCACGCGCGCGGCGCGCGCCGGCACGTAGGCGCCCATCTGGGCGAGCAGCGTGATCAGCGCCACTTGGCGGAGCAACGTGCTCTTTCCGGCCATGTTCGGGCCGGTGATGAGCCACAAATGCTGGCCCGAGATGCTGAGGTCGACGTCGTTCGGGACGAAGCGGCCCTGCGCCGCGATCCGCTCGACGACCGGGTGTCGCCCGTCGTGGATCGTGAGCCCGTCCGAGTCGTCCACCTCGGGCCGCGCGTAGTCGTAGCGGTGCGCCGTCTCGGCGAGCGCTTGGGCTACGTCGATGCGCGCGAGGCGCGCCGCGAGCTCGCGGATGCGCGCGCCGTTCTGCCCGGCCAGCGCGACGAGCTCGCGCAGCAGCAAGAGCTCGCGCTCGCGGTGCCGCTCCTCGGCGTGGGTGATGCGATCCGCGAGCTCGTCGAGCTCCGGCGTCGTGTAGCGCTCGCCCGTCGCGACCGTTTGTTTGCGCCGGAAATGCTCGGGCACTCGAGCGGCATGGGTGCGCGTGACCTCGATGTACCAGCCGAAGACGCGCGTGTAGCGGACCTTGAGGGACGGGATTTGCGTCTCTTCGCGCAGCCGCGCCTCGAGCTCGACCATCCGCTCCGCACCGCTCCGGCGCAGCGCCTCGAGCTCGTCGAGCTCCGCGTCGAAGCCCGGCTTGAACACGCCGCCGTCCTTGGGCACCACGGGCGGGCGCTCGACGAGCGCCGCCGTGAGCGCCGCCGCGACGTCGGGCACGACGTCGAGCGGACGCGCGTCGAGCCCCAGGGTCTCCCGGGACGCCGCGTCCGTGAGCTCGTCGAGCAGGGCGCTCACGCGCGCCGCGGCGGCGAGCCCGTCGCGCAGCGCGCCGAGGTCCCGCGGCGTCGCTTCCCCGAGGCTCGCGCGAATGCTGAGCCGCTCGAGATCCCCGACCCCCGAGAGCAGCGCGCGGAGCTCACCGCGCAGCCGCGTGTGCAGCACGAAGAGCTCCACCTGGTCGAGCCGCCTGCGAATGCGCTCGACGTCGAGCAACGGCGCGAGCAAACGCCGGCGCAACAGACGCGCCCCGGGAGGCGTGAGCGTCGCGTCGATCACGGAAAGCAACGTCGAAGCCCGCCCTGCGGGCGATTCGACCAGCTCGAGGTGCGCTTGAGCCGTCGGATCGAGGATCAGGCAGTCGCTCGGGTCGTACCGGCCGATGCGACGCACGGGGAGCTCGCTCTCCGGCATGCATGCGCGCGCGAACCGGAGCACCCGTCCGAGCGCCCGGCGCTCTGGCTCGTCGAGCTCGCTCGCTTCGACCGCAAGGCTCCCGAGCGCGGCCTCGAGCTCCGCCGCTTCGAGCGCTGGATCGTCGCTCACGCGAGCGCAACCGAGCAGCTCGAACGCGCGGCGCAGCGCCGCGCCGTGCTCGTCGTCCGCCCCCGCGCCTCCGATCAGGATCTCACGCGGCCGTGCGCGGCCGACCAGGGCGATCAACGCCGCCGCATCCGACGCCCGCCCGACGCTGAGCTCGCCCGTCGACAAATCCAAGAGGGCGAGCGCCGGTCCGGACCCGGCGCCCTCGACCGCGGCGAGGAAGTTGTTCGCGTCCGCGGGGAGATGTCCGCTCTCCGTCACGGTTCCGGGCGTGATCACCCGGACGACCTTTCTGGGCACGATCCCGCGCACGGTCGCCGGGTCCGCCATCTGCTCGCAGATGGCGACGCGATGGCCGAGCTCGAGCAAGCGCGCGATGTACTGGTGCGCCGAATGGTGCGGCACGCCCGCCATCGGCACTTCGTCCGGCTTGCCGCGGTTGCGGCTGGTCAGCGTGAGATCGAGCAGGCGGGACGCGAGGACCGCGTCGTCGCCGAACATCTCGTAGAAGTCACCGAGACGGAAGAAGACGATGGCGTCGGGGTGCGCCCGCTTCGCCTCCGCGTGCTGCTGCATGACCGGAGTCGTGCGAGCGCTCACGGTCGCCTCCACGCACGCCCCATCCCTCCGCGGGGCCCGAGACCCGAGGCACGCCGTCTCAATTGAGCGTCGGCGTGATGACCGTCAGCCGATCCAGCCGGAAAAAGGCGAGACCGAGCGACGCCGCGTCGACGACGCCCAGCCGATCGAGCTGCGGAAGGCTGACGATCCGCTCGGGCAGGATCGCCGAGCTGACGACGCCCAGATCGAGCGTGAGCGGCAAGAACCCGCCCGCGACCTGCCAGATGAACTGCATGTCGCGGCGGCTCGGCTGAGCGCCGCGGTACACGGCGAAGCGCGCCGTGGGCGTCGCGTGAATGCAGGCGGCGCCCGGGCCGTCGAGCGCGACGGGGCCTTGCTCGGGCAGCACGCAGACGTCGTTCGGCGTCGCGAGCCCCACCGGGCAAAGCTCCGCGGCCCGGGGGCCCTGCTCGGAGCACGACTCCGCCGCGATTTCGAACACCCGCGACTCGTCCAAGCGCAGGCTCGTGTTGCAGCCCTGCGCGCACTCGACCGTCCATTCGCCCGTCTCCGTCTGCACCCTCGTGCCTACGATGCCATGGCGGAACCCGGTAGCCGAGCCGACGACCACCCACTGGCGAGACGCGCGCACGCGGTAGCTCGCCCCGGAGGGGAAACAACACGCCGCGAGCCGCGAGAGCTCCGCGCGTCGATCGGGGTCCGCCGTGTTGCGCGGCTCGACGGACAAGCGCTGCTGCTCGGCGTCCACGACGCGGAACTCGCGAGTCGGGAGCAGCTCGTCCGTGCCGGGCAGATCGTCTTCGGCGTTCTCGTCCTCGTCGTCGTCGAGATCTCCGAACACATCCCGGCACTCGGTGAAGGTACAGCTTGCCGAGCTCCAGTACCCGTCCGCGTCGTCGAGCAAATCGGCCGTCACCACGATGTAGTCGGCGTGATCGCGCGCGAACGTCTCGAGGGCTTCGCCGTCGAGCCCGAAGCGCTCCACGCCGACTTCGCGCGCGAGCTCGGGGTCGAGGACCCCACGATCGCACAAGCCCGCCGTCGGCTCCTCGAGGATCAGCCCACCCGTCCCATCCTCCGTGAGGAAACCGCTCGGCAGCTCCGGCGTGATCACGCCCTCGTACGTGAGCGTGACCGTCTCGGACGAGGGATAGGCGCGCGGCTCCTGCCAGGGCAAAGCCAGCGAGTAGTTCTCCGCCTCGCGCGGATCGATGATGAGCTCGCCAGCGACCGCTTCGTCGCCGACGCGATGCTGGCGCAACGTCGTCCCCACGAAGACCCGCGCCGGAGCCGTGGGAAAATCGACGGCGAGGAGCTTCGGCCGCTCCTGAAAGCTCGTGCGCACGACGGACTCCGGGACCGCGAGCTGCGGAAACGCCCGCAGCGAGGGCGCCTGGGTGCCCGCGCTGCCCCCGGTGAGCATGCGCCGGCCCGAACGCGGCCGGTGAGGCTCCACGACGTCGCAGCTCACCTCGCCCGTCACCGTCGGCGCGCCGTTCGGGAGCGTGTAGCGCTCGATGCCTTCCGGATCGTTTGCACAGCCGCGGAAGTCCTCCTCCGGGCTGGGGTTGGCGGTGATCGGCCGGCGACAGGGGGCGTCGAAATCCTCCACGTCGATGGTCGCGATCTCGCCGTTCGTGAGCAGCACCATCGCGAACACACCCCGGAGCTCCGAGGGCGCCGCGCCACCGGCGCTCGACGGTCGATACGCGACCCCGGGCGAGCTCGAGGCCGGATCGGGATCGCACAGCTCCCCGATCCGAGCGATCCCGTTCGCGTCGAACACGGGCTCGTCGCGCAGAATGAACGTGAGATCTCGCGCCGGGGCTCCGAACATCACGCGGTCGGGCTGCGCGACGGGCGACGCCGTGACGTCGGTGTGCTGGATCGGCGTCCTGTCCGTCGAGCCCGGGCTCACGTCGAACGCCATCACGCTCGCGTTCGGCGCGTCGGTGTCGTCGATCGCGTACACGAAACGGCGACCGCTCGGCGTGAGCGGGCTCGCCGCGACGCGAGAGGTCGTCACCACGCGATCCGGTCGGGCGGCAGCGCGCGGCAAGAGCGGCGGCCCCTCCATCGGCGTGCACGCGTTGCTCACGTTCACGACGTGAATTACCGGAGCGCCTTCGTCCGCCACGTAGAGCGTCCCCGCTTCGAGCGCGAGCCCGGTCGGCCGCGGCGTGTACACGGTATCGAGCGGCGGAGGCGGCGGCGCGGCACAGCTCTCGCCCGCGGGAGTCTCCACGACCTCGGGAGCCGCTCCCTCCAAGTCCACCGCGAGCGGCAGCTCGACCTCGATCGGACAGGGCTCGAACGTGCCCGGCTCCCGATCGAGCACCGCTTGCGCATCGATCACGACGAGCGAGCCGCGATCCGGCAGGCTCACGATCAGCTTCCGACGACCGAGCGGCCCCGGCTCGTCCACGAGGCTCGCCGGGCACTGGCTGCGCATCGCGCCGGGCGGCGCGCCTTCGACGCCGCGCGCGCGATCGCACGAGCGCGCGAGCGCGCCGGCCGCTGCCGGCGGGTCGATCGCCACGGCGAGGCTCGCCGGCGCGGCTGGAAGCGAGCACGCGGGCCACGTCGTCAGATCGCGCGGGAGCTCGTCCTGAGTGGGCGTGTCGAGGCAGCTCGTCGGCAACGCGAACAGCCCAGGACGCCCAGGCTCGGCCACACCGACGAAGCTCGCGCGCCCTCCCGGCGTGCTCACGATGTCCACCGGGCGGGCCCCGATGCGCGCGAAGCCGAACGACGGCGTCCAGGGATCGAGATCGACGACGCCTTCGTCCGAAGCGAGCGCGCCCGGGTTGTACGGCACGTTGATGACGGCCACCTCCCCGGTGCTCTTCTGGGTGACGAGCGCGAACAGGTTGCGCTCGCCGCGTCCCATCGAGTCGAGGTTGCACTCCCGCACGGGCAAGCTTTCTCCGTCGCTCGTGCGGCACACGAACGTGACGTCGCCGCTCGCCTCGAGCGAGCGCACTTGAACGGTCACCGCGCGGTCGGCACAGCCGAACAGGCCGAGGGGGGCCGAAACGAGCAAGAGAGGGAGCGCGAATGCTCGCGACGACGTTGAGCTCACTGCGAGGTCCTCGGGGCCGAGGGTGTACCGAATGACGCGAGCATCGTGCCGTAGGTCGCCGGGAAACGGCGGTCGAGGCTCACCACACCGATGTACGAGTCCGTGAAGTGCCCGACGTACAGGAGGCCGTGCTCGGTGTCGAGCGCCAGCGCGTGCGGCCCGCGGCCCGTCGTGATCTCCGTATCGATTTGGCGCGTGGCCGGGTCGTACACGATGATCTTGCGCGAATCGAAGCAGACCACGATCACGCGGCGCTCGTAGAGGGGCGAACCGTCCGCCGCCGTCCCTACGATGACGCTCCCCGTGAGCACGCGGGAGGGCCCCTGCGTGAGCGGCACCGTATCGGAGAACACGGGCGTCTCCGTGGCCGCCAGCGCGCCCGGCTCGGGCCGAGTCCGTCCGACGATCAAGCTCGCTGGCGAACGGTTCGCGATGTACACGTCGAGGGGGATCGTGCTCGCCGCCGAGAGGCACGCCTCGAGCTCGGAGCGCTGCTCGGCAGAGAGCTCGGCGAGGCACGCTTCGTCGGCCGCACACGAGCGCGGCACGCCGGAGCGCGCTGCACACGCCGCCTCGGCGTGCGCGCGCTCGAAGTCGTCCACCGTAATGCCGCGCGAGTCGACGCCGCTCGCGTTGACGGTGAGCGGGCGCACGGCGGCCTGGGCCACGTAGGCAGCCTCCGGTGCGGCAACCGCCTCGGAGAAGTACCGAAAGAGGTGAACCTCGGCGGCGTTGCGAAAAGTAACCAGGAACCCCGGCGGGTACTCCTCCGCGCGCAGCGCGAGCAGCGCGGGGGGCGGCAGCGCCGCCACCCCCATGGGGTTCGTCGGCAGCTCGGCGATCGCGTGCTCGAGGCGCGCGCCTTCGTCGGACCAACGGTTCACGAACAGCGAGACGACCCCGGTCGTCTGATTCGTGACGAGGAGGCCGGTGCCGTCGGGCGTCGCGGCCACCGCAAACGGCTCCGGCTCGAGCCGCAATCCCCGCGGGTTGTCGCGCTCGGCGCCGGCCCGGTGCCGCTCGTCACAGGCGCCCCCTCGCGCGCCCTGACCACAGTGCAGGCGGCCGTCTTCGTCGAGATCGATCCAGTGAAGCGTCGCGTCGCCGCGCACCGGCACGAAGAGCCGCCCCGGGGGAGCTTCGGGCGGCGCGCTCGGCGGGCGCTCCCGGTAGAGGACGTCGGCCGCGAAGGCCCCGACCTCCACCGTGTCGACGATCAAGCTGTCGCCGACGGGCGGGCGAGCGAAGTCTACGTTCTGGCAGCGACCGGGAAAGAGGAGTCGTTCGGCGAGCGGACGCTCGGGAACGGGACCGCAGGGCAATCCGGCGTACGGGCCCTCGAGGTCCACGCACACCCGACTCGGCACGCCGCCGTTTTCGTCGGACGGCGCCGTGTCGCATCGCCGCCCCTCTCCACACTCGGCGTCACTCGCGCACGGGTCCGGCGTGAGGCCGCGCACCGCGTCGAGATCGAGCACCGCCACGGTGCCCGCCTCGTACTGCAGATCGAAGTCGCTGTTGACGACGACCAGATGGCGCGCCGCGTTCGCGACGGCGAGCCCGACGGGAAAGTAGGCGATGTCGTGGGGCGGCGGTGTGCCACCCTCGGTCGTGTAGCAACCGGAACCGAACGCAAGCAGAAGGCCCGCAGCCCGAAGCAGCGCTGCAGGCGGTACAGGGGCGGGGCGCACGGCGCGCAGACTAGATCAGGTGCCGCGCTTGTCGAGCCTCCCTGTCACACATTTCAGTCCGCGCTGAAGCGAACACCACCCCGACACGCGTCCCCGCCGAGAATGGCGGGACGGCCGGGGCATGGCGGGCGGCCGAGCCGGCGGGCTCGGCGCTCGCGGAACGCCGCGTGCGTCAGACCAGATCGAGGATGAGAACGCCACGCTCGGGAACGTCTTGCTCGTCCCGGCGCGGCGAGTGGACATCTGTCTCGGGATGATAGAGGTCGACCGGCAACTCGAGGCGCGGGCGCTCGAGTTCCTCCCGCCGATACCGCTCCTCCTCCTCGCGACGACGAATCTGCTCGATGATGAACGGAGGGAGCATTTTGTGTCTCGTTTCCCGGCGGCCGCCGTCCGACTCGCCAACTAATAGGTACTTTAGCGACGCGGTTCTCCCGGTCAAGGTCGCCCCAGCCGTGACGAACTTGCCGACCGGGTGCGTCGATCTCGGCGGGGCGCCTCGGGGGTGCTCGCCGATGCGTCATCGAGTACTACGGATCGGACCACAGGATGGTTAGCCCCCCACCACGCACCGCGCCGAAGTCCGCGGCACCCTCGCGGGTGCGTGTCCGAACCCGGGGCCGCACGCGATTTTCTCGCGTCTTTGCGACTGCTTCCGCGCTGCTTGCGTTCACGCTGTCGAGCGCCACGCACGCCGCGTTCGAGGTGGGCGACGCGGATTGGGAGGGGGCGAGCGAGCTGCTCGCGCTCGCGCGCGAGCGTCTCGGTGCGGAACGCGTCGAACCGGTGGCCCGCCTCGACTACGCCACGCTCACGGCGAAGGACGGTGTCCTGATCCTCTATCCGCAGGTCGAGATCGATCAGGACCAGGTGAGCGCGTTTCTTTCCGCGGGCGGCCGGCTCGCATTGCTCGACGACCACGGCAAGGGTGTCGAGCTGCTGCGCCGCTACCGCATCTACCGCATCCAGGCGCCGCTCCGGCCAGCGATGATGCTCCGCAATCGGCAGAGCCTCGCGATCGCGGTTCCCGCGGTGCAGTCGGTCGCCGGTCAAGAGCAGAATCGCCACCCCGTCGTGCTGCGGGTGGAGCGGCTCGTGACGAATCACCCGACCGCGCTCACGCACCCGAACCTCACTCCGGTGCTCGCCATTCCAGCGCTCGGTGAGCCGGACGCGGTGATCGCGGTGACGGGGATCATCGCCGGGCGCGGCCGCTTGTTCGCCATGTCGGACCCGTCGGCGGTGATGAACCTCATGCTCCGCTACCCGGGGAATCGTGCCTTCGCGGCAGGGCTCATCGACTATCTCGTCGAGGACGACACGTGGGGCACGCGCGGCGGCAAGCTCTACGTCCTGTCGAACCGCTTCGGTCAAACGGGGCGGTTCGCGCGCCCGGGCGGTGTCGCCGGCGATCTGACGGAAGCCGCGGACAGCGCCGCCGAAGCGCTCCGGAGTTGGCACGAGCAAGGCTTGCCGCCGGGCCTCGCGCTGATCGTGGCAGCGCTCGCGGCGCTGCTCTCCGTCGGGTGGGCGTTCCTCCACGCCTTGCGCGGGCACCGGCGGATCGAGCCCCGGTATGCAACGCCCACTCCCCTGCTCGCTCAAGGCGGCCTCCCTGGGCGCGCGGCCGTACTCGCCGCACCGACCACCGATCCCGCGCTCGTCATGACGGAGCTCGACAGCCTGTTCACCGAGGAGCTGGCGAGCCGTGCGGGCCTCCAGCCGTCGGCAGCGCCGGAAGCGGCGCTCACCCTGCTCGCCGAACAGGGCGCGGAGCCGTCGCTGCTCGTCCGCGCGCGCGCGCTCTTTTCTCGCGGGCGCGCCGCGCGCACCGCCGTTCTCAGCCGGCAGCCGAGCCGACTGACGACCGGCCAAGTGGCCGAGCACGAACGGAACGTGACCGAGCTGCTTGCAGAACTCGACCGGGGTGGGCAAAAAGCAAAGACCGGTGAGCCGGGCTCCGCTTGAATTCTCCCCTCCACGTTAGCGAAATCGAAGTGACCCGCGGCCGGCTGGATGCCGTGCGCCGCGAGGTCGGCCGCATTTACATCGGGGACCCGAGCGTCGTGGACACGCTGCTCGTGGCGCTCCTCGCGCGCGGGCACGTGCTGCTCGAAGGCGTTCCGGGAGTGGCGAAGACCACGCTCGTGAAGGCGTTCGCCGTAACGCTCGGGTGCTCGGTGCGGCGGGTCCAGTTCACGCCGGACCTGTTGCCGGCCGACGTTACGGGCACCTACGTGCTGAGCCCGCGCGACGGAACCTTTTCGCTGCGCGCGGGCCCCATCTTCACGAACGTGCTCCTCGCCGACGAAATCAACCGCGCCCCGGCGAAGACGCAGTCCGCCCTGCTCGAGGCCATGCAGGAGCACCAGGCGACCATCGAGGGCGACCGCTTCGCCCTGCCCGAGCCGTTCCTCGTGCTCGCGACGCAGAACCCGATCGATCTCGAGGGCACCTATCCGCTCCCCGAGGCCCAGATCGATCGCTTCCTCGTGTGCGTCCAGATGGGCTATCCGAGCTCGCGCGAAGAGGTCGCGATGCTGCGAGCGCACGGCGTGGACGCACCACAAGCGCGAACGGTGCTCGGCGCGGAGGAAGTGGTGGCCCTCCAGGGGCTCGCTGCGCGCATCCACGTCGAGGAAGACCTGATGGAGTACGCCGTGCAGCTCGCGGGCTTCACGCGCAAACACCCGCGGGTCACGCTGGGCGCCTCGCCGCGTGCCTCGCTCGGCTTGCTCCGCGCGGCGAAGGCCTACGCGCTCATGTCCGGCCGCAGCTTCACGACGCCGGAAGACGTCCGCGCGACGGCCGTGAGCGTCCTCGCGCATCGGCTCGTGCTCGTCCCCGAGCTCGAGGGGGACCGGACGGCGCGCATCCAGATCGTCGAAGAAGCGCTGTCACGCGTCGGCTATCGGCGCAGCGCTCAAGCGTAGGGCGACGCGAACGCCGTCGCGTCCCTGTCGGGCTCACGCCGCCTCGGGGAGCCCCGAGTGCCGGCGCTTTCGGCGATACGCGCCCGGCGCGCTGCCCAGCGCGCGCTTGAATGCCTTACTGAACGCCGCCTCCGAGTCGTAGCCCACGCTCTCGGCGATCTCCGCGATGGTTGCATTGCCTTCGCGGAGCAACGCCGCTGCTTTCTGCATGCGAAGCCGAGCCACGTAGTGGAGCGGCGGCTCGCCAACGAGCTTCGTGAAGCGCGCCGCGAACGCGGAGCGCGACATCGCGACGCGGGACGCGAGCTCCTGCACGCTCCACGCGAGCGCCGGGTCGCGGTGGATGAGGGACAGCACGGCGCCGATCTGCGGATCGCCGAGCGCGGCGAGCCAGCCCTGGGCGGGTGCATCGAGCGACTCGAGGGACTCGCGGACGATGTGGATCCACACGAGATCGCCGAGCCGTGCGGCGACGGTGCGCGCTCCCGCCCGCTGCGATCCGGATTCCGCGCAGAGCGCGCGCAAGGCGGGCTCGAGCCACGGAGCGGACCGCGACGGATTGCTGCGCAGAAGGAGCACGGGCGGCAACAGGTCGAGCAGCGGGCTCGCCTGCGCGTTCTCGAGCGCGATGCGCCCGCTGACGAGCACGCTGCGCGCACCCGCGCCCCCGATGGGTCGCGTGCCGGAGGGAGCCCGCCGCCCGGACAGGCGCACCCGCACGGCGCCGCTGCTCGCGGGAGCATCGGACACGCCGTGTCCGTCCCCTCGTGGCAACGCGACGAGATCCCCGGGCGAAAGCTCGATGCTCTCCGCGCCGGCGCGGAGCCACGCCCGGCCCTCCAGCACCAGGTGGAACCACGCGGCGCCCTCGTCCGCGTCCATGTCCACGGCCCACGGTGCAAGCGCCGTCGTGGTCACGGACCATGCTGCCCGCGCACGCACCGTCTCGAGGACGTCCGTCAGCACGTCCATGCGAGCTTCTTACGCGCGACCCGAGTCCCGAGTTTCACGACACCCGTGAGCCAACCGGCCCCTCGCCCGAACCCGACCGACCTTCCTCCCCGAGCGAACGCCGGACGGCGCGTTCGGGCCGCTTTGTGGTCCTATCGCTCGACGTCGTAGACGAGGCGGTGGACGGGCACCCAGCCGACCTCGCGCGTGATCGCCGAAAGGTCGATCAACCCGTCGTCCGCGGGGAGCGCGCCGCGGCGCGGGACGTCGGGATACCGGTCTCGCAAGATCTCCTCGAGCGAGTAGCCGCGGAGCTCCATGGAGCGCGCCGGGAAGTACTGATGGTATCCCGGCAGCCGGCGCTCGAGAACGGCCGCGACCAGCGTGCCCGCATCCTCGAGAAAGAGGTGCGCGGTCGCTTCGATGAAATCGATGGAGGCGAGCGGCAGCGGCTTCCCCATCTGCATGCGACTCAAGTGCCAGTCGCCGACGAGCATGGGGAAGCGGATGGAGGTCGCGCTGAGCGCGGGATCCGACTCCGTGTAGAGGCGAAGGAGGCGCTCGCCGAACTCCTTGCTGATCCCGTAGGTGTTCAGCCCGGGATTCGGGGGCAGCTCGCCGTCGAGCGGAAGGTACGGGATCGGAAACGGTGGAGCCTTCACGGGTCGATCGCGGCGAATCATCACCTGAATCGAGCTCGCGAAGACGAGGCTCCGCACGCCGAGCGACACCGCGGCGTGGAAGACGTTGCCGTTCATCGCCACGTTGTCGGCGAGCAACCGCTGCGGCGTCGGGCCCGAGAAGGGATTCGGGTGGTTCGCGAGGTGCACCACGGCGTCGACGCCCTCGACCACCCGATGCGCGAAGTACTCGTCGCACACGTCCCCGACCTCGACGCGGATCGGAAAATCCTTGGTGAAGCGGCGATCGGTCGCGCGGACCGAAAACCCGCGCTCGAGCAGGGTGGCGCACACCGCGGTGCCCAACCTGCCGGTAGCGCCGGTGACGAGGACGGTCGGTAAGCTCATGGGTGGACCTCGGCGAGCGCGATATCATGCGCCGCCCGAGCGTCCATAGCCGCCAGCCTCGATTTGGCGTGAAGACCGAAATCCAGGCTCAGCGCGCGCTCGCTGGGCCGCTCGGAAGCGCGAGCTCCCCCGCGGGGATGCTCGGCACGGGCGGGCGCGCACGGGGGACGCGAAGGCCCGAGAAGCTGGTTTCGCCGTGGTAGGCGCGATCGGCCGCGCCGGCGCGCGCCGTGACGAAATCGCCCGCACACAGGAGCGTGAGGTGCGGCCGCTCGATGGGCGCCGAGCGCGGCAGCGCGATGTGGGCCGCTTCGAGCTCGAGGCACGCCGTTCTCCCGTCGGGCAACGCCTGCCGACGAAGGAGCCGACCCTCGACGCGCGCGCCGCTCGCGAGCTCGATGGACGTGCGCCCAGGCTCGAAGCGCTTTGCCGCGGCGGTGTCCGGAGAGGCTCCGTCCGCAAGCCGCCCGACGACGACGACCGCTCCCGCCTGGGCGTCCGGACCGTGTCCAGCAAGGAGCTGCCCGTCGAAGCCGAACCCGACTCCGCCCGAAAGCTCGAGCGCCCAAGGCTCCTCGAAGGGCCCGTGAACCCGCTCGAGCACGCCGATCGCGAACGCGCCCGACGAGAAACGGAGTGTCGCGAGCTCGCGGCTCGCGAGCGCCGTTCGGAGCGCATAGGCGCCCCCACGCCGCACCGCGAGCCCGGCAGCGACGCGGTCGAGCACCGCATGCAGCGTCTCGAAGTCCGGCGTCACGAAGAGCTGCGGTTGGGGACGCGTGATGTCGTAGTCGACTTCGACGCAGCCCTCGTCGAGGGGGAGCTTCTCGACTTCGGCGGCGTGACACGATCGGCTCTCGCCGAGCGAGGAGAGCAGCCCCGCACCGTAGAGGGTGTAGCGCTCCGGCGTCCCGAACAGACCGTACTCCGCCGTCCACCAGTAGAGGCGCGAGAGGCGCGCTGCCTCACTCACCTGGACGCTCTTCGCGATCGCGTCGGCGAGCGCTCGCTCGGCGCGGCGTACCGCCTCGGGCGTTGCGTCGACGCGCTCCTTGACCTCGCTGAGCTCGTAGATCGCGGCGTACACGGCCGCGTCTTCCGGGAGCGTGAACGCCTCCGCGCCCACCTCACCGATGCGCCGGAGGTACGCCGCGAACGTCTCTTCGGGCAAAATCGGCGCGTGCCCGGCCGCCTCGTGGATGATGTCCGGCGCGGGCGTGTACTCGAGGTGCTCGCGCGTCCGGATCTCGGCGGCGATGGGCAGAATCCCCGCGGCCTGGAACTCCTGGAAGGCCCGGGGCGGAATGAACCCGTCGACGGCCACCGCGCCCCAGCCGAAGCGCCCGAGCTTGTCGTTCATCTCGGCGATGCTCGGGATCCTGTCGATGCGGATCCCCGTCGCGCCGAGCCCGTGCTTGTAGGCCGGGTGCGCGCGCTCGTTCAGCGTCGAGGAGAGACGCTCGAGCACGAACCGCCATACGGCCTGGTCCGTGTCGGTGTACTGCCCATAGTCCTGCTCGACGACGAACTGCCGCAGATGGGCGGGAACCTCGGGCAAGAATCCGGCCATCCTTGCTCAGGATAGCACGGGGCATTTCCGCCCGCTCACCGCGCGGCGAAACCGGTGACGCTCGGAGACGAGAGCGCCGGCATGTCGAAGGCCTGCCCGAACGTAACGAAGGCCCCGCCGGGCAGCACCGCGTATCCCGGGCTCAACGGCAGCGCGTAGTCGGCGCGAAAAACCAGGCGATTCGCTTGTGGGAACAGAATGCGCACCCCGAGCCCCGCGGACTGGCGCAGCGCGATATCGGACACGCGATTCGCGGCACCGGCCACGTCGTAGAAGACCGCGAGCCCACATTGAGCAGAGAGGATGTCGATGCCTCGCGTGCGAAGCTCGACGTTCAGCGCGGCGGCGTCGTCGCCGCGCAGCGCCGGGTCGTCGGTGGGATAGCCGCGCAGTCGGTCCGCTCCTCCGACCGCGAAGCGCCGATTCCGATAGTTCCAGTACCGGTTCTGGAACACGGCGTCCGCGACGATGCGGCCGAAGCCGAGCCTCGGGCTCGCGACGCGCGCGCCGAGAGTGGCGAGCGCGTCGTGCTGATCGTCGTTCGCGTATTCGATGCTCGAGGACCCGAGGACGCGCACGAGCCCGTCCCCGAACGCGTGCGTGTACGACAGCCCCGCGAAGACCCCGAGCAGATCCCGTGAGGAGCCGAGCGCGCGGCTCGCCGGATAGACGCGGAGCGATGCCTCGGGACCGAGACGGAAGTCCTCCTGAAGCCCGAGCGTCTCGAGCTCGATCGTCTTCAGATAGCGCTCCTCCTGAATGCGTAGACCCGCGAACGGCCCGAGGCGCGTGTCCCCACGCGGGATTTCCTCCGCCACGAGCTCGGCCTCCGCTCGCGGATCGGTGCCGGGGGGAACGCGCGCGCGATAGGCCGTATGATCGAGCTCGAGACCGAGCGTGAGCAGCGCTCGCACTCGACGCCCGAAGGCGCGGGTCACCTCGTTCGCGGCGAAGTAGCGTTGGTAGGCGTAGACGACGGGGATCGCGTCGTCGTACGGCGTCACGTCGGCGTCGAACCGGAACACGCGTCCGTCGCGTCCGTAGAGCCGCCCGAGATAGTCGCGGAACTCGAGCGTCGTGCCGAAGGACCAGCGCTGTTCGGCGGAGTAGAGCGGCAGCCCGTAGCTCATCGTCCCATAGGACCCCTCCCGCTCGCCCGTGTGGCGGTTGAACACGAGCGCGTAAAACACGCTCCCGGAGAGCCGCGTGCCAAGGATGCGATTGTGCGAGACGAGACCGCCCACGGAGTACGTGTCGCGCTCGAGCACGAACAGCCCGCCGATGCTGGCGTGCGTCCCGAACACGTTCTCCTCGCTCGGGTTCAGGAGCAGGTAGTTGAGCCGCCCGTTCGCGACCTCGAAATCCGAGTTGAGTCGCAGGCTCCAGACGTCCTTGGTCATGACCAGGACGCGGACGAACCCCGGGCGCGGATCCGTGATGGGGACGACGAGCACCAGTGAGAGCTGGCGAAGCGCCTTCAGATTGCGCGCGGTCTCGTCCGCGCGCCGCGAGTCGTACGGCTCGCCTTCCCGGAACAGGAGCTCGCGCCGGATCACGCGCTCGCGCGTGGTCGCGTGAAAGACGTTGAAGAAGTCGGGAACCGGATCGCTCTCGTCGAAGACGTCGAGCGTGACGACGTGGATCTCCGAGATGATCTTGCCGTTTGGAGACGTCTCGAGCACGGCGCGATGGCGCTCGAGCTCCGGCGCGAGCACCTCGAGCTCGTAGCTGGAGTACTCGACCGGCGCCGCGAACGCCGCGCCGGCGAAGAGCAGACCCGAAATGAGCGCGGCCGCGCCGCGCCGAATGCGGCGCGGCGACAACCAACGCGAGCGGGCGGACGACGACACGACTCGGTGAGCACCGATATCACGGATGCCCTCCGAACGAGCGGACAACGGGCGGTCAGAGATAGACGAGCAGGCCGGCCATCAGACCCCAATCGATGCCGGTCTCGTCGTTCTCGACGCTGATCTTGACGCCTCCGACCTGGGTCTCCGTCTCGTTTCCACCGCTGACGCCGATATCGATCGTTGGACCGACCGAAAACGCGACGTGCGAAACCGGCGAGATCACGAGTGGCGCCTCGAGCGTGACCGCCAGCTGGTTGGAGGAGGTCTCGTCGCCGTCGCCCGACGTCGTCGATGCCACGATGGAGACTCCGCCGCGGGGCCAAATGCCAAGCGTCGGGTTGAACATGTGCGCATAGCCCACTCGTGGAGCGAACAGGAACGCCGTCGTCGTCTCGAGATCTTGGTCCGCTTGCCCCTCGGCCTCGAACGAGCCGGAGAGCGTGAACATTCCGATCGCGGCTCCGATGCTCACGCCGTCCGTGACGAGGTAGTCCACGCCCACTCGCGGGAACGAGTAGTTCGAAATGAGCCCGTTCGTTGGATTGGCGAGCAGCGTGAAACTCGTGAAGGTCACCGTGGATTCGCCACCGTTGTTCGCCTCCAAGGTGCTCGACGCCACCACGAGCCCGAACAGGCGCTCGGCGCCGACCACGAGCTGCCCGCTCGAACCGAAGCTCTCGCGCGTCTCTTGCGCTACCGCGATGCTCGGAACGCCGAGCGCACAGAGAGCGAGCACCCACGAACGAGCCTTGGCCTTCAGCATGTCTACCCTCCGGGCAAGAAAAACGGGAATCAGGGTCATCGCACGATAGCGGAACGCCGCATTGCCCCCAAAGGAAACGGCAGCGCGGCGCCGTTGCCGCACGCACAGGAGCGCCCCACCCCCGAGGACACCGCACACCCGCGCCGCGAGCGCCGAAATGGTAGCCTCCCGCCCGCGTGCAGGTTCATCCGACACCGTCGGCCGTTCACCTCGCTGGTGCGGCGGCCATCGCGACCGCGGGGGGCGTCTTGCTCGAGAGCGCCCCGGTGGTGGCTTGGGGAGGGGCGTTGCTGCTCGCGCTCGGCATTGCCCGCGCGGTCACCGAGGTCAGCGTGGCGCAGGTGCGGAGCGCGGGGTTCGAGATGCTCTGGCGCGGGGGGCCCCGCCCGAGAACGCGGGCGAGGGGGGGGGCGCACGACTCGGCCCGGGCCGAGCCGGCGAAAGCGCAGGCGCAGACGAGGGCGCTCGAGCAGCAGGCCCGGGCGCAGCAGGCGAGGTCGCAGACGACCAGCCCCTCGTCGCCGGCAGCGTCGCCGGGCTCCTCCT